>JAYUGJ010000046.1:0-38229 GCA_043738425.1 Burkholderiales bacterium
GGTGGCCGGTGCGGCTGGCTGCGCTTCGCTCATTCGGCCATCATAGGGTCGGCCCTAGAATCGCTTCGGTGAATACTCCCTCCCGCCGTTTGCGCACCACCCTCGTCTCGCTCCTCACCACCCTCAGCGCCTTGCCCGCGCTGGCGCAAAGCGCCGATTGTCGGACCCTGGCCCGCCCGCTGCCGCGCGTCACCGCAGCGATGTGCGAAGCCGCCGCGCTCAAGCCGTCGGGCACCA
The DNA here is from genome assembly GCA_043738425.1 of Burkholderiales bacterium. Classification (GTDB taxonomy): domain Bacteria; phylum Pseudomonadota; class Gammaproteobacteria; order Burkholderiales; family Burkholderiaceae_C; genus PBB1. The sequence goes on from JAYUGJ010000046.1 coordinate 238, forward strand.
AGTCGGTCAACGGCTTTCCGATCTACCAGCGCGACGTGGTCGCGCCTGCCGGCGATGCGGCCGACGCCGACGCCAAGCCACGCCCGAAAGTGCTGGTGCTGGGCGGCATCCACGGCGACGAGTTGTCGTCGAGTTCGCTCGCCTTCCACTGGATCGCGCTCGCCAGCAGCACGCCGGGCGGCATGGACTGGCGCTTCGTGCCGGCGCTGAACCCCGACGGGCTGATGCAGAAGCAGCCGACCCGCGTCAACGCGCGCGGCGTCGACCTGAACCGCAACTTTCCGACCCCGCGCTGGGCCCAGGAAGCACCGCAGTACTGGGTCAAGCAGACCGAGCGCGACCCGCGGCGATTCCCCGGCAAGGCGGCGTTGTCGGAGCCGGAGACTCGCTTCGTGCAGCAAACCATGGAGAAGTGGAAGCCCGACCTGATCGTCAGCGTGCATGCGCCCTACGGCGTGCTCGACTACGACGGCCCGCGCGTGCCGCCGCAGCGGCTCGGCCGGCTGTTCCTCGACCGCGTCGGCGTCTTCCCCGGCTCGCTCGGCTACTATGGCGGCGTGCAAAAAGGCGTGCCGGTGGTCACGATCGAACTCGCCAGCTCGACCTCGGCGCCGAACGAGGCCGAAACCCGCCAGATGTGGCTCGACCTGCTGCGCTGGGCCAGCGAGCGGATGGTGGCGCCGGGGCGCTGAGGCGTGTCGGAACGTAAAGCCTGCCACATGATCGCCAGCGGCGTCGTCGCCAAGCGCATCGCGGTCGTTAGGTTGCGGGTAAGGTTCGCCCCCACCGCTCCCCGAGAACATTCATGAAATCGCTCTTGAGTCTCGCCCTCGCCGCCGCGCTGGCTGCCGCCGCAGCCGGCGCCCACGCCGAAACCAACGTCGGCGTGTCGATCGGCATCAACCAGCCGGGCGTCTACGGCCGGGTCGACATCGGCAACTTCCCGCAGCCGGCGGTGGTTTACGCGCAGCCGGTGCTGATCGAGCGGCCGCGCGTGGTGGTCGACCGCCGGCCGATCTACCTCTACGTGCCGCCCGGTCACCAGAAGAACTGGAGCAAGCACTGCGGCCGCTACGCCGCCTGCGGCCAGCCGGTCTACTTCGTGCAGGAGCAGTGGGTGCGTGAGCGCTACGTGCGCGAACACCCGGGCTGGCGCGACCGCCGTGACGATGACCGCCGCGGTCACGGCCATGGCCACGACCGCGACCGCGACCGCGACCGCGACCGCTACTGCAACTACAACTGCACCGCGGGCTGTGGCGGCGTCGAACCGATTGAACACCGCGCCTTCGAGCCCAGGCTTGGGCCTTGACGCGCACGCGAAAAAGCAAAGTGCGATGTCGGCGAAGGGGCGCTTTGCCGGTGCCGATGCCGACACGCGCACCGACATGCGCACTGACAGGCGCACTGATACGCGCACCGATACGCAAAGCGCCATTGCGCGCACGGGCCAGCGCGGCCGCGGCCATGGCCATGGCCATGGCGTAAACAATAACAACAGCAGCAACCACCACGATCACCACCACCACTTTCTGTGCGTGCAATGCGACCGGGTGTATCCGATCCATGCCTGCCCCGGTTCGATGAACGACCTGGCACCACCCGGCTTCGAGGTGCAGCACCACGACCTGACGCTGCGCGGCCGCTGCGCCGGTTGCGCCACGGGCAGTGCCACGTGAAGACCGAGCCGTCGATGTCGATTGCGCGGCCGGACTCGCCGTCGGCTGACCACGACCACAGCCACGGCGACAACCACTTGCACGAGCACGAGCCCGCGCACCAGCACACCGCGTCGCACGGCCATTCGCCGCGTCGTTCACACAGCGCTGCCCAAAACCATCTGCACGACGCGGCGGGGGCCAGTACGCAATCACATGCGCACTCGCACGCACAGCCACACGAGCAGCCAAAGCCGCTGGCCAGCTTGCTGATGGCCTCGGCGGTTTGGCGACTGGCGGGTGCGGCGGTGTTGATGGCGTGGTTGTGGGCGGCGGTGGCGTGGGCGCTGGCGGGCACGCCATGAGCACCGCTACAGGCACCGCCACGAACGACGTCCATGCCCGAGGCCGACCCAGCGCGGCGGTTGCACAGGCCGCGCCACCGGCCATTGCGGTCGATGACCTCACCGTCAGCTACCGCCAGCATCCGGCGGTGCACCACCTCAGTTGCCGGTTTGAGCCGGGCTCGTTGACGGCGGTGATCGGCCCGAATGGTGCAGGCAAAAGTTCGCTGCTCGACGCGTTGACCGGCCGCGTGCAGCCGACCACCGGCCGCGTCGACAGTGGCGGTTTGCCGCGCAACGCGCTGGCCTACTTGCCGCAGCAATCGGGCATCGACCGCAGCTTTCCGCTCGGCGTGCTGGATGTGGTGATGTTGGGCTCGTGGCCACGCATCGGTTGGCTGCGCGGTGCCAACGCGGCGCAGCGGGATGCGGCGCTGCGCGCGCTTGCCGCGGTGGGCCTGGCAGGTTTTGAGACGCGGCTGATTGCCGAGTTGTCGGTCGGCCAATTTCAGCGCGTGCTGTTCGCCCGCGTGCTGGTGCAAGACGCGCCGGTGGTGTTGCTCGATGAGCCGTTCAACGCGATCGACACCCGCACCACCACCGACCTGATGCGGCTGGTGCAGCAGTGGCACGCCGAAGGGCGCACCGTGATCGCGGTGCTGCACGATCTGACACAGGTAGCCGCGCACTTTCCACACACTTTGCTGCTGGCGCGCGAATGCGTTGCCCACGGACCGACTGCTTCAGTGCTGGTGCCGCAGCACCTGATGCGCGCACAACAAATGGCCGAGCAGTGGGATGAGCATGCCGACTGGTGCGGTGCCACCGCCACCGCCACCGCAACATCGACATGAGCATCGAGCTGGCACAAGCCGCAGCGCAGCAGCTGCCGCACACGCTGTCGCTGCACGCGCTGCTGATCCAGCCGTTTGTCGAATTCGGTTTCATGCGCCGCGCGCTGGTCGCGTGTGTGGCGTTGGGCCTGAGCTGCGGCCCGATCGGCGTGCTGCTGGTGTTGCGCCGCATGAGCCTGGTCGGCGATGCGATTGCCCACGCGTTGCTACCCGGCGCGGCGCTGGCATTCGTGATGTTCGGTTTTTCACTGTGGGCGATGAGCATCGGCGGCTTCGTGGCGGCCATCGCGGTGGCGGGCCTGGCGGGCTTGGTGGCGCGCCTGACGCCGCAGCGTGAAGACGCCAGCTTCGCCGCGTTCTATTTGATCGCGCTGGCCGCTGGCGTGATGATCATTTCAATGCGCGGCAACAGCGTCGATTTGATGCGCGTGTTGTTCGGCACCGTGCTGGCGGTCGACGACGCGTCGCTGATGTTGATTGCCGCCATCGCCAGCGTGAGTTTGCTGGCGCTGGCACTGGTCTACCGGCCGCTGGTGGTCGAGTGTTTCGATCCCGGTTTTTTGCGCCACCTCGGCCACACCGGTGCGTGGGTGCACGGTTTGTTTTTGGTCTTGCTGGTGCTCAATCTGGTCGGCGGCTTTCAGGCGCTCGGCACGCTGATGGCGGTGGGGCTGATGATGCTGCCGGCCACTGCGGCCCGCTTTTGGGCGGTCGAAGTGTGGAGCCTCGCCGCCGTCGCCGCATTGATGGCGGTGCTCAGCGGCTGGGGCGGTTTGCTGCTGTCGTACCACGCCAATTTGCCGTCGGGCCCGGCCATCGTGCTGCTGGCCGGCAGCTTTTACGTCGTGTCGCTTTTGCTCGGCCGCCGTGACAGTTTGCTCGCGCGCAGCCTGGCGCAGCGCGCGCACCGGCGGGCTTGATGGCGCGCTTGCGTGTGCCATTGCGTGCGCCGTGGCCAGCGCCCTTGCGAGCGCGGCTGCGTGCGTCGATACCTGCGTCCATTCCTGTGTCCGCACCTGCATCGATACCTGTGTCCGTGCCTGCATCCATCGACACACAGCGACGCCGCCTGGCGCAGCAGCTGCTGCTGTGGTCGGTGGCCGCGAGTGCAGGTGCCAGCGCCGGTGCAGCCCCGGCCGCCCGCGCTGCAGACCTGACCCCGGCGATCCAGGTCGTCACGACGTTTTCGATCCTCGCCGACCTGGTGCGCGAAGTCGGCGGTGCGGCGGTGAGTGTCAGCGCGCTGGTCGGCCCGAACGCCGATGCGCATGTCTTCGAGCCGACGCCGGCCGATGTGCGGCGCGTCGCGCGGGCCGACGTGGTGGTCACCAACGGCCTGCGCTACGAAGGCTGGATCGACCGGCTGATCGCCGCCTCCGGCTACCGCGGCCCGGTAGTGGCGGCCAGCGACGGTGTCGCCACCCGGCAGCTGGCGGGCGGTGCCGATCCGCATGCGTGGCAAGACCTGAGCCTGGCGCAGCGCTACGTCGACAACATCCGCGCGGCGCTGGTCGCGGCCGCCCACCGCAAATCGCTGGCCCCGGCCAGCGTGGTCGCGATCAACGCCCGCGCAGCCGCCTACCAACAGCGCCTGGCCGCGCTCGACCGCGACAGCCGCGCGCGCATCAATGCGGTTGCGGCCGAGCGCCGCCGCGTCATCACCTCGCACGACGCGTTCGGTTATTTCGCCGCCGCCTACGGCATCACCTTCATCGCCCCGCGCGGCTGGACCACCGGCAGCGAACCGTCGGCCGCCGCAGTCGCCGGCATCGTGCGACAAGCGCGCGAAGCGCAAGCCAGCGCGCTGCTGGTCGAAAACATCAGCGACCCGCGACTCATCGAACGCATCGCCCGCGAAGCCGGTTTGACCGTCGGCGGCACGCTGTATTCCGATGCGTTGTCACCGCCCGGCACCGAAGCCGATACCTATTTGAAGATGTTCGAACACAACGTGCGCACGCTGGTAGCCGCGATGGCGTCGGCGCGCCCGCCCAAATCTATGAAGAGCGAATAGATGGACTTTTTTCAGCTAAAAAATCCTGCGCAGCTATTTGAAAAGCACGCTTTGCTGCGGGTTGTGTCCCATGTTGCGCATGGCGCAAAGCACTTCAAGGTGGATCCGAACCGCCATTCGTCCGGCGATGCGGCTACACGACAAACCTATGCTGAAAACTACGCTAACAACTACGGTGACGATTCGCTGTTTATTTACTCGTCCGCCAAGGAAGCGAGTGAACTGGGCAAGCCTGAATACAACCTTTTGGAACTTGGCGGCTTACCCATTCATTTTTGGCGACGGCATGTCTATGGCGACGGCTTGTGTTGATTTCAGTTTTGGGCAAACGCTGATTCGCTAACAGACCGTCATCATGCACATCCACGGCACCATCGCCTTCACCATCACCGAGCGCACGGCCGACCGCGTGGTGGCCGACATGCCGATCACTGCGGGCATCAAAAACCCGTTTGGCTCGGTGCACGCGGGCGCAATCCTGTGGTTTGCCGACGTCGCCGCCACCGCACTGGTCATCGGAGCGCACCCGATGACCGAGGGCATGACCGGTTTTCCGCTGGCGATTTCGCTGAACGCGAATTTGCTCGGCAACCAAACCGAAGGCGCGTTCAGCGCGGTCTCGTCATTCGTCAAACGCGGCCGCACCGTCAGCGTGGTGCGCACCGTGGTGCGCGGCGCAGCTGACAAGCTGATTGCCGATGTGACGACCAGCCATGTGCTGTCGAAGTGACCGCGTCGGCGGTGCCGCGCGCAAGCGACGCCTTGCATCGTTGAACACCTGACCCCACCGTCTTTGAAAGCACCACCGATGGAATCCGATCGCTACCAGCGCGGCCTGCAGCAACTCAGTGCGATTCACGGCGAGGCCGGTGCGCAAGTCATCGCCGCGCTGCAAGAAGTGGCACCCGACCTGGCGCGCTACGTGATCGAGTTTCCATTCGGCGATGTGTATTCGCGCGGTGTGCTGACGCTGCGCGAGCGCGAAATCGCCACCGTGTCGGCACTGGCCGCACTGGGCTACGCCACACCGCAGCTGAAGGTACACATCCACGCCGCGCTGAACGTCGGTTGCACGCGCCAGGAAGTCATCGAGCTGATGATTCAGATGGCGATCTACGCCGGTTTTCCCGCTGCGCTGAATGGCACCTTTGCTGCCAGGGACGTGTTCGCCGAGCGCGACGCCGCAGGGCAAACCAACTGAGTGCGGGCGAGCCCTTCGGTGCGACGTAACCCAGCGATACCATCCAACGCACCGCTGCTGGATCTGCGCCCATGACGCCACCGCCGACCGATCCCACGCCCGACGCGGCACCTGTAACCGCGACAACCGCCGCGCCAACCGCCGCCGCAACCTCCGCACCCGCCACCGCCGCACCCGCCACCGCCGCGACCGCACCGATCCGCGCGGTGTTGCCGCAGCTGGCGGCCACGTTGGTCAACAAACCTTTTTTGCTGGTGCTGCTGCTGGTGTCGTTGGCGTTCGGCTGGATCTTGTGGCCGTTTTTCGGCTCGGTGTTTTGGGGCGTGGTGCTGGCGATCTTGTTTGCGCCGTTGCACCGGCGGCTGCTGCGCCGATTCAACGGCCGCGCGTCGTTGGCAGCACTTTCCACGTTGGGCCTGATGGTGTTGATGGTGTTTTTGCCATTGGCCGTGCTGGCCACCGCGCTGGTCGGCGAGGGCACCGATGTGTACCAACGCCTGCAGTCGGGCGAGCTGGATTTCACCCGCTTCTTTCAAGCCATGGTCGCGGCCCTGCCGAGCTGGGCGACCGATTTGATGAACCAGTTCGGCGTGCGCAACCTGGCCGCGCTGAAGGCCAAACTCACCGCGGGTGCGGCCCAAGGTGCCAAGTTGATTGCCGAGCAGGCGTTGAGCATCGGGCAGAACACATTCGACTTCGTGGTGAGTTTTTTCATCACGATGTACCTGGTGTTTTTCTTGCTGCGCGACGGCGCGCGGCTGTCCCGCCAGATCAACGCGGCGATTCCGCTGGAAGAATTCGACAAGCGCGAGTTGCGTATCAAGTTCACCACCGTCATCCGCGCCACCATCAAAGGCAATGTGCTGATGGCCGCCGCGCAGGGCGCACTCGGCGGGTTGGCGTTTTGGTTTTTGGGCGTCAACGGTGCGCTGCTGTGGGCGGTGTTGATGGCATTTCTATCGCTGCTGCCGGCGGTAGGTGCGGGCTTGATCTGGCTGCCGGTGGCGCTGTATCTACTCGCCACCGGCGCAGTCTGGCAAGGCTCGGCGTTGATGGCCTACGGCGTGCTGGTGATCGGCATGATCGACAACGTATTGCGCCCACTGCTGGTCGGCAAAGACACCAAGATGCCCGACTACGTGGTGCTGATTTCCACGCTGGGCGGCCTGGCCGCGTTCGGCCTCAACGGTTTCGTGATCGGGCCGGTGATTGCCGCGATGTTCATGGCGGTATGGGGCATGTACATCGATGCGCGCGCACAAGCGCCGCCCGCCGCGCCACCCTGAACGGCTGAAAAAATAGGTGGCGGCCAGGCCTATAGACCTGGCTCAATGTGCCTGATCCCAGTTGTCGCCGACACCCACTTCGGCCAACAACGGCACCCGCAATTGAGCCACCGATGCCATCGCGCGCGGCACTTCCACGCGTGCCCATTCGAGCTCGGCCGCCGGCACCTCGAGCACCAGCTCGTCATGCACTTGCATCACGATGCGCGATGATTTTTGTTGCGTGTCCAACACCTGTTGCACCGCCAACATCGCCAGCTTGATGAGATCGGCCGCGGTGCCTTGCATCGGCGCGTTGATGGCCTGGCGCTCGGCACCGGCTTTGCGCGGGCCGTTGCCGCCGTTGATCTCGGGCAGGTAAATACGCCGGCCGAACAAGGTCTCGACGTAGCCCTTGTCGTGCGCCGATGCGCGGGTGGTGTCCATGTAGCGCTTGACGCCGGCGAAGCGCTGAAAGTAGCGCTCGATGTAGGCCGCCGCCGCGCTGCGTTCGATGCCCAAACTTTGCGCCAGCCCGAACGCGCCCATGCCGTAGATCAAGCCGAAGTTGATGGTTTTGGCGTAGCGCCGCTGCTCCGAGGTGACCGCGCCGGGCTCGATGCCGAACACCTCGCTGGCGGTGGCGCGGTGCACGTCCATGCCGTCGGCAAACGCCTTCAGCAGCGCCGGGTCCTCGCTCAGGTGGGCCATGATGCGCAGCTCGATTTGCGAGTAGTCGGCACTCAAGATCACAGCACCGGGCGGGGCGACGAATGCCTCGCGCACGCGGCGACCTTCGGCAGTACGAACGGGGATGTTTTGTAAGTTGGGCTCGTTGCTGGCCAGTCGCCCGGTCACCGCCACCGCTTGGGCGTAATTGGTGTGCACGCGGCCGGTGGCCGGGTTGATCATCAACGGCAGTTTGTCGGCATAGGTGCCCTTGAGTTTGGACAGCGACCGGTGCTCCAGCAAGCGCGCGGGCAGCGGGTAATCGGCGGCCAACTCGGCCAGTACTTCTTCGTCGGTGCTGGGTGCGCCGGTAGCGGTTTTCTTCTTCACCGGCAGGCCCAGCTTGGTGAACAAAATCTCGCCGATTTGTTTCGGGCTGGCCATGTTGAACGGCTGGCCGGCCAACTCATACGCCTCGGCTTCCAGCGTCAGCATGCGAACGCCGAGTTGCTGGCTCAGTGCGCCGAGTTTGGCCGGGTCGATCAGCACGCCGATGCGCTCGATGCGCTGCAACAGCAACGCGGTCGGCAGCTCGATGCGCGCATACACATCGCGCAGGCCGGGCTCGGCATCGAGCTGTGGCCACAGCGCGCGGTGCACGTCGAGCGTCATGTCACTGTCTTCGCACGAGTAGGTCGCGGCCTTCGCCACCTCGACCTGGCCGAACGCTATTTGCTGCGCGCCTTTGCCGCACAGGTCTTCGTAACTCAAGCCCTGTCGATTCAGATGCCGCAGCGCCAGGCTTTCCAGGCTGTGCGGCTTGTGCGCTTCCAGCACGTAGCTTTGCAGCATGGTGTCATGTCTATAGCCGCGTATCTGGATACCGGCGTTTTGCAGCACGTGGGTGTCGTATTTGATGTTTTGGCCGAGCTTCGGTGCGGCCGGGTTTTCCAGCCAGGGCTGCAGCCGCGCAAGCACGGTGGCCGCACCCAACTGCTCGGGCGCGCCAGCGTAATCGTGGTGCAGCGGGATGTAGGCAGCTTCGCCTGGCCGCACGCTGATGGAAATGCCCACCAGCTTGGCGACCATCGCGTCGAGCGAATCGGTTTCGGTATCGATGGCGGTGACCTCGCCCGCGGTCGACGCCGCAGTGATTTTTTCGATCCACGCGTCGAGCGCATCGAGCGTGAGCACGGTGTCGTAGTGGCGATCGACCGTGTCGACTGCGGTGGCGGTGGCGGTGGCGGTTGCCGCTGCCGCTGCCGACACCGCCGCCACCGCCGCCACCGGTGCGTCATCCGAAAACAAATCGGGCCCCTGCGACGCTGCAGCTTTTATCGATCCGCGCTTGCGCGCTGCGGTCGATGCGGCCGGTACCACGTCGCTTGCGGTGCCGCCCAACGCGGCTTCGATGTCGCGCAGCCAGGTCTTGAAACCGAAGCGGGCGTAAAAACCGCGCAGCGCTGGCCGGTCGACCTCGCGCAGTGCCAGGCCATCGAGTGCGGGCCAGCCGGGTACGTGCGCGGCCAGGTCGCAATCGAGTCGCACCGTGACCAGCCGCTCGGCCTGCGGCAACCAGTCGAGCGCGCGGCGCAGGTTGTCGCCCACCGCACCTTTGATGCTGCCCGCCGCAGCCATCACGCCATGCAATGAGCCGAATTCGGCGATCCACTTGGCGGCGGTTTTCGGACCGACTTTGTCGACGCCCGGCACGTTGTCGACCGCGTCGCCCATCAGCGTCAGGTAGTCGATGATGCGGCTCGGCGGCACGCCGAATTTGTCGACCACGCCTTGCACATCGAGGCGTTCGCCGCTCATGGTGTTGATCAGCGTGACGTGGTCATTCACCAGCTGTGCCAGGTCTTTATCGCCAGTGGAAATAACCACCTGGTGGCCGGCCGCCGCGGCCGCTTGCGCCAGCGTGCCGATGGCGTCGTCGGCCTCAATGCCGGGCACCATCAGCGTCGGCCAGCCGAGCAGCTTGACGACCTCGTGGATCGGCTCGATTTGCTGCACCAGCGGCTCGGGCATCGGGCTGCGATGGGCTTTGTAGTCGGCGTACCAGGCGTCGCGAAACGTCGGGCCTTTGGCATCGAACACGCACACCGCATGGGCCGGTTGGACGTCGCGCAGCGCGCGTTGCAGCATCGCCACCATGCCGTGGATAGCGCCGGTAGGCACGCCTTCTGGGCCGCGCAAATCGGGCAGCGCGTGGTAAGCGCGGTACAGGTAGCTGGAGCCGTCGACCAGCAGAAAAACGGGGTGGGGGGTGGCACTCATCAAGACATTGTGCGGCGCAGTGGGCGCGCGCCGGTGCGCACGAACGCGGCTGTGCGTATCCACTGGCGATCCACTGACGACCTACTAGCGACCACCTGGCGACCGCCTGGCGCACCGCGCTGCGCTGCAGCCACGCCTAAGATAGGCGCATGAACATTCAAGCCCGCTCGACCACGGTGCTGCGTTGCCTTGCTGGGCTGGTGTGCGCGCTCGGCTGGCCGCTGAGCGCGCAGGCGCAAACACCCGTTGCGGTGGCGAGTGACGTGGCGGCATCGGCACCGGCGTCAGTGGCCACCGCAGCAAGCGCAGCCGCCCGCGCTGCGCCGATTGCACCGGCCGAGTCCGCCGACAAGCGCGCTGACCGGAGCGAACCGTCGGTCAGCAACACCGTGGTCGAAGACGAAGGCACGCGCATCGATGAGTTGAAGGTGCGCGGTCAATCCAAACGGGTCACGGTGACGCCGAAGAAAATCGGCAAACCGTACGAAATCATCACGCCCAGTGGTGGCCGCGACCAAACCGAAGGTGCGGGCGGCTCCAACGGAGCGGTCGGCAAACGGGTCTGGCCGGTGTTTACTTTTTGAACGCGGAGGCGCGTGGTCGGCTGATCGCCGGTTGACCTGGCCGGGTTGCTCTTTTTCTCACGTCTTTTGCTGCACGTTTTTTCGCATTCCGCTTTTCTCCCTTCCTCCTTTTTCAGCGCCGCAGTTCAAGCGCTTTGTTTGCGATGGCCGTTTACACCGAGGTGCCGTTCGATACGGCCGCCGAATTCATTGCCCGCCTCGACATCGGCCAGCTGACTGCGTTGCGCGGCTGCTCGGGCGGCATCGAAAACACCAACTACTTTGCCGACACCACGCAAGGCAGCTATGTGTTGACGCTGTTCGAGCGGCTGAGCGCCGAGCAGCTGCCGTTTTATTTGCACCTCATGAAGCACCTGGCCGAGCGCGGCATACCGGTGCCGGCACCGCATGCCGATGCCGCCGGCAGCATCTTGCACAGCCTGCTGGGCAAGCCGGCGGCGGTGGTCGATTGCCTGGTCGGTAGCAGCCGCTTGGCACCCGACGCGCAGCACTGCACGCAACTGGGCGCGGTGCTCGCGCGCATGCACCTGGCAGGCCGCGACTTCGCGCTGCAGCAACCCAACCTGCGCGGGCTGGCGTGGTGGGGTGACACCGTGCCGCTGGTGCGGCCGCATCTGCACGCGGCCGAAGCCGCGCTGCTCGACAGCGAGTTGGCGTTTCAACAGCATGCCGCGACGTCAGCCGCGTATGCCAGCCTGCCGCGCGGTCCGGTGCATGCCGATTTGTTTCGCGACAACGTGATGTTCGACCACAGCCAACCCGGCGACCCGCTGAGCGGCCTGTTCGATTTTTACTTTGCGGGTATCGACACCTACGTGTTCGACATCGCGGTGTGCATCAACGATTGGTGTATCGACCTGGCCAGTGGCCGTCTCGATGACGATCGCGCCTGCGCTTTGGTGCGCGCCTACGCTGCAGTGCGGCCGCTCGGCGGCGACGAACTGCGGCTTTTTCCAGCCATGCTGCGCGGCGCGGCGCTGCGCTTCTGGATTTCGCGGCTGTGGGACTTTCACCTGCCGCGCGACGCCGCCCTGCTTACGGCGCACGACCCGGCCCACTTCGAGCGCGTGCTACGCCAGCGCATCGCCACGCCCTGGCATCCCGAACCTGCTGATCCGCATTCACCACGAGCCGCCACGCCGCCCACGCCATGAAGTTGATGACCGTTCCAGCCAACCGCGGCGTGCAGTGGGTGCGCAGTGGCTTTCGGGTGTTCTTCGCCAAACCGGCGTCGTTTGCTGCGCTGTTTGCCGCTTTTTTGTTCGGCGCACTGCTGTTGCTGCTGCTGCCCGGCATCGGCGGCTTGCTGATGCTGGCCGCGCTGCCGCTGGTGTCGCAGGGGTTCATGTTGGCGACCCAGCGCGCGTTAGGCGGCCAGCCGCCGCGACCGGATGTGTTCGCCGCACCGCTGCGCGGGCACCGCGACCAGGCCATCGCGATGGTCAAACTCGGGCTCATGTATGCCGCGGCCACGGTGTTCATCATGTGGGTCAGCGACTTGGCGGACGGCGGCAAGTTCGAGGCACTGCAAAAAGCAATGGTCGGCGCGGCAGCGGTCGCCGAGCCCCGCGCGTTGCCGGGCGCAGCACCCGCGGCGAGCTCGATGCCAGAAGCCTTGCCGAGCACCTTGCCTGACGCATCAACCGACCCCAGCCCCGCCCCCGCCCCCGACTTCACACCTGACCCCACCGCCACGCTGCCCGCTGCGGGCGCGGGCGCGGCCAACATGGCGCACATCGAAAGCCTGCTCGGCGACCCGCAGTTGCTGATCGGCATGCTGGTGCGCATCACCCTGGTCAGTTTGCTGTCGGTGCCGTTTTGGTACGCGCCGGCGCTGGTTCACTGGCACAAGCAAAGCCCGGCCCAGGCGCTTTTTTCCAGCACCCTGGCCTGCTGGCGCAACCGCGGCGCGTTCGCCTTGTACGGCCTGGCCTGGGGCGCGCTGCTGATCGCTTTCAGCGTGCTGCTGACCACCGTGTTCACCCTGCTCGGCGTGCCGCAATTGGCACCGCTGGCTGCGATGTCGGCGGTGTTGCTGTTTTCCACCGTGTTCTATGCGTCGCTGTATTTCACCTACGCCGACTGCTTTGCGCCGGACGATGCGGTGTCGCGTGGCACCGACACGCCGGGCGCCCTGCCGTGACCCGGCCCGATCCCGCGCCTGCAACTGACGCCGTGCCGAACATTGCGCCGAACGCCGTGCGGGTGGCCCTGGTGACCGGTGCGGGCAGCGGCATCGGCCGCGCGTGTGCGCTGGCGATGCTGAACGCGGGCTACGCGGTGGTGCTGGCTGGCCGCCGCGCCGCCGCGTTGCACGAGACGCTCGCAGCCGCCGCGGCGACGAACGCGTTGGTGGTGCCCACCGATGTCACCGACGAGACGGCGGTGGCGGCGCTGTTCGAACGCATCCGCCAGCACTACGGGCGGCTCGATGTGCTGTTCAACAACGCCGGCAGCTTTGCCCCCGCCATGCCGCTCGAGGACGTGCCGGTCGCGCTGTGGCGGTCGGTGCTCGACAGCAACCTGACCGGCGCGTTTTTGTGTACCCAACACGCATTCCGGCTGATGAAAACACAGTCCCCACGCGGCGGCCGCATCATCAACAACGGCTCGATTTCAGCCCATGTGCCGCGCCCGCACACCGCCCCGTACACGGCAGCCAAACACGCGATGACCGGCCTCACCAAAGCGACCTCGCTCGACGGCCGCGCCCACCACATCGCCTGCGGTCAAATCGATATTGGCAATGCCGCCACCGACATGACCACCGTGATGGCGGCGGGCATATTGCAAGCCAACGGCAGCACACTTGCCGAGCCGCGCATGGACGTGGCACACGTGGCTGCGGCAGTGCTGCAAATGGCCAATCTGCCGCTGTCGGCCAACGTGCCGTTCATGACCATCATGGCGACTGCGATGCCGTACGCCGGGCGCGGCTGACAGGCGTCGGCAGGCGCAGCCCATGCAGCGCAACCACCCCAGGAGTTTTCAGATGCCTTCGTATGTATCAGCCGTTGCGGCAGCCGCGTTGATCGCCGCCAGCGGCTGGGTGCCAGTGCCCGCAGCCGAGCCGGCAGTTAAAACGCCCGAGGCGGTTGCCGATTGGTACCAAGCCGGCAACGCATTCATCAGCGCCAGCAAACAAACCCCCAACAACACCCGCAAAGCAAAAAACATCATCTTGTTCGTCGGCGATGGCATGGGCATTTCCACCATCACCGCCGCGCGGATTCTAGAAGGCCAGATGCGCGGCCAGCCAGGCGAAGAAAACCGCTTGTCGTTCGAAACGTTTGCGCACCTGGCGTTGTCGAAAACCTACTCATCGGACCAGCAAACACCCGACTCGGCACCCACCATGACCGCGATGGTGACCGGCTACAAAACACGCGAAGGCATGTTGTCGGTGAATCACCTGACCCCACGCGGCGAATGCAGCGCGGCGGTGACGTCGGCGCATGCGGTGAAGACGATCCTCGAGTACGCCGCCGACGCCGGCAAAGCCACCGGCATCGTGTCGACCGCACGCCTGACACACGCCACGCCGGCCGCGCTGTATGCCCACACCGCCGTGCGCGATTGGGAGGCCGATGCCAACCTGCCGGTGACGGCGAACGGCGTGCCGTGCCGCGGTGCGGCCAACGCGGTCAAAGACATCGCGCGCCAGTTGATCGAAGTGTCGCCCGCGGTACGCAGCAGCTTGAAGGTGGCCATGGGCGGCGGCCGAACCTACTTTCTACCGGCAAAAAAAGACGGCACAGATGTCTTCGATCCGGAATACCCGACCACCAAAGGACGCCGTGCCGACGGCCGTGACCTGACCCGCGAATGGGTCGGCAGCCGCGGTGCCCAGGCGGCCTTCGTGTGGAACAAAGCGCAGTTCGATGCGCTGAACCCGGCCACCACCTCCCACCTGCTGGGCTTGTTCGAGCCGTCGCACATGCAGTACGAAACCGACAAAGCGGCCGACGCCGCGGGCGAGCCGACGCTGGCCGAGATGACGGCCAAATCTCTGGCGATATTGAAGAAGAGTGCGACCGGTTTTTTCTTGCATGTCGAAGGCGGTCGCATCGACCATGCGCACCATGCCGGTAACGCCAAGCGGGCGCTGATCGAAACCATCGAGTTCGCCAAAGCCGTCAAGTACGCGATGGACCACACCGACCCGACCGACACGCTGATCGTGGTGACCGCCGACCACAGCCACGTCTTCACGATCGCCGGCTATCCGAGTCGTGGCAACCCCGTCTTGGGCCTGTCGAAAGAAGTGCCCGCCATCGACGGCGCGCCGCTGGCCAACGCGACCGATGCCAACGGCCTGCCGTACACCACGCTGGGCTATGCCAACGGCCCCGGTTTTCGGGCCGGCGGCCGGCCCGACCTGACCAGTGTCGACACCACCGGACTCGACTACCTGCAAGAAGCAGCGATCCCGTTGGGCAGCGAAACCCATGCCGGTGAAGACGTGGCGATTTACGCGCGCGGCCCGAAGGCCTATTTGGTGCGCGGGTCGATGGAACAAAACTGGATCTTTCACGTGATGCGCGATGCATTCGGCTTTTGAGCCGCCGCACCGCCAAGCCAGCAGCGCGGCACGCGCAGCGGTTCCATCTGCGGCGTGGTGGGTTGCCTTCTGCGCCGTTGCGGTGGCGGTGGCAGTGGCGTTCAGCAGCAGCGATGCTGCCGCGCACGCTGGCGACACCGCAGCTGCAAACCACCCGGCGGTTGCGGGCGTTGCTGCCTCGGCTCAGGCGACGCTGAACACGCCCGCGCTGCCGGTGGTGGCGCGCTACCGCGTCACGCTGATCGAGCCGGCGGCCACAACACGCGACGCGCAAGACTGGACCTTCGTGCGTGAGGCGAACCGCATCGCCATCGGCAAAGGCAATGTCGAAGAGCTGTGGCTGCGCGCGCCGAACGGCAGCGTCAGCTTGCAGCGCGTTTTTCACGATGAGCAACGCGTGATCGACTACCCGGCCGGCGAGTTGCGCGCACTCGGCGTCGCCGCCGACTGGGCCGCGCTGGCCAGCTTTGTCGACCCGCAGGCAGACCGATCGCGCTGCCCTGCTGCCACCAGCGCCAACACCGCCGATCCGGATCCGGTCTGCGCGTGGAACGCCGACGCGCAACTGCCTGCCGATTGGACGCAAACGCTGCCGCGCGGTGCGTCGGTGCGCTATGTATTGATCGGCTGGCTGCGCACCGCACCGCCCGGTTGGCCGCTGCCTGGCGTACGCGGTGCCGACTACCTGCACATCGACGCTGCGGACTTCGGCGACATGCCGTACGACCCCGCAGTGCGCAAAGCCGAGGCCCTGGACATTCGCGCCGGCTGGCGAGGCTCGCACGGCCATTGACCGGCGCGGCGTTCGGCCGCTGCGAATGCGGCAACATCATGGCGCGTGAAGCCACTGACTTTCTCAGCGCGCTGCGAAATCTGCCGAGCCACCATGCCCACCACCCGACGCCAGTTTTTGCACACCAGCACGGCCGCCGCGTTGCTGCCCGGCTGGCCACTCCACGGCGATGCACGCACGCCAATCCGCCGCACCGCGGGCCGCGCCCTGCGCGACCTGCCGCGCTTCGATTTAGGCGTGGCGTCGGGCCACCCACATGCAAGCGGCATGGTGCTGTGGACGCGGCTCACCGGCGCTGACTTACCCGAACGGGTGGCGGTGCGCTGGGAACTGGCGCACGACGCGGCGTTCACGCGCATCGCCGCACGCGGCAGCCACACCGCTCGGGCCGCTTGGGCGCACAGCGTGCACGCCGAGCCGCAGGGCCTGGAGCCGGGCCGCTGGTATTGGTACCGATTCACCGCGCTCGGCGACCGCAGCATGGTCGGCCGCACGCGCACCGCGCCTGCGGCCGATGCGGCAACCGGCGCATCGGGCGCATTGCGCTTCGGCATCGCCAGTTGTCAGCGTTACGACGCCGGCCACTACGCTGCCTGGCGCGATGTGGCGGCGCAGCAGCTCGATCTGGTGATGTTTCTCGGCGACTACATCTACGAGACCGGCTCGCGGCCCGATGCGCCACGCCGCCACGAAGGCGGTGCCGCACGCACGCTGGCCGACTACCGTGCGCGCTACGCCACCTATAAACGTGACCCCTTGCTGCAATCCGCCCACGCCAGCGCGCCGTGGTTGATGGTGTGGGACGACCACGAGGTCGAAAACGACTACGCCGGCTTGCAAGGCCAGCACCTGTCGGTCGACTTTGCAGCGCAGCGCGCAGCCGCCTACCAGGCGTATTGGGAACACCTGCCGTTTCCGAATTCAGCGCGGCCCCGCTCCGACGTGGCCGGTGCTGCGATGCGCATCACCGGCCGACTCGACTGGGGCGGTCTGGCGCGCATACACCTGCTCGACGACCGCCAGTACCGCGACCCGCAGGCCTGTCCGCGGCCGAACCAAGGCGGCTCGAACACGGTGGCGCTTGCGGACTGTCCAGCGCTGGTGGATGCGCAGCGCAGTTTGTTGGGGCCGGCCCAGGAACGTTGGCTGGCCGATGGCTGGGATGCGCAGCGGCCGTGGAATCTGCTCGCCCAACAAACGCTGATGGCGCGCCACAGCTGGACCGATCCGGCCGACAACGCGGGCACCTACTGGACCGATGGCTGGGACGGCTACGCCGCGTCGCGCAACCGCTTGCTGGGCACGGTGGCGGCGCGTCGGGTGCCCGGCGTGGTGGTGCTGGGCGGCGATGTGCATTCGAATGTGGTGGCTGACTTGAAGGCCAATTTCGATGTGCTCGGCGCACCCACCGTGGCCACCGAGTTCTGCGGCACCTCGATCACCAGCAGCGGCTTGTCGCAAAGCCGCATCGACGCGGCGCGGCCGTTCAATCCGCACATCCACCTGAGCCGCGGCGACCAGCGCGGCTGGATGCAGTTCACGCTGAATGCAGATACGTTGAGCGTCGCACTGCGGGTAGTGGGCGATGTGAGCGATGCGGCCAGCGCGGTACACACCGCGGCCAGTTTTGTGGTCGACGCCAGGCAGCCCGGCGCGCAAATCGACACCAAAGAGGCGACATGAAAGACGTGGCGTGACAACAAAGCACCAGCCGTGACGCAAGCGATGCCGCAAGCCAAGCGGTGGCGCAAGCCAAGTGATGCAGGAAGCCAAGTGATGCGGGCAGCCAAGTGATGCGGGCAGCCACTTGATGAGGGCAGCCACATGATGCGCTGGCTGCGCAACGCGCTCAGCTTGCTGCTGGCACTCGTCATCCTGTTTGAAGAATGGGGTTGGCGGCCGCTGCAAGCCGCACTGGGCCGATTGGCCCGCCTGCCGCCGCTGGCCTGGCTGGAAGCGCAGTTGATCAAGCTGCCGCCGTATGCCGCACTGGCAGTGTTTGTGGTGCCGGGCGTGGCGCTGCTGCCAGTCAAGCTGGCCGCGCTGGCGCTGATTGCGCAAGGGCACGCCGCGTTGGGCCTGGTGGTCATCGTGGTCGCCAAGCTGGTCGGCACCGCGCTGGTGGCGCGGCTGTTTTCGCTGCTGCAACCCGCGCTGCTGCAACTCGGCTGGTTTGCCCGCGGCTACGCCCGCTGGACCGTGTGGAAAGACGCGCTGCTGGCCCGCGTGCGTGCCTCGACCGCATGGCAGTGGGCGGGGCGGGTCAAGCGTCGGATGCTGGCGGCTATTCGGCCCGGCCGATGACCGCGCGTCAGGCAGCAAGGCGCGCCGCACCCCGCATTCGCGGGGGCCGCCGCGGTGCGTTGTGGCATGCGCACGGTCTGGGCGTTTTGCAGTGGGTGAGGCCCCGAACTGGCGCGGTTTGCGCTGTCTATTCGCCGTCACAATGCCAACCCCACTGTGAATCAGCGTTTGATGTGGTATTTGGCGAGCCCCGGCGGCCGATGCGATTCGATGGGTCTCGCCCAATACCGATTTTTTACAACCTTGACCGGAGATTCGATGAACCCAACCGCAAAGGCAGTGCCAGTGGCCCAGCACCACAACCTGCCCATCGACCTGACACATGCGCGCCTGCAAACCTGGGTGGCCGAGATTGCCGCGCTGACCGAAGCCGCCGATGTGTACTGGTGCGACGGCAGCCAAGCCGAATACGACCGCTTGTGCGCGCACCTGGTCGCCGCCGGCACGATGAAGAAATTGAACCCTGAGCTGCGCCCGAACAGCTACCTCGCCACCAGCGACCCGAGCGATGTGGCCCGCGTCGAAGACCGCACCTACATCTGCAGCAAAAACAAGGAAGACGCCGGCCCAACCAACAACTGGATGGCTCCGGCCGACATGCGCGTGCTGCTGCAAACCGGCTCGGCCACGCAAACCGCGCTGTTCGCCGGCGCGATGCGCGGCCGCCGTATGTATGTGGTGCCGTTCTCGATGGGCCCGCTGGGCTCGCACATCTCGCACATCGGTGTCGAGTTGACCGACAGCCCGTACGTGGCGGTGAGCATGCGCACCATGACGCGCATGGGCACCGCGGCACTCAAGGTGCTGGGCAGCAACGGCGATTACGTGCCGTGCGTCCACACCGTGGGCGCGCCGCTCGAAGCCGGTCAAAAAGACGTGGCATGGCCATGCAGCGACACCAAGTACATCGTGCACTACCCGGAAACCCGTGAGATCTGGAGCTACGGCTCAGGCTATGGCGGCAACGCGCTGCTCGGCAAAAAATGCTTTGCACTGCGCATTGCATCGACCATGGGCCGCGACCAGGGCTGGCTGGCCGAACACATGCTGGTGCTCGGCGTCACCTCGCCGAAAGGTAGGAAATACCACGTGGCAGCCGCGTTCCCGAGTGCCTGTGGCAAAACCAACTTCGCGATGCTGGTGCCGCCGGAAGGTTTCGCGGGCTGGAAAGTCACCACCATCGGCGACGACATCGCGTGGATCAAACCCGGTGCCGACGGCCGCATGTACGCCATCAACCCCGAGGCGGGTTACTTCGGCGTGGCACCGGGCACCAACTACAAAACCAACCCGAACTGCATGGACTCGCTGAAAGGCGATGTGGTCTACACCAACGTCGGCCTGACCGACGACGGCGATGTGTGGTGGGAAGGCATGACCGACACGCCGCCGGCGCACCTGATCGACTGGCAAGGCAAAAACTGGACGCCAGCCATCGCCAAAGAAACCGGCGCCAAAGCCGCCCACCCGAATGCGCGCTTCACCGTCGCCGCCACCAACAACCCGGTGCTCGACCCCGAGTGGGACAACGCCGCCGGCGTGCCGCTCGATGCGTTCATCTTCGGCGGCCGCCGCTCGACCACCGTGCCATTGGCCACCGAGGCGCGCACCTGGGTCGAAGGCGTCTACATGGCCGCCACCATGGGCAGTGAAACCACCGCAGCTGCCGCGGGCCAACAGGGCATCGTGCGTCGCGATCCGTTCGCAATGCTGCCATTTGCCGGCTACAACATGGCCGACCACTTTCAGCACTGGTTGAACATCGGCGACAAGCTCGCCGCCACCGGTGCCAAGCTGCCCGCCATCTTCTGCGTCAACTGGTTCCGCAAAGGCGACGATGGCAAATTCGTCTGGCCCGGCTACGGCGAAAACATGCGCGTACTCGAATGGATGATCGGCCGCATCGAAGGCACTGCCGGCGGCACTGAAAACGCGTTCGGCATCAGCCCCCGCTACGACGACCTGCGCTGGGACAGCATGCCGTTCACCCGCGAACAATTCGCCAGCGTGATCGGCATCGACCCCGCCGCCTGGAAACAAGAACTGACGCTGCACGCCGAGCTGTTCAAACAACTCGCCTACCACCTGCCCCGCGAGCTGCCAGCCACCATGCTGCAAATCGAAAAGCGGCTGGCGGCCTAAATCCACCGGCTTCACCAACGAAAAGGGCAGCGCGCAAACGCTGCCCTTTTTTGCTGTTCTGCATGATTGCAAATCACAGGTGCCAGGTGTTTAAGTCGCCCTGAGGGAGAGGCCACCACTTCATCCTCTCTCCCTGCGGGAAACAGTTAGGGTCCCTGCGGGAGAGGCCACCACTTCATCCCCTCTCCCTGCGGGAGAGGGTTAGGGTGAGGGCCACGCATGCAGCCAGTGGTTCGATGCACCGCATTTAGGCTCGGGCGTCACCGGTCATTTTTTGAGTCTTGCAGACCTGCTGACTTGCGATGCAGCCCGCCGGGTTTCGGCCCGGCTGCCAAGTAACTTTTTTCTGTGGGCCCAGAAAAGAAGTCACCAAAAAAGAGGGCCCCAACACCAGCTGATTTGGCTGTCACGCTGCGGCTGCACACCGACCTCGGCGGCTCAGGCACGAGAACAGTCGCCTTGCTACCGCATCGGTTTCCTCGCTAACGTTCAGCCGCTTGTTGTCGCCACAGCTCGGCCGCTGGCCATCGCCGCGATGAACCACAGGTTCGAGCCGTGACCGAACATTGGTGCTCCCTTTTAGCGAGGAAACCGACGCGGTAGCAAGGTGCGTATTCGGTGCCTGAGCGGCAGGCAAGAGGCCTGTAGCCGCAGCGAACAAACCAAATCGGCTGGTGTTCAGGTCCTTTGTTTTGGTGACGTTTATTTGGACCAGCAAATAAAAGTTACCCGCCCGCCGGGGCGGAACCCGGCGCAGTGCACCGATAAGCATCCAGCTAAAACCCAGCGCATCAAAAAGCCGACAGCAAGTCAAAAAAAAGAGACCCCCCTCATCCAATCACCGTCAACTTCGCCACCGACAACGCCAGCCATTTCATGCCGTGGCGGCCGAAGTTGACTTGGGCTCGGGCGTCGTCGCCACTGCCTTCCAGCGTGACGATCACGCCTTCGCCGAACTTGGTGTGGAAGACGCTCAAACCGGCCTTCAAACCGTGTGACGGGGCTTTGTCGATGACCGTGGGGGCGGCGGTTTCGACCCGGCCGGCACCGATGATCGAGCCCAAGCCGGAGCCGCGTGCCCACGCTGCCTGGTAGTCGCGCTGAAAACCTGAGCCGAAGGCCTGGTTGCGCGGCGTGATCCATTTCAGCGCGTCTTCGGGCAGCTCATCGAAGAAGCGGCTTTTGATGTTGTAGCGGGTTTGGCCGTGCAGCATGCGTGTTTGGCTGCAGCTCAAATACAAACGCTTGCGCGCGCGGGTGATCGCCACGTACATCAGGCGGCGTTCTTCTTCCAGTCCGTCTAAATCAGACGCGCTGTTTTCGTGCGGAAACAAACCTTCTTCGAGCCCGGTGATGAACACCGCATCGAACTCGAGGCCCTTGGCGGCGTGCACCGTCATCAGCTGGATTGCGTCTTGCCCGGCCTGCGCCTGGTTGTCGCCGGCTTCAAGCGAGGCGTGCGTCAAAAACGCCGCCAGTGGCGACATGATTTCGCCAGTGTCGGCATCGGGCGTGGTGATGAGTGAGGCGATGCCGGTCGGCTCAGGTGCCAGGTCTATACCCAATCCCGAAACGACTTTCACCAGTTCTGCGTCACTCTCGATCGAAGGCGCGATCGGCGTTGAAAACTCATCGACCGGCAGCGCCACCGCGTCTTTGCCGAAGCCTTCTTGCGTGACGAACGCTTCGGCCGCGTTGACCAGCTCGTCGAGGTTTTCCAGCCGATCCTGGCCTTCCTTATCGGTGCGATAAAAATCAACCAGACCGGATGCGGCCAGCATGTGTTCGATGATTTCGCGCAGCGTCAAACCACGCGTGGCCTCACGCATCGCATCGACCTTGCCGACAAACGCCTGCACGTTGCCACCGCCTTTGCCCAACACCGCACCGACGCTTTGGTACAGGCTGCGGCCGCTCGCGCGGGCTGCGTCTTGCAGCAGCTCGATCGTGCGCGCGCCAATGCCGCGGGTGGGGAAATTCACCACCCGCAAAAAGCTGGTGTCGTCGTTCGGGTTCTCGATCAAGCGCAAATAACTCAACGCATGTTTAACCTCGGCGCGCTCGAAAAACCGCAGGCCGCCGTAAACCTTGTACGGAATGCTGTGGTTGAACAGCGCGCTTTCAATCACGCGGCTTTGTGCGTTGCTGCGATACAGCAGCGCGATGTCGCGGCGCGGTGTGCCGTCGCGGTGCAATTGCTGCGCTTCTTCGATGAACCACTGCGCTTCGGCGAAGTCGCTGGTGGCTTCGAACACCCGCACCGGCTCGCCGGGCCCGGCTTCGGTGCGCAGGTTTTTACCGAGGCGGCGCGAGTTGCGCGCAATCAAGCCGTTGGCCGCATCCAATATGTGGCCGTAGCTGCGGTAGTTGCGCTCGAGTTTGATGACGTTTTGCACCTTGAACTCGCGCTCAAAGTCGGCCATGTTGCCGACCTGCGCACCGCGAAACGCGTAGATGCTCTGGTCGTCGTCGCCCACCGCCAGCACCGCGCAGCCACCCTGCCCCGGCGGCCCGGCAAACATCTTCAGCCAGGCGTACTGCAAGCGGTTGGTGTCTTGGAACTCATCGACCAGGATGTGCCGAAAGCGGCGCTGATAGTGGTCGCGCAGGCTTTGGTTATCGCGCATCAGCTCGTAGGTGCGCAGCATCAGCTCGGCGAAATCGACCACACCTTCGCGCTGGCATTGCGCTTCGTACGCCTCGTACACCTGCACCAGCGTGCGGCTTTGCTCGTCGCGCACTTCCACGTCTTTCGGCCGCAGACCTTCTTCTTTTTGGCCGGCAATGAACCAGGTGGTGGCCTTCGGCACGAAGCGTTCTTCGTCGAGCTTCATCGCCTTGATGACGCGCTTGACGGCCGACAACTGATCAGCTGAATCCAGAATTTGAAAGCCCTGCGGCAGCGCGGCCAGCTTCCAGTGCGCACGCAAAAACCGGTTGCACAAACCGTGGAAGGTGCCGACCCACATGCCGCGCACCGGGATCGGCAGCATCGCCGCAAGCCGCGTCAGCATTTCCTTGGCGGCCTTGTTGGTGAAGGTCACCGCCAGCACGCCGCCGGGTGCGAGCTGGCCGGTTTGAATCAGCCACGCGATGCGGGTGGTGAGCACCCGCGTTTTGCCCGAACCGGCACCCGCCAAGATCAACGACGGCTGTGCGGGCAGCGTGACGGCGGCGAGTTGCTCCGGGTTCAGGCCGCGCAGCAGGCCGTCGGTGCTGGGGGCGGGAGGGCCGGGTGCATGAGCAGACACCGCCGCATCGAGCGCGCCGGTCGCCACGCCCGTGACCACCGATAGCGCATCGTTTTCATCAAACAGCGGCATCGCCGGGTCGTCGTGCGGCGCGTTGCCGGGGCTATCGGGGGAAACAGACATCGCTTAATTTTAGGAGGGCCTCAAGCGGCAGGCGGTGCGTCCGTGAACGGGTCAGGCGCCAACTAAAGCCGCACCCGACTGGTGGTCCAGGTGGCCACGCCAGTTCCGAAAAAGTCGGCGTCTTCGGTCCACACCGGACAACCCATCCACAGGGCGCAGGCAAGCGCGGGCCAGTCGTCCGGATCCCGCTCGCCAATACGTGCCACGGCCTGCCGCTCAAGATGCTGGTAGAGCCCAGCGTCAGCTGGGCGAACCACAGCTTCAAGCGCGTTCAACACGGTAAGCCCCACCGCACCGCTCACCCCGCGTTTCTCAAGCAACCCGGGGAGGTGCTCACGCGCCTCTGCATAGGCCGTCTCAGGAGCAAAAAAAGCACGTTTGCAGCATGGTCGGTAATCAGTTGGCGCACGCGCTGGCCGAGCACCGCGCGAATCAGAATGTTGGCGTCGAGGACGATGGCGCGCTGCGTCATTTCGTCCGGCCCCTGCAACCGATGCGAACCGCGTCGGTGCGGTTCACACCGACTCGCGCGCGATCCGTTTGCTGGTTGCGGCAGCTTTGCGGGCGGCTTTGGAATCGGCGGCCACCGCGTCGACGTCTACCGACTTGGCCGCCAACAAGCGATCGAGTTCAGCTGCCGCCTTCTTCAGCGCGGCAACGTCGGCTTCGGGCTGGCGATGCGTTGGAATGAAAAAACCCACCGTCTGACCGTGGCGGGTGACGGTGACTGGGGTGTCCGAGGCAATAAATTCGGCCAAGCCGGACCGAAATTCGCGGATGCCGACTTTGTGGGTTTCCATAGCGTGCTCCTGATTGCGCAGCCGCGATGACGGGCTGGAGTTATTGTGCATCACTGTGTACACAAGTACGTTGTTTTGCGCCATCCCGGCGCTGTAGCCCACCTAGAATTCGAGCTTTTGATTTCGAATGCTTTTCGAATTTCGGTGCACTAATTCATCGCACCCACACCGGTATCCCCATGTCTGAATTGGCCAAGTCTTTCGAACCCGCTGCCATCGAGGCGCGCTGGGCGCCGTGGTGGGAACAAGCCGGGGTGTACGCGCCCACCCTCGATGCCGCCAAGCCGTCGTTTTGCATTCAGCTGCCGCCGCCGAACGTGACCGGTACGCTGCACATGGGCCATGCGTTCAATCAAACGATCATGGACACGTTGACGCGCTTCCACCGCATGCGGGGCCACAACACGCTGTGGGTGCCAGGCACCGACCACGCGGGCATCGCCACCCAAATCGTGGTCGAGCGGCAGCTGCAAGACCAAGGGCAAAGCCGCCACGATCTGGGTCGCGAAAACTTCGTCGCCAAGGTGTGGGAATGGAAGCAGCAATCGGGCTCGACCATCACCCAGCAAATGCGCCGCATGGGCGACAGCGTGAGCTGGCCGCACGAGTACTTCACGATGGACGACAAGTTGTCGGGCGTGGTCACCGACACCTTTGTGCAGCTGTACGAACAAGGCCTGATCTACCGCGGTAAACGGCTGGTGAACTGGGACCCGAAACTAAAATCAGCGGTGTCGGATCTGGAAGTCGAAAGCGAAGAAGAAGACGGTTTTTTGTGGCACATCCGCTATCCACTGGAAGACGCTTCGGGCGATTTGGTGGTGGCCACCACGCGGCCCGAAACCATGCTGGGCGACGTCGCGGTGATGGTGCATCCAGAAGATGAGCGCTACCTGCACCTGATCGGCAAACGCGTCACGCTGCCGCTGTGCGGCCGCACGATTCCAGTCATTGCCGACGACTATGTCGACCGTGCATTCGGCACCGGCGTGGTGAAGGTGACGCCGGCGCATGACACCAACGACTACGCGGTCGGCCAGCGCCACGGGCTGCCGATCATTGGCGTGCTCACGCTCGATGCGGCAATCAACGAAAACGCACCTGCGGCGTATCAGGGCCTCGACCGCTTTGTTGCACGCAAGCGCATCGTGGCCGACCTCGACGCGCAGGGCTTTCTGGTCGAAGTAAAAAAGCACAAGCTGATGGTGCCGCGCTGCGCGCGCACCGGCCAAATCATCGAACCCATGTTGACCGACCAGTGGTTCGTGGCGATGACCAAAGCGGGGCCGGACGGGAAAAGCATTGCGCAAAAGGCGATCGACGCGGTGGCCGATGGCGAGGTGAAGTTCGTGCCCGAGCAATGGGTCAACACCTACGACCAGTGGATGAAGAACATCACCGATTGGTGCATTTCGCGCCAGCTGTGGTGGGGGCATCAGATCCCTGCGTGGTACGGCTCCAGCGGTGAGTTGTTCGTTGCGACGAATGAAGACGAGGCGCGGGCCAAGGCCACGGCCGTCGGGTACGTCGGCGAGCTGACGCGCGACCCCGACGTGCTCGACACCTGGTACTCGTCGGCGATGGTGCCGTTCTCGTCGCTAGGTTGGCCCGCGAAGACGAAGGAGCTCGATTTGTTCCTGCCGTCGAGCGTGCTGGTTACCGGTTACGACATCATCTTTTTCTGGGTCGCCCGGATGATCATGATGACCACCCACTTCACCGGCAAAGTGCCGTTCCATCACGTCTACATCCACGGCCTGGTGCGCGATGCGCAGGGCAAGAAGATGAGCAAGTCGGAGGGCAATGTGCTCGACCCGGTCGATTTGATCGATGGCATTGCACTGGCGCCGCTGCTCGACAAACGCAGTGTCGGTTTGCGCAAACCCGAGACCGCACCGCGCGTGCGCAAAGACACCGAAAAAGAATTCCCCGACGGCATACCGGCCTTCGGTGCCGATGCGTTGCGCTTCACATTCGCCTCACTCGCCAGCCTGGGCCGCAGCATCAACTTCGACCCGAAACGCTGCGAGGGTTATCGCAACTTTTGCAACAAGCTGTGGAACGCCACCCGCTTTGTGCTGATGAACTGCGAAGGCCACGACTGCGGCCTGGCCGAACACACTCCGGGCGAATGCGCAGGCAAAAGCTACTTGAATTTTTCACAGGCCGACCGCTGGATCACCAGCGAGCTGCAACGCGTGGAAGCCGCGGTGGCGCAAGGTTTCGCCGACTACCGGCTCGACAACGTGGCCAATGCGATCTACTCATTCGTGTGGGACGAGTACTGCGACTGGTACGTCGAAATCGCCAAAGTGCAAATTCAAATCGGCGATGAAGCGCAACAACGCGCAACCCGCCGCACCTTGATTCGCGTACTCGAAACCACGCTGCGGCTACTGCACCCGATCACCCCGTTCATCACCGCCGAGTTGTGGGAGCGGGTGGCGGTGGTGGCAGCGCGCAAGGTGGCGGGCAGCGACGCCAGCCTCGTCACCGCGCCTTACCCGCAAGCGCAGCTCGAACGCATCGACGCCAGCGCCGATGCGTGGGTCGCGCAGCTCAAAGGCATGGTCGGTGCGTGCCGGCGGCTGCGCAGCGAGATGCTGCTGTCGCCCGACAAGCGGGTGCCGTTGATGGCGCTGGGCGCGCTGGGCGACAACACCTTTGTGCAAGCCGCCACGCCGTTGTTGAAAGCACTGGCGAAAGTGTCCGAAGTGCAGCTGCACACCGACGAGGCCGCTTATGCGCACGCCACGCTGAATGCGCCGGTGGTTGAATTCGGCGGCACGCGGCTGGCGCTGCATGTGGAGATCGACGTGGCGGCCGAAACCGAGCGGCTGCGCAAAGAAGTCGCGCGGCTCGATGGCGAGATCGTCAAAGGCACCGCCAAGTTGTCGAACGAAGCGTTCGTGGCACGCGCACCGGCAGCGGTAGTAGCCCAGGCGCAAGCGCAAATTGCGGAATTCACTGCCACGCGCGACCGACTGCAAGCGCAGGCACGCCGGTTAAGCGCTGCGGTTTGACCGCAAATCGGCCGATCAAAATCGAGCGCTTTGGGCACCATAGTGAGCCCGTTCAACATGCACGTGAGCCTGCATGGGTGTCTGTCACCGGGCCGTGTGAAGATGCCATGTGACTGACGCGAACGACTGACGCACACAACACCGAACCTCCTCGAGGAGCGCACCATGAAAATCAACAAAGCAATTTTTCCAGTGGCCGGTCTCGGTACGCGCTTTTTGCCGGCCACCAAAGCGCAGCCGAAAGAAATGCTGCCAGTGGTCGACAAGCCGCTGATTCAGTACGCGGTGGAAGAGGCCTACGCGGCCGGCATACGCCAAATGATTTTCGTCAACGGCCGCAACAAGCGCGCCATTCCCGATCACTTCGACACCGCGTATGAACTCGAGGCCGAGTTGGAAGCTGCCGGCGAAGCCAAGCGCGAGTTGCTCGAGATGGTGCGTTCGATCAAGCCGGACGACATGGAATGCATCTACATCCGCCAGCCGAAAGCGTTCGGGCTCGGCCACGCGGTGTTGTGCGGCCAGTGCGTGGTGGTCAACGAGCCGTTTGCAGTGCTGTTGGCCGATGACCTGATGGTCGGCAAGCCGCCGGTGCTCAAGCAAATGGTGGAGCGGTTTGAAGAGTGGCAGGCGTCGATCATTGCGGTGCAAGAAGTGCCCGAAGACCAAACCCGTCGCTACGGCATGGTGGCCGGCACGCCGGTCAACGACCGCATGATGGACGTCACGCACATTGTGGAAAAACCGGCCCCCGAAAACGCGCCGTCGCGCTTGGGCGTGGCCGGTCGCTACATCTTGACGCCGGGCATCTTCCGCGAAATCGCCGGCTTGCCACGCGGCGTCGGCGGCGAGATTCAACTCACCGATGGCATTGCCGCATTGATGCGCCGCGAAAAAGTATTCGCCTTCCGCTACGAAGGCCGCCGCTTCGATTGCGGCAGCAAGGAAGGTTTTTTAGAGGCCAATGTCGAACTGGCGTTGATGCACCCGAAGCTGGGGCCGGGTTTCAGAAATTACCTGAAAACGCTCGACATCTAGTGCACACGACGGCGTTGATTCAACGCCGCCGCAACAGGTGCACAAACTCGTCCGCGTTGGTCGATTGCGCCACCAACGCATTGCCGGTTTGCTGCGCAAAGGCTTGAAAGTCGCGCACCGAACCGGGGTCGGTCGACACCACCTTCAACACCTCGCCGCTGGCCATGTCGGCCAACGCCTTTTTGGCTTTCAAAATTGGCAGCGGGCAGTGCATGCCGCGGGTGTCGATTTCTTTGGTGAATTCGGCGTTTGCTGCGGTCATCTGGTTCACCCCGGAAACACGCCGGTCGACAGGTAGCGATCGCCACGGTCGCAGACGATGAAAACAATCGTCGCGTTGTGCACCGTCTTGGCCAACTGCAACGCGACCCAGCAGGCACCGGCCGCCGACACGCCGCAAAAAATGCCTTCTTCGCGCGCCATGCGCCGCGCCATCTCTTCCGCATCGGCCTGGCTGACCAGCACGATCTCGTCGATGTGCGTCGGGTCGTAAATTTTCGGCAGGTACGCCTCGGGCCATTTGCGGATGCCGGGAATGCGTGAGCCTTCGCTGGGCTGCGCGCCGATGATG
Organism: Burkholderiales bacterium; assembly: GCA_043738425.1. Lineage (GTDB taxonomy): Bacteria > Pseudomonadota > Gammaproteobacteria > Burkholderiales > Burkholderiaceae_C > PBB1. The sequence goes on from JAYUGJ010000046.1 coordinate 29,713, forward strand.
CGCACCGTCGGCTGCTGCGCTTTCAGATACCGCGACACGCCGGTGATGGTGCCGGTGGTGCCCATGGCGCTGACGAAGTGCGTGACGCGGCCCGCGGTGTCGCGCCAGATTTCGGGGCCGGTGGTCTCGAAATGGATGCGCGGGTTGTCGGCGTTGGCGAACTGGTCGAGCACCACGCCCTTGCCATCGCGCTGCATCTGATCGGCCAAATCGCGTGCGTGCTCCATGCCGCCCGACTTTGGCGTGAGCAGCAGCTCGGCGCCGAACGCCCGCATGGTTTGCGCGCGTTCAATCGACAGGTCCTCCGGCATGATGAGCAGCATGCGGTAGCCGCGCAGCGCAGCCGCCATGGCCAGCGCGATGCCGGTGTTGCCGGAGGTGGCTTCGATTAGCGTGTCGCCGGGCTGGATGTCGCCGCGTTCTTCGGCGCGGCGAATCATGCTGATGGCCGCGCGGTCTTTGACCGAACCAGCCGGGTTGTTGCCTTCGAGCTTGCCGAGCACCACATTGCCGCGCGCATCGCCTGCGGCTAAACGCGCCAACCGCACCAGCGGCGTGTTGCCGATCAGGTCTTCGAGAGCGGGGTAGCTGGGTTGCTGGGTGACCATGCGTACGTACGAAAAATAGCGCCGCCGGTGCGTTCAAAACGCCGTCACATTGCATGACCGCGCGACTAGAAAATTTGGGGTGGTGCCTCCGGTCGGAATCGAACCGACACTCCTTGCGGAACGGGATTTTGAGTCCCGCGCGTCTACCAATTCCGCCACAGAGGCCTCACGCCAACGCCGATTATTCCACAGCCTTTTGCGGTGGCTGGCGCGCGATGGAATCTGTGGTGGCCGATGGCGACTTGGCCGCGCGTCGCTGTTGCCATGCCGACCACTCGCCCGCCACGCCGCGGCGAAATGCGATCACGCACACCACAAAAATCACGCCGATGATGACGGTGACCCACGAGCCGACGCGGTCAGACAAATAGTCTTGCAAACCGATGATGCTGAACGCGCCGATCACCGGCCCGGCAAAGGTGCCCATGCCGCCCAGCAGCGTCATCAACACCACCTCGCCCGACAGCGACCAGTGCAGGTCCGACAAGGTAGCAAAGCCCAACACCAGCGTTTTCAGCGAACCGGCCAGACCGGCCAGCGCGGCGGACAACACGAACGCCAGCAGCTTGTAGCGATCGACGTCGTAGCCGAGCGACAAAGCGCGCGGCTCGTTTTCGCGGATGGCTTTGAGCACCTGGCCAAACGGTGAATGGACGATGCGCACGATCAACCCAAACACCGCGACGAACACCGCCAGCACGACGAAGTACATCGTGATGTCGCTGGCCAGCGGGATGACGCCGAACAGCAGGCCGCGCGGCACGCCTTGCAGGCCGTCTTCACCGCCGGTGAACGGCGCTTGCAGGCCAACGAAATACACCATCTGCGCCAACGCCAGCGTGACCATCGCGAAGTAGATGCCGTGGCGGCGTATGGCCAGCAGGCCGACCAGCAAACCCATCAACGCGGCCACAGCGGTGCCGGCCAACACGCCGAGTTCAGGCGACCAGCCCGCCGTGCGCACCAGCCAGCCGGTGGCATATGCGGCCGCGCCGAAAAACGCCGCGTGGCCGAACGACAGCAGACCGGTGTAGCCCAACAGCAAGTTGAAGGCGCAGGCAAAAATGGCGTAGCACAGCGCCTTCATCACGAACAGCGGATACAGGCCGATGAACGGTGCGGCCGCCAGCAGCACGAGGCCCAACAGCCAGGCCCACTTGAGTTGCGATTGCGCCATCAGCGCGCGTTGCCGAACAAGCCCACCGGCTTGACCATCAACACGATGGCCATCACCACGAACACCACCACGCTCGATGCCTCGGGGTAGAACACTTTGGTCAATCCTTCGATCAGGCCGAGTGCCAGGCCGGTCAATATCGAGCCCAGGATCGAGCCCATGCCGCCGATCACCACCACCGCGAACACGACGATGATCAAGTTGCTGCCCATCAACGGCGTGATTTGAATCACCGGTGCGGCCAGCACGCCGGCCAATGCCGCAAGCGCTGCACCACCCGCGTAGGTCAGCGTCACCATGGTGGGAACGTTGATGCCGAACGCTTGCACCAAGCTCGGGTTTTCAGTGCCCGCACGCAGCGTGGCACCCAAGCGCGTGCGCTCGATCAAGTACCAGGTGGCACCGCAAATGGCGAGCGAGGCCACGATGACCCACGCGCGGTAATTGGGTAGCACCATGAAGCCCAGATCGGTAGCACCTTGCAACGCATCGGGCACCGGATATTGCTGGCCCGACACGCCGAACTGGTCGCGCAAAACGCCTTCGAAAATCAACCCCAGACCGAAGGTGAGCAGCAGGCCGTACAGCGGGTCGAGTTGGTACAACCGCCTGAGCAAGGTGCGCTCGATCAACGCACCCAACGCACCTACGGTAATGGGTGCAAGCAACAGCGCCCACCAGTAGCCGAGGCCGAGCTTTTCCAGCGCGAACCAGGCTACGTAGGCACCGATCATGTAAAGCGCGCCATGCGCAAAGTTGACGATGCCGAGCAGCCCGAATATCACCGCCAGCCCGAGACTCAGCAGCGCATAGAACGAGCCATTGACCAGGCCCAGCAGCAGCTGGCCGGCAAAGGCCTGCACGGGGATGCCGAAGATGTCGGTCATGTGGTGATCAGTACGGCGCGAGTGGCCACGCCCTCACCCCTGCCCTCTCCCGCCAGCGGGAGAGGGTGCAAATACAAGCTTTCTCTCCCGCACGCGGGAGAGGCGTCCATACAACTCCCTCTCCCGCGCGCGGGAGAGGGTTGGGGGTGAGGGCAAGTGGCCCAGCGTCACTTCCACAAGGCGCACTTGCTATCGGCCTTGCTGGTGAAGGCGTCGTCGCCTGCGATAGTGGCAACCAGGTTGTAATAATCCCAGGGTTCTTTCGATTGCTCAGGCGTTTTCACCTGCATCAAAAACATGTCGTGCACCATGCGGCCGTCGGCGCGAATGCTGCCGCCCTTGGCATAAAAGTCATTGATCCTGGTGCCGCGCATTTGCGCCATCGCCAGCTCGCCGTCGTCGGTTTTCAACGCCTTGACCGCATTGAGGTAATGCATGGTGGCCGAGTAATCAGCTGCCTGAATTGAAGAAGGCATGCGCTTGAATTTTTCGAAGAAGCGGCGGCTCCAGGCGCGCGATTCGGCTGACTGATTCCAGTACCAACTGTCGGTCAGGTACATGCCCTGCGTGGTCTTCAAGCCCAGCGAATGGATCTCGTTGATGAACACCAGCATGCCGGCCAGCTTCATCGATTTGTTGATACCGAATTCATTGGCCGCCTTGATCGCGTTGATGGTGTCGCCGCCGCCGTTGGCCAAGCCCAAAATTTGCGCCTTGCTGCTTTGCGCTTGCAACAAAAACGACGAGAAATCGCTCGCGCCCAGCGGGTGCTTGACCGAACCGACCACCGCGCCACCAGCCGCCTTCACCACCGTGCTGGTGTCGGCTTGCAGCGCTTGGCCAAAGGCGTAATCAGCCGTGATGAAGTACCACGATTTGCCACCGGCTTTGACCACCGCACCACCCGTGCCCTTGGCGAGTGCCACCGTGTCGTACGCGTAGTGAATGGTGTACGGCGTGCACTGGTCGTTGGTCAGCGCCGAGCTGCCGGAGCCGATCACGATGAACGGCTTTTTCTTCTCCAGCGCGACCTTCGCCATCGCCAGCGCGGCGCTCGAGTTGGTGCCGCCGATCAACACGTCGAGGCCTTGTTGATCGAACCATTCGCGCGCCTTCGACACCGCGATGTCGCTCTTGTTTTGGTGATCGGCCACCAGCACTTCGATCCTCTTGCCGTGGATCGCGCCACCCGCATCGGCCACCGCCATGCGGATGGCTTCGGCACCGGCCGGGCCGTCGAGGTCAGAGTACGCGCCGGCCATGTCGGTGATGAAGCCGATGCGAATCACGTCGCCCGATATTTGCGGCGGTGTTTGCGCGAGCGCTGGTGCAGCGGCGGTGAACAACGCGGCCGCAAGCAGCGCGACCGGAGCGATGGACGTAGCGAGCGAATTCAGCGTCATGCAGTGTCTCCAAAAAAAGTGAAATGGCTGGAAGCAATGGTGATGAAGATAGGGATGGCGATGGCAAACATGTCAAACGCCCAGGTAGTCGTGCAGCTGGTCGATGCGCTCGGGCAACTCGGCTTGCGTAAATTGCTGAATTACGCGGCCGTGCTCCATCACCAAAAACCGGTCGGCCAGCGGTGCTGCAAACCGAAAATTTTGCTCGACCATCAACACGGTGTAGCCCTGCTGGCGCAGCGTGCCCACCAGCTCGGCTAGCTTGTGCACGATGACTGGTGCGAGGCCTTCGGAGATTTCATCGAGCAACAACAGCCGCGCACCGGTGCGCAATATGCGCGCCACTGCCAGCATTTGCTGCTCACCGCCCGACAAGCGTGTGCCCTGGCTGCGAGCGCGTTCGCGCAGATTCGGAAACATCGCGTAAATCTGCTCCAAGCCCATGCCGCCGGGTGCGAGCACCGGTGGCAGCAACAGGTTCTCTTCGGCCGACAAGCTCGAAAAAATGCCGCGCTCCTCAGGGCAATAACCGAGCCCCATTCTCGCGATGCGGTGCGTGGGCATCGCCAGCGTTTCTGTGCCTTTGATTTGAATTGAGCCGGTGCGCCGCCCGATCAAACCCATGATCGCTCGCAACGTGCTGGTGCGGCCCGCGCCATTGCGGCCCAACAACGTGACCACCTCGCCTTCGTCGACATGAAAGTCGACACCGTGCAGCACGTGCGATTCGCCATACCAGCCGTGCAGGTTGCGCACCTCGATGAACGGGGTTGCACCCATCTCAATGCGCGGCGTTCAATTCACTGTCGGCGCGGCCCATGTAAGCCTCGACCACCGCCGGGTTTTTGGCCACCGCGGCATACGGCCCCTCGGCCAGCACCGCACCGCGTTGCAGCACGGTGATGGTGTCGGCAATGCTTGCCACCACGCCCATGTTGTGCTCCACCATCAACACCGTGCGCTCGGCCGCCACCCGTTTGATGAGTTGGCGAATGCGGTCCACATCTTCCAGTCCCATGCCCTGCGTCGGTTCGTCGAGCAGCATCAGCTTGGGCTCCATCGCCAGCGTGGTGGCGATCTCCAGCGCGCGCTTGCGGCCGTAGCTCAACGCCACCGCAGGCAGCGCCGCACAGGCCTGCAGATCGACCTCGCGCAGCAGCGCCATCGCGCGGTCGTTCAAACCATGCAGCGACCGTTCGGGTTTCCAGAAATGGAACGACGTGCCGAGTTGCCACTGCAGTGCCACGCGCACGTTTTCCAACACCGTCATGTGCGCAAACACCGCCGAGATTTGAAACGACCGAATCACCCCGCGCCGCGCCACCGTTGCGGGCGCATCGGCAGTGATGTCGACGCCGTCGAACACGATGCGCCCCGCGCTCGGCGGCAAGAACTTCGTCAACAAATTGAAGCAGGTGGTTTTGCCCGCGCCGTTGGGCCCAATCAGCGCATGGATGGTGCCGCGGCGCACCCGCAAATTGACCCGATCCACCGCCACAAAGCCTTTGAATTCGCGCGTCAGGTCGTGGGTTTCGAGAAGGTAATCGTTCATGAAGGCCGAAGTTTAGGATGACAGTCGAACTGCAACGCGTTGCTTCGCGCGGGCAGTGCGCGCGCATTTTGCTTAAGCCAAACGCACCCCTTGCAGAAAGAAACCCACCATGCCTCTTGAACCCGGCACCACCGGTGCAGCATCCATCGTGGTGGCGAATTCGGATCTCGCCGCAGCGCTCAACCAACTCAGCACCGACGGGTTTCCCGCCGTGCTGGCCACCTCGCGAATGATCGGTTTGATGGAGTTGGCGGCAGCCCGCGCCATGCAGGCGGTGCTTGATATCGGCGAGCTCTCGGTCGGTGTCCGCATCGAGGTGACGCACAGCGCGGCAACCCCTGAAGGCGCGAATGTCAGCGCCGAAGCGACATTCGTCGCCATGGACGGCAGGCATTTCATATTTGACATCACGGCACGCGACAGCGGTGGAGAAATCGGCCGCGGCACCCACCGGCGGGCCGTGGTTACAGCGGTGCGTTTGCTGCAAGGTGCACAGCGGCGTTGCGGGGTAAGAGGCTGATCGCTGTCATCACGAACGGCAGGTTCAACAGCGGTTAGCCTAGTGCCCATCGGCAGCTGACATCGCCGCCACCACCGCCTCAAGGATTTCGCGCATGCCTCCATTGCCTCCCGTCACGCAAGCGCTGTTGTTGATCAACGTGGCGGCGTTTTGCATCGATTTATTTTTGGGATCGTGGTTCACGCAGCTGTTTGCGTTGTGGCCGGTGGGACACGGTTTTCTGCCTTGGCAGGTCGGCACTTACGCGTTTTTGCACGGCGGCATCGGCCACTTGTTTTTCAACATGCTGGGGCTGTGGATGTTTGGTGCCGAGCTGGAACGGGTATGGGGCCAGAAACGATTCATCCAGTTTTACGCGGCCAGTGTGTTGGCTGCAGCCGCCATGCAGTTGGTGGTGTGCGAGGTGCTGGGTTCGGTGTTCCCGACGGTCGGCGCATCGGGCGGCTTGTTCGGTTTGCTGCTCGCATTCGGCATGCTGTTTCCGAACCGCATCATCATGCCGCTGTTCCCGCCGATACCGATGAAGGCGAAGTACTTCGTGGCGCTGTACGGCGGGCTGGAGTTGTTTCTCGGCGTGACCGGAACCGCCTCGGGCGTGGCGCACTTTGCGCACCTGGGCGGCATGCTGGGCGGGTTTTTGATGCTGCGGTATTGGAGCGGCAAGTCGCCGTTTGGCGGGCGCTGATCGACGTGCTTGCGCTGCCGCATCAAATGCCGTCGCGCACCGTCGGGTAACGCAGCGCCAGCCGCAACTCGCGCTTCATACGTTGGTTGCTCAACCGGCGTGACTCGCTCATGAAGCTCAACAGCATCGGCGACAACTGCTCTGTTGCCTCCGCGCGCGACAGGCGCGGTGGGCGCGGAAGTTGACACAGGTCGGCGGCCAGATCGAAGTAGTCGCCCATGGTCAGTTCGGTGTCGTCGCACACATGCACTGCGCGTTGCGGCAGCGCATGCGCCAACGCGGCCACGCAGGCACGGGCCAGGTCGTCGGCGTGGATGTGGTTGGTGTAGGCATCGTCTTCAGCGCGCAGCACCGCGGTGCCGCGCAGCAAACGTTCACGCGGGTGGCCACCTTCGCGGTCGCGGGCGTAGATGCCGGGGATGCGCAACAGCGCAATGCGCGCGCCGTGGGTGCGGCCAAAGTGGCGCAGCTGCGTCTCGGCATCGACACGCCTGCGGGCGCGGTCGGTGGTGGGGTTGACCGCGTGCGTTTCATCGATGTGCGCGCCGCCGCAGTCACCGTACACCCCGCTGGTACTGCCGTACACGATGCAGCGCACGCGCGCCTTGCGGCCCAGCGCATGCAGCAGGTTGCGGGTGCGCGGATCGGTGCGGCCGTGCAACGGCGGTGGGGCCAAATGCAGCACCGCATCGGCCAAACCGGCCAGCCGCGCCAAGCTGGCCGCATCGTCCAGATTGCCGAGTAAGGGCGTTGCGCCGGCGGCGCGCAATGCAGCCATGCGCGTGGGGCTGGAGGTCAACGCCAGCAGCCGAATCCGGTCTTTGAGCAACGGCACCACGCGCATGCCGACATCACCACAACCGACGATCAACAAGGTGGGGCGCTTGGCAGCAGACATCAAATGGGGCATGGCAGGCGCTTCATCACAGTGGCGTACGGTTTGCAAGGTAAGCGAAGCCGCAGCGCGGTGGCGCGCGGGCAAAATCGCCAGTCAGTTTACGTTTGCCCTTTCGCACTTCACACCATGAGCATCACCGTCACGCTGCAACCGAGCGGCCGCAGTTTCACCGTGCAACGCGACGAGGCGATTCTTGCCGCCGCGATCCGTCAAGGCATCGGCCTGCCCTACGGCTGCCGAAACGGCGCGTGCGGATCGTGCAAAGGCATTATCGTTTCGGGCGAATTCGATTACGGCGTCTATCAGGAACGCACCTTGAGTGCAGACGAAAAATCCCAGGGAAAAGCATTGCTCTGTGTCGGCAAGCCGTGTTCGGACATGACGCTCAACGTGAAAGAAATCGGTGGCGCAAGTGACATTCAAATCCGCACGCTGCCGTGTCGCGTAGAAAAAAAAGAATTGCTCGCACCCGATGTTGCCGTCCTTTCGCTTAAATTACCGGCGCAGGAACGTCTGCAATTTATGGCCGGCCAGTATCTGGATATTTTGTTGAAAGACGGCAAGCGGCGCAGTTTTTCGATGGCCAACGCGCCGCATCACGATCAATTTGTCGAGTTGCATATTCGCTTGATTCCCGACGGACAATTTTCCGGGTATGTATTCAACGAAATGCGCGACCGCGCGATACTGCGCTTCGAAGGCCCGCTCGGCACATTTTTTCTACGCGAAGATTCAGACAAGCCGATTATTTTTATGGCCGGCGGCACCGGTTTTGCGCCGATCAAGG
>JAYUGJ010000047.1:0-6718 GCA_043738425.1 Burkholderiales bacterium
CCGCCGCCGCCACCGTAGCCACCGCCACCGCCGGAACGACCACCGCCGCCACCGCCGCTGCCGTAACCACCGCCGCCACCGCCGGAGCGTCCACCGCCACCGCCGCCGTAGCCGCCACCGCCGCCTGAGCGTCCACCGCCACCGCCGAAGCCACCACCGCCGCTGCCGCCGCCGCCACCGAAGCCGCCTGGGCGTTCTTCGCGAGGACGGGCCTCGTTAACGACCAACGCGCGGCCGTCCATTTGCTGACCGTTCATGCCGTTGATAGCTGCTTGCGCCTCTGGGTCAGAACCCATTTCGACGAAACCGAAACCTTTCGAGCGACCGGTTTCGCGGTCCATCATGACCTTCGCCGACGACACCGTGCCGTATTGCGCGAACGTTTGCTGAAGATCTTCATCCCGTACGTTGTACGACAGATTACCGACGTAAAGTTTGTTGCCCATTGCGAGCGCCTTTCTTTCGAGAAAACACAGAATATCTGCGTAGCTTCAACCTATCCTGACCCATTCAAGCAAAGGCGCTGCTAACCGACACAGAATTTTTATTATGAATTAACTGGCAGTTTTTCCACGCCTGCGCGAAAAAACTGCGGCGAATAAAGTGTTGTTTTGCTGGCATTTGAAAGCGTCGACGCGGGCTTACCCGCGGTCGGCAGCACAACGACTGGCCACGTGCAGGGGCTCAATTCGCTGCACCCGACCCAACTCGACCCCGAGCCTGCCCGCCCGCGGCAGCAGCTGGGCATGCCGCAAACTGCGGTGCATCGGTGCCATGACGCCGCCACCGATGCGGTTGTTCTGCACACTTGCATCGGCGAGTTCCCGTCGGCGAATCTTCACCACCGCATTCCCACCCCACACCGCGCTTTGCCATTACCCACCGTGTCTCCCTCGCCCGCCAGGCGCGCCACCGAGTTCGATGTGATGGGCGGGCTGCGCGCGGTGCTGAGCAGCATCGACGGCGTCCACCACCTGCGCGCATTGGGTGGCTTGCTCAGCACGTTCGCGGCGGCGGGTTTGCTGCTGTCGATGGCCGAATCGTCGCTGGCGCGCGGCGACGCGGATTGGTGGGCCACAGCGCAACTGATCGCTGCTGCGGTGGTGGCGTTTTATGGCGCAAACGCGGCAGGTTTGCTGTTGATGAACGACGCGCGCGGCCTGCCCATGCGTGGGTTGGCCGATGCGCTGGTTGATTCGCTGCAGCAGTCGCATCGGCTGCTACTGGTGCTGGCGCTGTTGCTGAGTGGCACCGCCGCGTTGCTGGCCCTGCTGGCGGGCGCGTTGTGGCTGTGTCGCATGGGCGTGTCGGGGGCGGTGGCGGGGCCGGCGCTGTTTGGCCTGCTGGTGCCCATTGGCGTGCTCGGCGGCGGGCTGCTGGCGCTGGCCTGGGTTGCAGTGATCGTGCCGCTGGCAGCACCCGGCATCTGGGCTGGCGACAGCGTGTGGGCGGTCACGCAGCAGTTGTTGTCGCTGGTGCGGCACCGGTTTTTAACCGTTGCTTTGTTGATGGCCGCGGTCAGTGGACTGGCGGCCGCCGTCGGCGCAGGCGTCACTTTCGCGGTGCTGGCCGGTGGCAAATTGCTGGCGCTGTTGACGCTGACGGTCGTCGGTGTCGACGTGCCACCCGCGCAGCTGATGGCCGGTCTGTTTGGCCACGGTCTGCGCAGCCTGGGTGCGGCTGGCGCGCCGCTGGGCTCGACCGGCCATCTGGCAGCCGCGCTGATCGGCGGCGGCGTGGTGTTCGCACTGGCGCTGTTGCTGCCTGGACTGGTGTACCTGCGCGGTGCCTGCGCGGTGTACTTGGCGATGCAGCCCCATGCCCGAACCGAACCCGCCACGCCCACACCCGTATGACAGCCGCGCCCTACGACTACATCGTCTGCGGTGCCGGTACGGCGGGCTGCCTGCTGGCCAACCGATTGAGCGCCGACCCGACCAAGCGGGTGCTGCTGATCGAAGCGGGCGGCAACGACGACTACGCGTGGATCCACATTCCGGTGGGCTACCTGCGCTGCATAGGCAACCCGCGCACCGACTGGATGTTTCGCACCGAAGCCGATCCCGGCTTGCACGGCCGCACGCTGCGCTACCCGCGCGGCAAAGTGCTCGGTGGCAGCAGCAGCATCAACGGCATGATCTACATGCGCGGCCAGGCGCGTGACTACGACGGCTGGGGCGCCGGTGACGGCTACGGTGCCAACCCCGACTGGAGTTGGGCTGATTGCTTGCCGCATTTTTTGCGGCACGAAGACTTTCATCGGGGTGCCGATGCCTTTCACGCGGCCCCCGGTTTCGACGACACCGGCAAACGCCCAGGCGGCGAATGGCGCGTCGAAGCGCAGCGGCTGCGCTGGCAAATCCTCGATGCGTTCGCGCTGGCGGCGCAGCAGGCAGGCATTCCAGCCACCACCGATTTCAACCGCGGCGACAACCACGGCGTCGGCTATTTCGACGTCAACCAACGCCGCGGGCTGCGCTGGAACGCGACCAAGGGTTTTTTGCGACCAGCCCAAGAACGCGACAACCTGCAGGTCTGGACCGGTGCGCATATTTCGCGCGTGCTGCTCGAGCCCGACCTGAGCGGCGGTGGCGTGACCGCCGGTCGGCTACGGGCAAGCGGCGTCGAAGTACTGCCGCGCGGCAGCCTGGGCGACGCCAATCGAGGCGCACCACTGCACGTGCGCGCTACGCGCGAGGTCATCTTGTGCACCGGCGCCATCGGCACGCCGCAGTTGCTGCAACTGTCGGGCATCGGCGCTGCCGAACCATTGGCCGCGGTCGGTTTAGACCTGGCACACCTGCTGCCCGGCGTGGGCCGCAATCTGCAAGACCATTTGCAACTGCGTTCGGTATACGCGGTGGAGGGCGTCGCGACGCTGAACACCCAGTCACGTTCGCTGTGGGGCAAAGCGCAGATGGCACTCGCGTACGCATGGAGCCGATCCGGCCCGCTCAGCATGGCACCGTCACAGCTGGGTGCGTTCACCCGCAGCGATCCGCAGTGCGCGCATCCCAACCTCGAATATCACGTGCAGCCGCTGTCACTGGATGCATTCGGCGAGCCGCTGCACGCGTTTGATGCGTTCACCGCCAGCGTGTGCCATCTGAATCCCGAAAGCCGCGGTACGGTGCACTTGCGCAGCCGCAGCGCAACCGACGCGCCGCGCATCCACCCCTGCTATCTCGACACTGACGGCGACCGCCGCGTCGCCGCACAGGCGCTGCGAATCACGCGCAGCATCGTTGCACAGCAGGCGTTGGCGGCGTACCGGCCGCGCGAAATAAAACCCGGCGCGCAGTACCAAACCGACGCTGAGCTGAGCCGACTCGCGGGCGCTATCGGCACCACTATTTTTCACCCGTCAGGCACCGCCAAGATGGGCCCCGCAGCCGACCCGCAAGCGGTGGTCGATGCGCAGCTGCGGGTGCACGGCATCAGCGGCCTGCGCGTGGCCGATGCGAGCGTGATGCCCACCATCACCAGCGGCAACACCAGCGCGCCGACGCTGATGATTGCCGAGCGCGCCGCGCAGTGGATTGCGGATGCCGCCCTAAAGACCTGACCCTGCGCGCCGCGCGCTTGTCAATCAACTATGACAGCAGCTGCTTGCGCGCGCGGTGCAGCCGCACGAACAGGTTGTCCTCGGTGATGGCGAGCTTGCGGCAAACCACCTCGGTGGCCTGGTCTTGCAGCACGCGCAACTGCATCACCTCGCGCAACGCGACCGGCAGCGCGTCGATGCGTGCCAGCGCATGGGCCAGCCGCTCGCGCTGCTCGGCCAACTCATCGGGGCGCGGCCGCGGGCACTCGAACGCGGTGGCACCGAATGCGTCACTTGCGCCGTGATCGACGGTATCTGCCGCGCCGTCGTTGGCATCGAGGCTGTCGTAGACCGCGCGCTGGCGCACCAGGTCGACGATCTTGTGCTTCAAGATCCCGGTCAGCCACGAGCGCAGCGTGGAACGTCCGGCAAACAACGCGCGCCCCGCCAGCACGGCTTCGAACACGTCGTGCACCACGTCTTCGGCCAGCATCGGATCGTGCAACCTGCGCTGCGCAAAGCGCACCAGATGGCTGCGGCACGCCACCACATCGGCCCACGCCACGGGTGTGGCAACCAAAGCAACCGCGGCAAGCGGTGGGATAGGGATGGCGCAGGTGGTTTGCATGGCGTGCTCCAAGAAAGGCGTAGTCAACGACTTGACTGTGCCCACCGCAGCTCGCGTCCAGCTCACGCAATCTCACAACCCGATCACAACGACCTTCTATTTGCAGCGTAAGAAAGCACCATGCAACGCGACAATTCGGCATGCCTGCGCACCTGCTCGTAGCCGAAGACCAACCCGACATCCGCGATTTGCTGGTGATGAACCTGCGCCAGGCGGGCTACGAGGTCACCGCGGTGGGCGACGGCATTGCGGCGCTGGCCAGCCAAAACGAGACCGCCAGCGACTTGCTGATCCTCGACTTGATGATGCCGGGCATGGACGGCCTGGAGGTCTGCAAATCGCTGCGCAGCCGCGGTCGCCACACCCCGATCCTGATGCTGACCGCCAAGTCGACCGAGCTCGACCGGGTGCTGGGGCTGGAGCTCGGTGCCGACGACTACCTGACCAAACCGTTTTCGCTGGCCGAGTTGCTGGCGCGCGTGAAGGCGCTGTTGCGGCGCGCTGACTTGTTGCGCGCTGCGCAGGCCAGCGGCAGCAGCCACGCCGGCGGGCTCACCACCACCGCCCCGTTGCGCAACGGCGACCTGGAAATACTCGCCGCGAAGCGGCAGGTTCGGGTGCGCCAACAGGTGGTCGATTTCACCGCGCTTGAATTTGATTTGCTGCTGCACTTTGCGCAGCATCCCGGCCACGTGTTCTCGCGCAACCAGCTATTGAACGCGGTGTGGGGCACCACCCACGACGGCTACGAACACACGGTGACGACCCATATCAACCGCCTGCGCGCCAAGTTGGAAGCCGAGCCGCTGCGCCCGCAAATGATCCTGACGGTGCGCGGAGCCGGCTACAAGATGCGCGAGGCTCCACGGTGAATGCGCCGGGCGCACGCATCGTCGGGCCGCGTGCTTTTTGCGGTACGCCGCAAGCGCAATGAAGCGCAGTGAAGCGCATTAGAGCGACGCCGAAACCGGTCTGCGCATGGGTGTCCGTTTCAAGATCGCGCTGACGATTTTCATCACCGGCGCGCTGACCGCCCTGGGCGTGATCGCCTGCGTGTTGTATGCGTTCCAGCGTTTCGAGCAAGAAACCGCCTACCAACGCGCCAACGCTTTTTTGCAGCGCGTGGGCACCACCTACAACGGCCTGCTCGACATGCAGCAACGCCATCCGGATGAGTTCACGCCGTTCTTGCGCAGCCTGGTTTTCTTCGAGCCCAATAGCCAGCTCTACCTGCTGCGCGTCGACGGTTCGGTGCTCGCGTCGAGCAGTGCGGTGGTGAGCGCTGCGGACTACAAAGTCGCGCTGCAACCGGTGCGCGACGCGGTGGGCCCGACGCCGATGCCGTACGTGATGGGCGACGACCCCGAGCGACCCGGGATTCGCAGTGATGCGGTCGTCGCCGCCGTGCCACTGGCGCAGGCGGTGATCCGCAGCAACCAACCGATCGCCGGCTATTTGTATCTGGTGTGCCGGCCACCCACTGCATCGACCGGGCGCTGGCAGGCGTTTCGCAGCACCTTCGCGCGGCCCGCGCTGGCCTCGGTGGTGGCAGTGGTGGCGCTGGCCACGTTGTTGACCGCCTGGATTACCGCGGCAGTGACGCGCCCGTTGCGGCGGCTGACTGCGGCGGTGGCCACCGTCGAACGCGAGGGACTGACCGCACGAACCGCAGGCACGGCAGGCACGGCGGGAGCCGATTACGCGCCTGCGCACGGCGGCTTGGTCGCCACACCGAACCCGTTTCCTGGCAGCGCGACCGGCGACGAGTTCGGCCAGCTCGCCAGCGGCTTTCGGGCGATGCTGGCGACGCTGCGCACGCAGTGGGACGCACTGCGCCGGCTCGATCACTTTCGCCGCGAGGGCGTGAGCAACCTGTCGCACGACCTGCGTTCGCCACTGACCGCCACCGCCGCTTGCCTTGAAACCCTGGAGGCCCGCTGGGCGGGCGATGTCACCCGGCAGGCCGATCGGCAGTTGGTCGAGGTAGCGCTGCGCAACACCCGCAACGCGGCGCGGCTGGTGCAATCGCTGGGCGATTTGGCGCAACTCGATGAACCCGAATTCAAGCTGCACCGCGAGGTGCTCGATGTGGCCGAGGTGCTCGACGACATCGCGCTGCGCTTTGCAGCGCGCGCCGCAGCCGCCGGCGTGACCCTGGTGTGTGCCAGCCCGGGTGCCGATATTGATACCGATGCCGATGCCGACGCAGCTTCCACGGTGGCGGCCATCGACATCCAACTGTTCGAGCGCGCGGTGGCGAATTTGCTCGACAACGCGCTGAAGTTTTGCCCACCGGCTGCGCGCATCACGCTGGCAGCGCGTGCATCGGTGCCGTCGGGCCGGGTCGACGTCAGCGTGACCGACACCGGGTGCGGCATCGCAGCAGCCGACCAGGCCCATCTTTTCGATCGCCATTACCAAAGCCGCCAGTCGGTGAGCCCGGCATCCGCAGCCGACGGCAAGGGCCTGGGCCTGGCGATCGTCAAGCGCATCGCCGAGCTGCATGGCGGCAGCGTGTCGGTCGCCAGTGAACCGGGACGCGGAGC
>JAYUGJ010000048.1:0-26101 GCA_043738425.1 Burkholderiales bacterium
GTGAGTTCCGGCGGCGCGAGCATCGTCTTGGCATCGCGCTCGTACTTCTCGATCTCGTAGGGCAGCGCGAGCTCTTCGAGCAGCCACAGCACGCGTTGCGAGCGCGAGTTGTTCAGATGATGGACGGTGATCATGGGTCGGCGTGCTCCGCTTTTCTGGTGGTCGCGATTGTGACCGGCAGCGATGCGGGGCCGCGAACCTGCGGCACGGTATTCTCCGGCTCATGTATGCGCCCTTCTTTGGTCTGAAGCACGAGCCGTTCTCGATCGCCCCGGACCCCCGGTATCTGTTCATGAGCGAGCGCCACCGCGAGGCGCTGGCGCACCTGCTGTACGGCGTGAACGGCGGTGGCGGGTTCGTGTTGCTGTCAGGCGAGATCGGCGCCGGCAAGACCACCGTGTGCCGCTGCTTTCTCGAGCAGATCCCGCGGCGCACCAACGTGGCCTACATCTTCAACCCGAAGCTGACCGGAATCGAGTTGGTCAAGTCGGTGTGCGATGAGTTTCGGATTCCGTATGTGGCGCGCGAACCGCACCACGGCGCGGGCCCGGCGACCGTCACCGATTACCTCGACCCGCTGAACCAGTTTTTGCTGAAAACCCATGCGGTGGGTTCGAACAACGTACTCATCATCGATGAGGCGCAAAGCCTGTCGGCCGATGTGTTGGAGCAGCTGCGGCTGATGACCAACCTGGAAACCAGCGAGCGCAAGCTGCTGCAAATCATTCTGATCGGCCAGCCCGAGTTGCGCGACATGCTGGCGCAACCCGGCATGCAGCAGCTGGCGCAGCGGGTGATTGCACGTTTTCATCTGGATGCGTTGTCCGAGCGCGAAACCGCGCAGTACATCCAGCACCGCTTGGCAGTGGCCGGCATGACCGGGCCGATTCCATTCGGCAACGACACGCTCAAACGCATTCACCACATTTGCCGCGGTGTGCCGCGCCGCATCAACCTGTTGTGTGACCGCGCGCTGCTCGGCGCGTATGCCGGTGGCAAACGGTTGATCGACCGCGACACGGTGGATAAAGCCGCGGCCGAAGTGTTCGATGGGGATGACCGCCGCACCGGCAGCGCGGCTCGGTTGTCGACATTCGCTGGGCTGCGCCACACCAACGCGTGGCGGTGGGCTGCGGCCGCCGGGGTGGTCGGCTTGCTGATCGGTGCGGCCTCGTTTGCGGGCGGGTCGTGGTGGAGCCACCGTGCGGATCGGGCTGCGGCCAACGCGGCTGAACACGCATCGACCGGTGCGGCACAACTCGCCACACCGAGCGCAACCGCGGCGTTGGCCGAATCGACGTCGGGTGCTGTGCGCACCGCCGCGGTTGCGCCCGCGGGTGGCGCGTCGGGTGCCGCGTCGGGTGGTGCCTCCGGCAGCTTGCCTGGCAGGTTGTCTGGCAATGAAGTCAGTGCATTCGTCGGCACCGCAGCCGCGGGTTCCGTGTTCGACGCCCGAACTGCCTTCGCCACCTTGCCGCGCGATGACGGCGACGCGTGGCGGGCGCTGGCGCTGCGTTGGAAAGCCAATTTGGGCGACAACGACAAGGCCGGCCGGCCGCCCTGTGTCGCCGCGCAAGCACAGCAGTTGCCGTGCTTTCGCACCACCACCACGTTGGCGGTGATCCGGCAACTCGACCGGCCAGGCATCTTGACGTTGCGCGATGCGAACGGCCGCGCTGCCTACGCATTGCTTACCGGCCTGGGCGCAGACAGCGCCAGGTTGCAAGTCGGTGCGGTGCAAATGACTGCGTCGCTCAACGCGCTGGCCGGCGTGTGGCGCGGCGAATTCGCGACGCTGTGGCGCGCCCCGTACGCCTACCGCACGCCAATCAGCGGTGGCACGCCGGGCCCATCGGCCGACGCGTTATCGGCCCAGCTGGCGGGGCCGCTAGGCGACATCGCGCCGGGCGCTGGGCAAAAAAGCGCGGGCACTTTGCAGGCGCGCGTGGCCGCCTTCCAGCGTGCGCAGGGGCTCGAGCCCGATGGCATCGCCGGACCGGCGACCCTGATGCAATTGAACCGCGCACTCGGTGTCGACGAACCGCGGTTGCTGCGCGAAACTGCCGTACGCTGAAACACGCAGTTGACCCGCCACCACACCGCAGCCGACCATGTCATTCATCCTTGATGCGCTCAAACGTGCTGAAGCCGATCGCAGCCGCGGTGCGATTCCAACTTTGCACGCGCAGCCGATACACAGTGACGCGCTGGATGCGGGCGGGCTGTCGGTCAAGCAACTGGTGTGCTGGATAGCCGCAGCGCTGGTGCTGCTGGCCGGCGCGTGGGTCTGGTGGGGTTGGGGCGATGCCGACCCGGCACCCCATGCCGCGACGCCACGCGCGCCGTCGGGTGCGCCAGCAGCGGCGCAGCGTTCGCCTTCGTTGGCATCGACACAAACGCCCGCACCTTCAACTGCACCCACACCGCTGCCGCAGGCCGAGCCGTCGCCGGCATCGATGCTGCCGGCTGCCACCGAATCGCAGCCTCGGCGGCTGCCCCCGGTGGTCGTGTCTGCGCCGGTCGTATTGCCGCCGGTGGCGCGCTATTCGGCTGCGCCTGCGCTGGATCCTGCACCTGCACCTGCACCTGCACCCGCGCTTGCACCTGTTCCCATTCCCGCACCTGTTCCTCGGCCCTCTGCCGTGGTGAAGCGCGCACTGCCTGGCGCGCGCGCTGAATCAAATCGTCCAACCGGCACGGCCGAGGTCGCGGCGGCACGCGCGGACGACCGCATTTACGCGTTGAATGAATTGCCCG
This sequence comes from Burkholderiales bacterium, assembly GCA_043738425.1. Lineage (GTDB taxonomy): Bacteria > Pseudomonadota > Gammaproteobacteria > Burkholderiales > Burkholderiaceae_C > PBB1. The sequence continues at coordinate 2,758 of JAYUGJ010000048.1, forward strand.
ACGAGCTGCGCAACAGCTTGCCCGTGTTGACCGTGGGCGGTGCCACCTATTCGGAAAACGCCGCCAGCCGCATGCTGATCCTCAATGGCCGCTTGTTCCATGAAGGCGACCCGCTGACGCCCGAGCTGACGCTGCAACAAATCAAATTGCGCAGCGCGGTGCTGATTTTTCGAGGCACGCGCTACCGCATCAGCTACTGATGTCCGGTCTGATTTGGGTCGTTGAACCGTCCACGATGGGTCCGCCGACGGGCAGGGCCCGAACCGCGTTGCCGTTCAAGCAAATCGTGTCGTGACAGGTCTTTAATTCAACAGCCGGATCGGCGACGCTTGCGGTGGCAATTCAAATCGCCACCGGTGCCTTGATCGCCGGATGGGGCTGGTAGCCGTGCATCTCGAAGTCGTCCAGCTCGTAGTCGAAGATCGATGGCGGTCTGCGTTTGATGTGCAGGTTGGGCGGGGGCAGCGGGGTGCGACCCAATTGCATCTCGACCTGCTCGGCGTGGTTGTTGTACAGATGGCAATCGCCGCCGGTCCATACGAAGTCGCCGACCTGCAAATCGCACTGCTGCGCCAACATGTGCGTCAGCAACGCATAGCTGGCGATATTGAACGGCACGCCCAGAAAAATATCGGCGCTGCGCTGGTACAGCTGGCAACTCAGGCGGCCCGGCTCACCGGCCACCGTGGCCGGTGCCACGTAAAACTGAAACAGCGCGTGGCACGGCATCAGCGCCATCCGGTCGAGCTCGCCGACGTTCCAGGCACTGACGACCATGCGGCGCGAATTGGGGTTGGTTTTCAAGGTGTGCACCAGTTCGGCAATTTGGTCGATGTGGCCGCCGCCGGGCGTGGGCCAGCTGCGCCATTGGACGCCGTAGACCGGTCCCAGATCACCGTCGGGCCGCGCCCATTCATCCCAAATTTTCACGCCGCGTTCTTGCAGCCAGCGCGCATTGCTGTCACCGCGTAAAAACCATAGCAGTTCCAGAATCACCGATTTGAGGTGCACTTTTTTGGTCGTCACCAGCGGAAAGCCGGCGCGCAAATCAAAGCGCATTTGGTGGCCAAAGATGCTGCGGGTGCCGGTGCCGGTGCGGTCGTCTTTGAGCGCACCGTGGTCGCGCACCTGGCGCATCAGGTCTTCATAGGGGCTGTGCATGGGCTGGACGTTTCGAAAATGCGGCGACCAAAGTGTTGGCAGTGCGGGTGATCAAGTCGCCGGTTCGCGCAGCAGTATTTCAACCCGGCGGTTTCGCGCACGGCCGGCATCGGTGGCGTTGTCGGCTACCGGTTCGCGTTCGCCGCGGCCTGCGGTTTCCACCTGTTTGAGCGTGACTCCGCGTGCCACCAAATAGTCGCGCACGCTGTCGGCCCGCTCAACCGACAGCGGGTTGTTGACCGCATCGCTGCCGGTGCTGTCGGTGTGGCCGACGATCAGCAGCAGCGTTTGCGGATCGCTGCGCAGCGTGCTGGCAAACGGGTCGAGCACCGCGCGCAGCTCGGGCTTGATTGCGTAGCTGTTGAAGTCAAATGAAATGTCGTTCGGTATGTGCAGCTTGAGCTGGTTGTCTGCGGTGCGGCTGACTTCGACACCGGTGCCTTTGGTCGCGCGTTCCATTTCTTGTTTGCGGTCTTCCATGCGCTTGCTCCACAGGTTGCCTGCGATCGCACCCAGCACACCGCCGATGGCCGCACCCTTGCCCGCGTGGTGGCCGGTAGCCCCGCCGATCACCGCACCGGCCACCGCGCCCACGCCGGCACCGGTGGCCGTGCCTTGCTCGCGTGCGCTCATGCCAGCACAGCCGCTGAGTGCCACAACCAACACCAGGGCCGCAGCCGCAGGCACCCCCACTGCCACGCGATGGATAGATGAATTTGTCGATGGAAATGCGGTCATGTGGTGTCCCAAAAAGTGTGTGCCGGATCGGCAAGCAAGGATGCTATTTCGCGGATGCCGCCGCACGATGTCGCCATTGCAACCGCGTGTGTGTCAGCCGCCGCCTACGTGCAACCGGCCGATGGCGTTGGCGTTGGCGTTGACGTTCGGCCGAGTGGCTTCACGCATCGAATTGCAATTTCGCCAGCCGCGCATACAGCCCGCCGGCCGCGCTCAGGCTGGCGTGGGTGCCGGCTTCGACGATGCGCCCGCCGTCCATCACGATGATGCGGTCGGCGCGCTGCACGGTCGACAAGCGGTGCGCAATGACCAGCGTGGTGCGGTCTTTCATCGCCGACTCGAGTGCGGCTTGCACCATGCGTTCGCTCTCGGCATCGAGCGCGCTGGTGGCCTCGTCGAGCAACAACAGCGGCGGGTTTTTCAGCATCGCGCGGGCAATGCTGATGCGCTGGCGCTGGCCTCCAGACAGGCGCACCCCGCGTTCGCCCAAAAAGGTGTGGTAGCCCTCGGGCAGCGCGGTGATGAAGTCGTGCGCAAAGGCGGATCGGGCGGCCACCATCACGTCGGCATCGCTCGCATCGGGCCGGCCATAACGGATGTTGTCGAGCGCATTGGCTGAAAAAATAACGCTGTCTTGCGGCACGATGCCAACGCGGCCGCGCAGCGCCTCGAGTGCCAACTCGCGCACCGGTACGCCGTCGAGTCGCACCGTGCCTTCGGCCACGTCGTAAAAGCGCAGCAGCAGCTGAAACACCGTGCTTTTGCCGGCCCCGCTGGGCCCGACCAACGCCACGGTTTCTCCGGCGGCCACCTGCAAATTAAAGTCGGCCAGCGCGGTTTGCGTGGGCCGTGACGGATAGCGAAACGTCACCGCGTCGATTGAAACGGATGCACCGCGCTGCGCACCCGCGGCGGCCGCCGGCAGAGCGCGCGGCAGCGCGGGCGAGCGGATCGGCGACTCGGTGGCCAGCAACTCCATCAGCCGTTCGGTGGCACCGGCAGCGCGCAGCAAGTCGCCGTACACCTCGGCCAGCACCGCCACACCGCTGACCAAAATAATCACGTACACCACGGTTTGGCCGAGGTGCCCGGCCGTGATGTCGCCACGCACCACCGCCTGCGTACCTTGATACAAGCCCCACAGCAGCGCGCCGAAGGTGGCGGTGATGATGAAGCCGACCAAAATCGATCGCATGCGGGTGCGGCTGATGGCGGTGGCAAATGCGTTCTCGGTCGATGCATCGAAGCGCTGGGCTTCACGGGTTTCCTGGGTGTAGCTTTGCACCACCGGAATCGCGTTCAGCACCTCGGCGGCAATCGCGCTCGAGTCGGCCACCCGGTCCTGGCTGGCACGGCTGAGCTTGCGTATGCGCCTGCCGTAATACACCGAAGGCAGCACCACCAGCACCAGGATGCCGAGCACCTGCGCCATCACCACCGGGTTGGTGACGATCAGCATCGTCATCGCGCCGATGCACATCACCGCATTGCGCAGCCCCATGCTGAGCGACGACCCCACCACGGTTTGCACCAGCGTGGTGTCGGTGGTCAGCCGCGACAGCACTTCGCCGGTTTGCGTGGTCTCGAAAAACTCGGGGCTTTGTTTGACCACATGTGCGTAGACCGCATTGCGCAGATCGGCGGTGACGCGCTCGCCGAGCCAGGTCACCACATAAAAGCGCAGTGCCGAGAACAAACCGAGCGCCGCACCGACGCCGAACAGCGCAAAGAAGTGACCCCGCAGCGCCAGCACCCGCGCACCCGGGTCGGCCGCCACGATGCCTTGGTCGATCAGTGATTTGAGCGCCACCGGGAACACCAAGGTGCTCGCGGCTGCCAGCACCAAGAACACCACGCCGAGTGCAATGCGGCCTCGGTACGGCCGCAAAAAAGGCAGCAAACCGCTGAGTGATTTGACGTTTTTGGCCGGCGGTGGTTTCGGCTGGGCGCGGGGCGCAGCGCGCGCTGGCGTGTCGGTGTGTGCAGCTGCAGACGTGGTGGAAGATGTAGGCATGCAACGAGTCTACTGACGCTCGACAGTGGGGCCGCCGCGCTACAGCTGCAGCCGACCGGCGTAGCCGGTCATCTCCAGATAGCCGCGCCCGACACGGCGGCCGAGTGCATCGTGCAACTCGCTCACACCTTCCCAGTACACCGCGCCGGTGCTGTTGCGGCTGTCGAGTTCTTGCGCATCGAGCAGCGTGCTGATTCGGTAATTGCCGCTGGGTGTGGCAAGCGTCCATTCGACCGGGTAGCGGCCGCGCGACGCCGGGCTGGTCCACACACGGCCGGGCGTGAATTGCACTTCGTTCCCTGCAAACGTGCGCAACATTCCCGCTGCAGAACGAAAACTGCCACCGGCGTACAGCGCGCTGCCATCGCTGCGGCGCAATCGAAACGCGGTGAGTGCGCTGCCGTCGTCGAGGTTCATGCCGATCCAGTCCCAGCCGACCGCACCCGGGGCCAGCAGTGCGTCGCTCCATTCGTGGTCTAGCCAGGCGGTGCCGCGCACCGATTGCGCCACGCCGCCGAGCGACAACCTGCCGCTGACGGCCAGCTGTGGCTGGCTGTAGTAGTAGCTGAAGTACGGGTGGGCCGAGTCGGTTGGTGGCCCCTTGCGTGAATAGCCCGCATCGCCTTGCAGCAGCAGCATTTGGGTGGTGTCGAAGGTGAAATCGAACTCGAAACCGGCGCTGTCGCTGGCGATTCGTGTGCGGTAGCGGCTGCTCGGTGCGCTGGTTTGGCTGCCGGTGGTTTGGCGACTCAGTTGCCAGTCGCGCAACGACACCGCGGTGTCACCGACGGCCGCCTCGGCAATACCGAAGCCGGTGCGCGCAATGCGCTGGTCATGCAGCAGCTTGCCGCGCTGCAGGTCGGTCACTGCGGCGTGCGCAAACACCAACTGGCGCGCGGCGAAGCGGCTGGGTTGGTCGGCTGCGATGCCGGTACGCGCACGAAAAAACGTCACCTGGAAACCGTAGTGCGCGGTGCCGACCGCCGTTTGCGCGGCGCCGTTTGCAGTGGCTGCGGTGTGCAAGCTGCCGGTCACGTACCACCATTCGATGCGTGCATCCAGATGCGCGCCGTGGTCGGCCGGAAACACCAGCGGGCGCGGCTGCAACCGGGTCGCCGTTGGCGCGACTGCATTCAGGGATGCGAGCACAGCGCGCGGCGCTGCACACAGCGCGGCACACAGCGACACCGGCCGCCCGATCGGCATCGCAGCGAGCATGCGCAGGGCACGGCGGCGCTGGCCGTTGGCGGAGTCGGCAGCGCCGGAGGGTGGTGGGTCGGCCTGGAAAATCATCCGCTCGAGCATCGCACAGCCGCCCCCAAACCACGCAGCCGTGACCCACAATGCCCGGTTGCTTGTTTCGTAGCGCCCGCGATGTCTGTTTTCTCACTGCCTGTCGATTTCGATCTCAGCGAACACTTCGATCACGCCACCTTGATGCGCGCCATCGGGCTGCAGCCCGAGCAGGCGTTGTTGTCGCTACATGAAGAGCCCGGCACCCTGCACACCCGGCTGCGTGGCAGCGCAACCGGGGTCTACGAACAGACCATCAGCTTTTTTGTCGACCCGCGTACCGGCCTGCATTTGCGCGGCCTGTGCACCTGTCCGGTGGGCTTCAATTGCAAACACACCGCGGCCGCGTTGATGGCCTACGAAGCCGGTCTGGCGCGGGCGCGCCGGGCCGGCGCAAGCGGGCTCGAACTGTTGCCCACTACCGACCGCAGCGGGGCCCATTTCGCGGCAACGGTCGAGCTGCCAACCGCGCGGGCCAATTTCGTCAAACCGTCGGCCAACGGGCTGGTGCGTGAGAACGGCTTTGGCGCTTCGGCGGTCGACGGTGCTGAATCGGTCGGCGGGCCCACGCTGCTGCCGTATGCGCTGGAATCGTGGTTGGGCAGTGCCGACGTGGCATTCGACAACGGCACCCCGATCGACAACCGCGGCCCGGCGGGCGGGCCGCGCATGCAGTCGCCGACCAAGCGCTTGATGTACATGCTGCGGGCATCGCAATCGCGGTTGCTGTTGACGCTGCACATGGGCAGCCCGAGGCGCAACGGCGAGATCACCCAGCACCGCGCGCACGGGCCGTCGGTGTCCGACATGTTGCGCACGCGGCCGGCGTACCTGACCGCGGCCGACGAGTCGCTGCTGGCCGCGCTGTTGCCCCTCACATTGCAGCCCGGTTCGGTGGCTGCGCCGGCACCGGTATCGCTGCATGGCCGCGGCGCAGCCGCCGTTCTGCAACAAATGGTGCAAGCCAATACGTGTTGGTTGGTCGGCCCCGAGCCTGCGCCGCCAGACGCGGCACCCGGCAGCGCATTGCGCTGGGTGCCCGACGCTTTGCCGCTGCGCCTGCGCTGGCATGCCGATGCGGCAGGGCGCTGGCTGACGCGATGGGAAATGATCGCCACCGACACCGAACCGAACGCAGTGTTCGATGGGCTGGCCGATGGCTTGTCGAACGGCTTGTCGAACGCGCTGGCAGATGAATCGGCCCATGGACTGGCGAATGGAGCAGCGCATGGATCAAGCGCGCCAGAAGGCGGCGATCTGCTAGTGATCGCCACGCCAGTAGCCGCACTGGCGATTGATCCGGCGCTGCCAACGGAGCCGGCGGCCGAATCGCAAACGCAGCCGAGCCCGCAAGCGGTCATATCGCGGCCCGCCACCGCAGTGCCTGCACCGGTGCTGGTGTTGCTGCCCGAGCCGCATGTGTTCGTGCCGGACGAGGCGGGCCTGCCGACGGTGCGGCCCGCCGACGTGTCGTCGAGCGGCCTCACGCTGGCCACGATTCGCTGGCTGGCCGGCATGCCTGCGGTGCCGAATGCGGCGCTGCCCGCGCTGGTGGCGCGGCTGCGCACGCTGGCGTTGGCGCACCAGGTGGTGCTGCCGCTGCCCGACCAACATGCGCAGCCGTTGCAAGAGCTGGGGCAACTCACGCTGCAGCCGGTGCTGCGCCTGCTGACCTGCCCGAACGTGCCGTCGGAAACCTGGCTCGAAGGCCACCAGCGTCCGCCGCCTGCGGGTCAGCCGCTGCGCCAGGCGGCCGCGCAGTTGGTGCTGCGCTACCAGCTGGCAGGGCAGGGAAGCCAGGCCAAAACGGCCACCGTCGATTTCAATTTTCCGGCCGGTGCGTCCGACGTTGCCTTCATTGAACAACCCGATCAAGCGCGGCCGGGGCGCACGCAATTGACGCGCTTCAAGCGCCATGCCCAGGCCGAGGCTGAAGCCATGCGCATGTTGTTCGAACAGGTCGAGCTGCGGCCGTGGAGCCGGGTTGCTGCGTTCGCGCTCGACCGCATGGCGTCGCTGAAAGCCGGCCGGCTGCAAGCGGCCGCGCTGCCACCGGCGCTCGAAGACGGTTTGCTGATGCTGGTGCCGAACGCGCGTGAGCTGTGGCCACTGATCCTGAGCCGCCATGTGCCCGCGCTGCAAGCTGCCGGTTGGCGCATCGAACGCGCCGATGACTTCCCGTTCGAAGTGTTCGAGGCCGACGACTTCGAGCTCAACCTCGACGAGGCCACCGAAGGCGGTACCGACTGGTTTCGCATCGGGTTGAAGGTCAACGTGGGTGGCGTGCAGGTCGACCTGGTGCCGCTGTTGATCGGTTTGGTCCAGGCCGGTTGGTTGAAGCTCGAAGCCTCGCTGCGCGACCCGACGGGCGAGGTGCTGTTGCCGTGGCCCGACGACACGCCACCGGCCGCCGGTGCCGGTGCCGGTCCCGGTGCACCGCGCCACGCACGCACGTTGCGCCGCGAGCGGTTGTTGCGCTTGCCGGTGGCGCGGGTGGCACCCCTGGTGGCGTGGCTGCGCGGCGTCTTCAACACCAGCGGCTTTACCGCCGGTGAGCCGCGGGTATCGCGCTTCGAGCTGGGTGCGATTGAAAATTTGTCGGGCGGGCTGGCGATGCGGGTGCCGCCTGCAGTTGACCAGTTGATTGCGCAACTGCGCTCGCTGCGTCTGGGCGAAGGCTTGCCGGCGGTGGCGGTGTCGCCCCATGTGAATGCGCAGTTGCGGCCGTATCAACTGGACGGCCTGGCGTGGATGGACTTTTTACGCCGCGCCGGTTTTGGCGGCGTGCTGGCCGACGACATGGGGCTGGGCAAAACCCTGCAAACGCTGGCGTTGCTGCAAGCCGAACTCGACGCCGGCCGACTCGACCGGCCGAGCTTGGTGGTGGTGCCGACCAGCCTGCTGGAAAACTGGCAGGCCGAGGCCAGCCGTTTCACGCCGCAGTTGCGTATGCTGGTGCTGCACGGCAAGTTGCGCGCGCAGCAATTCAAGAACATCGCCGCCGCGCATGTGGTGGTCACCAGCTACCCACTTGCGGTGCGCGACATGGATGTGCTGGCCGGCCACGGTTGGCACTATCTGGTGCTCGATGAAGCGCAGCGCATTAAAAACAGCCGCAGCCAGGCCACGCTGGCATTGAAAGCGCTGAACGCGCGGCACCGCTTGTGCCTGTCGGGCACTCCCCTGGAAAACCACTTGGGCGAGTTGTGGAGCCTGATGGATTTCGTCAGCCCCGGCCTGCTCGGCAGCGAGCTGCAGTTCCGCGAGCACTACCGCAACCCAATTGAAAAGCGCCAGGAAATGCAGCACGCCGAGCAGCTGGCGCGGCGGGTGCGGCCGTTCATCTTGCGGCGCACCAAGCTGCAGGTCGCGCAAGACCTACCCGAAAAAACCGAGACGTTGTTGCGCGTGGAACTCGACGGCACACAGCGCGATTTGTACGAGACGGTGCGCGCCACGATGGACAGCAAGCTGCGCGAAGCCATCGCCAAACAAGGCCTGGCGCGCAGCCAGATCGTGGTGCTCGATGCGCTGTTGAAGCTGCGCCAGGTGTGCTGCGACCCGCGTTTGCTGAAGTCGAAGGCGGTACCACTCGAGCGCGACGGGTTCGCGTCGACTGATGAAAAAACCTCACCGCAACGACACACCAGCGCATCGGTTGCGCCGTCGGCCAAGCTCGATTTGCTGCGCGATTTGCTGCCCACGCTGGTCGAAGACGGGCGGCGCATTCTGGTTTTTTCGCAGTTCACCGAAATGCTTGCGCTCATCGAGCCCGAGCTGGTGCACTTGAAGCTCGATTACCTGAAGCTGACCGGCGACACGGTGAACCGCGGGGCGATGGTGCAAGCGTTCCAGGAAGGCACGGTGCCGATTTTTTTGATCAGCTTGAAAGCCGGCGGTGTAGGCCTGAACCTGACCGCTGCCGACACCGTGATCTTGTATGACCCGTGGTGGAACCCGGCCGTCGAGCAGCAGGCCATCGACCGCGCTTACCGCATCGGCCAGGGCAGGCCGGTGTTCGTCTACAAGCTGGTGGCCAGCGGCACGGTCGAAGAAAAAATGCTCGAGTTGCAGGCACGCAAGGCCGGGCTGGCCGATTCGCTGCTGTCCGGCGTGGCTGGCACGGCCGCGCTGACCGCGCAAGACTTCGACGAGTTGTTCAAGCCGCTGGGAGCGGGCTAAAAGCGGGCTGAGAACGCCGGCCGCACGCGCGGTGCGGCGTCACTTTTTCTTCGGGTCGACCTGGTTACCGATCACGCCGCCGACGGCCGCACCACCCACCGTGCCCGCAGCGCCACCGCCCGTCAGGATGGCACCTGCTGCCGCGCCGACGCCGGCTCCGATGGCGGTGTTTTTATCGCGTTGGCTCAAATTGCTGCATCCCGCAGCGCAGGCGATCAGCAACCACGCCGCGGTCGACGAAAACAAGCGCGGGTGGCGATGGGAAACGTTCATGCGAATCTCCAAGATCAGAGCCAGGTTCGGGCCCCGTTGAGGTTCCACGATGCGCGCCGCAGCCGCTGACAGCCATCACCGCAAGCCGCGTGGGCCTGTCAGTCGGGGCCTACAGCGCAGCGGGTGTGCTGGCGGTGGGCGCTGACCGTGCGGCCGCGTCGACTGCATCTGCGGCGTCGCGTTGACAGCGCGCCTGCAACGACTGCCAGCCCGCATGGCCCAGCGATTGCATCGTTGCGATGTTGGTCTCGAAGATCGACTCCGTCTCGGGAAACGCTTCCACCGCGCGGTCCACGCTGGCCTCGCGCAGCAAATGCAGCGTCGGATACGGCGACCGGTTGGTGGCGTTCGTCACGTCGTCGCGCTCGGTGTCGGCGAACTGGTAGTCGGGGTGAAAACTCGCCAGTTGGAGCACGCCGTCGCAGCCCATTTCAAACAACGCCGCCTCGGCTGCATCGAGAAAATCGTTGTGGTCGGCGAAGTCGGCAAGCACCTGGGGATGCACCAGCAGCGTGGTGTCGCCTTGCGCAGGTTCGCTGTCCAGCAGCCGTTGCGCTTCGGCGCACAAAGTGCGCAGCAAGACCTCGGTATCGCAGGCGTTGCTGACCACGCAGCGCAACTGGCTTTTGACCCGCACCGCGCGGGCGAACGGGCACAGGTTCAAGCCAATCACGGCGCGGTCGACCCAGGCCAGCGTGTGCGCCACCACCAAATCGGCCGCCAATTCGTCGTCGGCGCGGTGCAGCGTGCCCACCGGGCTAATCAGTTTTTCGGGCCGTGCAGTGCGTTGGCCAACGCACTGGCCAATATCTGATTCGGCAGCTTCACCGTCAGGTCGAGCGAGCCGACGCGCAGCATCATCACCGGGCCATCAGCCTGGGCACGCACGATGACTTCGTGCGCTTCGACCTGAATCGCCGAGCTCGGTGCGATCAGCCCCAGCTCAGGTCGGCCGGCCTGGCTGACGCCCATGGCGTGGGCCGACATCAACAGACCGCGTGCCATCAAATCGACACCGTCTTGTTCCAGCTCCAACGGAAACAGCTGGCCGTTTTCCATCACCAATTCCAACAGCACGGCCGACTTGTCGTCAGACAGCACCGCGTTGTTGATATCGAGGCAGCGCAAGGGTTTGAGGGCGTCCATGGTCATGATCTGTGGCAGTGAAAAAGGACTCGGATTCTCCCACGCGAGTGGTTCACCAGTGGCGGTGTCGCGATGTCGCGCAGCGCGGATCGCAGACGGCGTCAGGCCGCCTTGCTGGCGCTGCGCTGGCGCACCACCCGGTGACCGACATCCAGTGCGTGTGTCAGCGCATCGGCCGATGTCGCAAAGCAAAACCCGTTCGACAGGTTGGCATCGGCAAACACCACCTGGGGCGAGCCAGTCGGCGACGCTGCGCTGCGCACCTCGACGCCTGCCACGTAGCCGCCCGCTGCGCTGTCGCTTGCCGTGGCAACGATCTCGAATTCCCCTGCGGCTCGCAGTTGGTATGTCACCGAGTTCACTCCTGAGGCCGAAAGACAGCTCGGCTACCCCAGGGTTGTCGGCAACTGCGCCGAAAAATCAACTGCGCGGTGCGGGCGGTTTGATGACCGCGTTGGGCGCGCTCGCCGCTTCGTTTATCCAGCGGCCGCCGATCAAATGCTGATTCGGTCGGAATTGCGCTTTGTAGGCCATTTTTTGGCTGGCCCCGATCCAGTAGCCGAGGTATAGATACGGCAACTTCATCAGCTTGGCCTGGTCTATTTGCCACAAGATGTTGTAGGTGCCGTAGCTGGTGTTTTCCTCGGGTTCATAGAAGGTGTAGACCGCCGACAGGCCATCGTTCAACACATCCAGTATCGACACCATTTTCAGTACGCCGAGGCCGCTGCGCGAGTCCGCGGCGGCGGGTTCGCGAAACTCGACCAACCGCGAGTTGACTCGGCTTTGCAGCAAAAACTGGGTGTACTGGTCGATGCTGTCGTGGTCCATGCCGCCACCGGCGTGGCGACCCGACTGGTAGCGCAAGAACAGTTGGTAGTGCTCTTGCACAAAGCCCAGGTGCAGCACCCGCGCCTGTAAATTGCCATGCGCTTTCCAGGCGCGACGCTGGCTGCGCGTGGCATCAAAAGTCGCCGCAGGCACCCGCAACGGAACGCACGCATTGCAGTTGTCGCAGTGCGGGCGGTAGGTGAACATGCCGCTGCGCCGGAAGCCGCTGGTCACCAGACCCGAGTACACGTCGGACTGGATCACATGGCTGGGCGTGGCCACCTGTGAGCGCGCCATGCGGCCTTTCAAATAACTGCACGGGTAGGGCGCGGTGGAATAGAACTGAAGGGTATCGAGCGGCAGCTCTTGGGGGTGCGTCACGGCGGGCTTTCGTCTGCGCAAACTCGAATCGCGCTGGGCCGTTGCAGCTGTGCCCAGAGGCGCTGATGATAAATCCACGGGGTCACGGCGGCGGCCGCAGTGCGCTCAGAAATCGCGGCTTCAAACACGCTTCGCGACACCTCGCGCGCACCGAGTGAAGCCAGGTGTGCGGTGCGTTGTTGGCAGTCGATCAGGTCGATGCCGTTCGCGCGACAAAAGCACACCAGCGCAGCCAGCGCGATCTTCGAGGCGTCGGTGCGGTGCGAGAACATCGACTCGCCGAAAAACATGCGACCGATGCCGATGCCATACAGACCGCCGACCAGTTCGCCATCGGCCCACACCTCGACGCTGTGCGCCGCGCCCGCCGCATGCCAGCGGGTGTACGCCTGCACCATGTCGGCGACGATCCAGGTGCCGCTTTGGCCTGCACGCGGTGTCGCCGAACATGCACCGATGACGGCCGCGAAAGCGCTGTCGATGCGCACCTCGCAACTGGGCGAGCGGGCGAACTGGACGATGGTTTTGCGCAGTGACCGGTTCAGCTTGAACTCATCGACCCACAGCACCATGCGCGGGTCGGGTGACCACCACAGCACCGGTTCGCCTTCGCTGTACCAAGGGAACACGCCTTTTGTGTACGCCTCGGTCAGACGTGCGACGCCCAGCCCACCACCGGCGGCCAACAAGCCGGGGGCGTCAGAGCCCTGCGGCAGCGCAAGGTGGGTTGCGGGCAGCGGGTCTTCGGCGCGGTGCAGCCAATGGATCACAGCGCACCCGTTTCACCAGGCACCGCCAAAACGCCGCACAGCCGAAGCGAATGCGTCGAGTCGAAGTGCTGTCGCTGTGCAGTCGTCATCGATTTATCGTAACTGCGGGGCGTCCGTGGCCTGCGGTTTACTGCTAGAACGGGGGTTATGAAATCTCGTTTTTCGCCGCGTTGGATTGGCGTACTTTGGCTCCCGCTATGCAGCGCGACCTGGTGCGCGCCACCGCAGGGCGCAGCTGGCGCGGCGTCGGCCGCCACGCCGGCCGGGCTCGCATCAACGAGCGACGCGCCGCGCGTGATCTACCAACAACGCGGTGCCGATGGCCGGGTGCTGCTCACCGATCGACCGGTTGCCGGCGTGCCCACGCAGCGGCGCTGGGCGGTCGAGCCGGAAGATGCGCAGGCGGCCGCAGCACGCCTCGAGGCCAGCCGTGCGCGCAGCGAACAAGTGACTGAGCGCATCCAACGCTCGATCGAAGTGCAGCAGCAACAGCACAACGCACTGCTGGCTGAACAGCTGCGTTGGCAAACCGCCGACGCACTGCGTGCCGAACGCGAACGTGAACGTGAACACGATTGGGCCGCACAGCGTTACCGGGGGCGGTATTCGCCTGACTACGCGACCGAGCCAGGGCACTGGCGGCCGCAACCGCCTTATCGACATCGCCACTACCCACCGAACGCCGAACTGGATCGGTGGCCCGAGCAGCCGCGGGTAGGTGAAACCGCAGTGCGCCCACCGCCACCACCGCTGGCACCCGGCGTCAACATGCGTCCGCGCCCGCCGCAGCCCAACTGACGCATCGTTCGCTTCTCAGTGATGTTGGTTGTGCATGCGCAGTGGTGACCTTGAGCCATTGGGCAGCGATGCCGACACGCCGCTGCGCTAGCTCCTCATTCACACACAAGCTCCACACCGAAGCTCGACACCGAAGCCCGCCACCCGAACCCCATGCCCGCTGCGCACCTGATATGCACCCATTGCAAGCAACCGATGGTCCCCGTGGCGTTGGAAGGCAACTACGGCCAATCGATTGAGATCGACACCTGCGCGCACTGCAATTTGCTATGGATCGACGACCTGGAGTCGGTGCGCTTATCCGGCCTGGGCTGGATCACGTTGCTGCGCCGCATCCACGCAGATTCGACCACCGGCCTCACCCAGACGTTGCAGTTGCCGCTGGCGTGCCCGCGGTGTGCCAGCCAGTTGCACCCGGTACGCAACCTGACCCGTTTCGGCCGCACGGCGGCGCACGAATGTCCGAACAAGCACGGCTACTTTCAAACGTTTGCGCTGCTGCTGGCCGAGCGCGGTTTGGTTCGCCCGCTGGGCCCGCGCGACCGCGCTGCGCTGCAAGCCGAAGGCCGCGACATAACTTGCCTGAGCTGCGGCGCGGCCATCGGCGGCGACCGAGCTGACCGAGCCGAGCGAGCCGACCATTGCAGCCATTGCGCCAGTCCGCTGGTGGTGCTGGATTTCAAGCGGTTGATGGCCTCGGTGATGGTGCGGCATGCGTTGCCACTGCCGGCCGATGACGCGCAGATGCTGCGGTGGTCGTGTCGAGGATGCGGCGATACGGTGGACCCGACGTTGAACACCGTGTGCGACCGTTGTGGTCATGCGGTGGTAGCCCCGTCACTGGCCGACGCGCTGCCGATGTTGGCAGTGATTGAACCGCAGCTGCAGCGCATGCGCGCGCCGGGCCCGCAACCGCTCGGCGAGCGGTTGCGGCGCCAACGCGGCTACGGCTCTACTGCGTTTTTCCGGCACCTGGTGCGGCCCTGGAAGTTGGGCGTGCAGCAGGAAATCGACTACTTCGATTGGCGAACCTGGCGGCCATCGTCACCGGTGTCGATAGTGGCGGTAGGCGCGCTGTTGCTGTGGCTGTGGTGGCGTTGAAAAAAAGCGCTAGAGCGTCGACACCGGTATCTTGCCGATCTTTGCCTGCCACTCCTTGGGCCCGGTGTCGTGCACAGAAACGCCATTGCTGTCGACCGCCACCGTGACGGGCATGTCGGCGATATCGAATTCGTAAATCGCTTCCATGCCCAAATCCGCGAAGCCGACCACCTCGGCGTGGCGTATCGCTTTGCTTACCAAGTAAGCCGCGCCGCCCACTGCCATCAGGTAAGCGCTTTGGTGTTTTTTGATCGCGGCGATGCCGGTCGGCCCGCGTTCGGCCTTGCCGATCATGCCGATCAGCCCGGTTTCGGCCAGCATCATTTCGGTAAATTTGTCCATACGCGTGGCGGTAGTCGGGCCCGCTGGGCCGACCACCTCATCGCGCACCGGGTCGACCGGGCCGACGTAGTAAATCACCCGGTCTTTGAAACTGACCGGCAGCTTTTCACCCTTTGCCAGCATGTCTTGAATGCGTTTGTGGGCCGCGTCGCGGCCGGTCAGCATCTTGCCCGACAGCAGCAGCGTGTCGCCCGGTTTCCAGCTCGCCACCTCGGCTTTGGTCAGCATGTTCAGGTCGACTTTTTTGCTCTTGTTGTAGTCGGGTTGCCAATGCACGTCGGGCCACAAGTCGAGGCTCGGCGGGTCGATGTAGGCCGGGCCCGAACCGTCGAGCACGAAGTGCGCATGGCGGGTGGCGGCGCAGTTCGGGATCATCGCCACCGGCTTGCTGGCGGCGTGGGTCGGGTACATCGCAATCTTCACATCGAGCACGGTGGTCAGCCCGCCCAGGCCCTGCGCGCCGATGCCCAAGCCGTTGATCTGGTCGCACAACTGGATGCGCAATTTCTCGGTCTTGTTGCTCGGGCCGCGCGCTTTCAATTCGTACATATCGATCGGGTCCATCAGCACTTCTTTGGCCATCAACATGGCTTTCTCGGCGGTGCCGCCGATGCCGATCCCGAGCATGCCCGGCGGGCACCAACCGGCACCCATCGTCGGCACGGTTTTCATCACCCAATCGACCAGGCTGTCGCTCGGGTTGAGCATCACGAACTTGCTTTTGTTCTCACTGCCGCCGCCTTTGGCTGCCACCTGCACGTCGACCGTGTTGCCCGGCACCACCGTCATGTGCACCACCGCGGGCGTGTTGTCTTTGGTATTTTTGCGCTCGAAGTGCGGGTCGGCCACGATGCTGGCGCGCAGCAAGTTGTCGGTGTTCAGATAGCCGCGTCGCACGCCGGCGTTGATGGCGTCTTCGATGCTGCCGCTGAAGCCCTCGAAACGCACGTCCATGCCGATTTTCAAGAACACGTTGACGATGCCGGTGTCCTGGCAAATCGGGCGGCGGCCTTCGGCGCACATCTTCGAGTTGGTCAGGATTTGCGCAATCGCGTCTTTGGCAGCCGGGCTTTGTTCCACCGCGTAGGCGCGCGCCAAGTGCGCGATGTAATCGGCCGGGTGGTAGTAGCTGATGTATTGCAGCGCAGCGGCAATCGATTCGACGAGGTCGTCGTGGCGGATGATGGTCATACGGAATGTCTCGTGGCAAAGCACGCCGAAAGCGGCGCAAGCGAATGATGTTAATGAACCGAATTCGCGCCCCATGTTGAACAGTCTGCGTCGTTTTATCGCCGCCGAATCGACCGGTGGCGTGGTGTTGGCGGCAGCCGCCTTGCTCGCATTGATCGTCAGCAACTCGCCGTTGGCACCGCTTTATGTCGATGCGCTGCATGCCCGCGCCGAGTTGCCGTGGCTGGGCGCATGGCTCGGGCTGTCGCTGACACGCCATGCATGGATCAACGACTTGTTGATGGCAGCGTTTTTTTTGCTGGTCGGGCTGGAGCTCAAGCGCGAGTTGCTGGTCGGTGAACTGGCTTCCATCAAAAAAGCCGCGTTGCCGGCAGCCGCGGCCCTGGGCGGCATGGTGGTGCCTGCGTTGATTTACGCCGCCATCAACCGCGCCGATGCGGTCGCGCTGCGCGGCTGGGCTATTCCCACTGCCACCGACATCGCATTCGCATTGGGCGTGCTGATGCTGCTGGGCCCGCGCGTGCCGCTGTCGCTAAAAGTCTTTCTGACCGCAGTGGCCATCGTCGACGACCTGGGCGCGATCGCCGTAATCGCCTTTTTCTACACCACCAGCTTGTCGCCCTTGATGCTGGCTGCGGCGGCTGCGTGTGCGGCCGTGCTGTGGGCGTTGAACCGCCTGCGTGTGGTGGCGGTTGCGGCCTATATCGCGGTCGGGCTGGTGCTGTGGCTGTGCGTGCTGAAGTCGGGGGTGCACCCGACGGTGGCCGGTGTCGTGACCGCGCTGGCTATTCCGCTGCGCGACGCAGCCGGTGGCTCACCGTTGCAAAAAACCGAACGCGCGCTGCATCCGTGGGTGGTGTTCGGCGTGTTGCCGTTGTTCGCATTCGCCAATGCGGGCGTTTCATTGCACGGTGTGTCAGTGGCCACCTTGCTGCTGCCGGTACCGCTGGGCATCGCACTCGGCTTGGTCATCGGCAAGGCAGTGGGTGTGTTCGGCGCGGTGCTGCTGATGGTGCGCTGCTTCGGTGCCAGCTTGCCCACCGCGGCCAGCTGGGCGCAGGTTTTCGCGGTGTGCGTGCTGTGCGGCATCGGCTTCACGATGAGCCTGTTCATCGGCGGCTTGGCGTTTGCCGGCATGGCGGCCGGCTTCGATACCCAGCTCAAGCTGGGCGTACTCGGCGGCTCGATCCTGGCGGCGCTGGCGGGCGTGGCGTTGATGCTGGCTGCCACGCGCCGGGTGCACCGCTGAGCGTCGGTGTGTTTTGTAGGGTCGGTGCAGTCGGTGCGGTCAGTGCGGTTTTGGCGGCGCGCCGCCCGACATCAGCCGGTCGGTGTAGGCAATGGCCAGCGCGGACAGCAAAAACGTGATGTGGATCAGCGTTTGCCACATCAGTACTTTTTCCGAATAGTTCGCGGCGCTTATGAAAGTCTTCAGCAAGTGGATGGAGCTGATGCCGATGATCGCGGTCGACAGCTTCACCTTCAGTACCGACGCATTCACATGGCTCAGCCACTCAGGCTGATCGGGGTGGGTTTCCAGTCCCATGCGCGACACGAAGGTTTCGTAGCCGCCGACGATCACCATGATCAGCAAGTTGGAAATCATCACCACGTCGATCAATGCCAGCACCACCAGCATGATCACCGTCTCGTTGAGCTTCGGTGCCTCATAGCCGATCACCAGTCCGGCTGCGTCTTTGATGGCGGGCAGCTGGTAACCGATGCTGGAGACCAGCGCTGACAACGCTTCCTTGTTGCCGAACACCGCTTCGATCAGGTGCATCAGCTCGACCCAGAAGTGATACACGTACACGCCTTGCGCCAGGATCAAGCCCAAATACAACGGCAGTTGCAGCCAGCGGCTGGCGAAGATCAAAGTCGGCAGCGGCCGCAGCGGCTGCGTTGCCCGCGTGGGCGGGGGAACTGAGGTAGCGCCGGGCGTAGGGACGGGGGGCGGGGGCAGATTGGGCAAGCTCATCGGACAGTACTCGGCTGGTCATCAAACGGGCAGCGTCGACCACGTTGGCCACGCTGGCGCACACGCCCGCGTGGGGCCGTTGTGCTGGATCAATATCGATTCGAGTTTAGTGGCCGGTTCACTGGCCAAATGGGGCCGCGCAGGCGCACAGTAAGCACTTCGTAAGAGCGTCTGGCTACTGTCGACGCGAAGTGGCCGTGGCTCGCAACCCGCGTGCGCAACCGGGCGCCCATGCGATGCTCGATGTGAGTCGCACACCTGCTGGCAGCGCACCGGTTGCCAACCCATGAACAGCCAGAAAAACCAGAAACAGGAGACCACGATGAGCGACTCAGCGCACCACAAAACCTACCATCCGCCAGCCGAACTGGCGAGCAACGCGCATGTTTCCGGCATGGCGGCATACGAGGCGTTGTGCGCCGAAGCGGCGGCCGACTACACCGGTTATTGGGCCCGCCTGGCGCGCGAAATGATCGCCTGGAAAAAGCCTTTCACCCAAACCCTCGACGAAAGCGACGCGCCGTTTTTCAAGTGGTTCGAAGACGGCACGCTGAACGCCTCGTACAACTGCCTGGACCGCCAGGTCGACGCCGGGCTGGGCGACAAAGTGGCGATCATTTTCGAGGCCGATGGCGGCGAGGTCAACACGCTGACGTACCGCGAATTGCTTGCCCGTACCTGCCAGCTGGCGAATGCGTTGAAAGCGCGTGGCATCAAAAAAGGCGACCGTGTCGTCATCTACATGTCGATGAGCGTCGAGGGCGTGATCGCAATGCAGGCCTGCGCGCGCATCGGTGCCACGCACTCGGTGGTGTTCGGTGGGTTCTCGGCGCAAAGTCTGCAAGACCGCATCAAAGATACCGGCGCGGTGATGGTGATCACCGCCGATGAACAACTGCGCGGCGGTAAAGCGCTGCCGTTGAAAAGCATCGTCGACGCGGCGCTGGCGTCGGGCCAGTGCGACACCGTCAACGATGTGATCGTGTACCGCCGCACCGGTGGCAAGATCGACTGGCACCCGCGTGATACCTGGCTGCACGACGCCATGGCCGCGCAGCCGACCACCTGTGAGCCCGAATGGGTCGGTGCCGAGCACCCGCTTTTTTTGCTCTACACCTCGGGCTCGACCGGCAAGCCGAAAGGCGTGCAACACGCCACCGGCGGCTTTTTGCTGCATGCGATGTTGACCACCAAATGGACGTTCGATCTGAAACCAGACGACATTTTTTGGTGCACCGCTGACATCGGCTGGGTCACCGGCCACACCTACATCGCCTACGGCCCGCTGGCGTTGGGCGGCACGCAAGTGATGTTCGAAGGGGTGCCGACTTATCCCGATGCGGGTCGCTTCTGGAAAATGATCCAGGACCACAAAGTCAGTATTTTTTACACCGCGCCCACCGCGATCCGCTCGCTGATCAAAGCCGCTGAAACCACGCCGACCGCGCATCCGAAACACTACGACTTGAGCAGCTTGCGCATCTTGGGCTCGGTCGGTGAGCCGATCAATCCGGCCGCGTGGGAGTGGTACCACCAGCACATCGGCGGCGGACGTTGCCCGATCGTCGACACCTTCTGGCAAACCGAAACCGGCGGCCACCTCATCACTCCGTTGCCGGGGGCCATGTCTTTAGTGCCGGGGTCGTGTTCGTTGCCGTTTCCAGGAATCATGGCGGCGGTGGTCGACGAAACCGGCAACGACGTGCCGCACGGGCAGGGCGGTATCTTGGTCGTCAAACGACCGTGGCCGAGCATGATCCGCACGATCTGGGGCGACCCGCAACGCTTTGTGAAGAGTTACTACCCTGACGACTTCAAAGGCAAGTACTACCTGGCGGGCGACGGCGCGATCCGCGATGCGCACACCGGCAACTTCACCATCACCGGCCGCATGGACGATGTGCTGAATGTGTCCGGTCACCGCATGGGCACGATGGAGATCGAGTCCGCGCTGGTGAGTTGCACCGACCTGGTGGCCGAGGCGGCGGTGGTCGGTCGCCCCGACGACACCACTGGCGAGGCCATCTGCGCCTTCGTGGTGTTGAAGCGCGCCCGACCCACCGGCGATGAAGCCAAAGCCATCGCCAAGCAATTGCGCGATTGGGTCGGCAAAGAAATCGGCCCGATAGCCAAGCCGAAAGACATACGCTTCGGCGACAACCTGCCGAAAACCCGCTCGGGCAAGATCATGCGGCGCTTGCTGCGCTCGGTGGCCAAAGGTGAGGCGGTCACCCAAGACACCAGCACGCTGGAAAACCCGGCGGTTCTCGACCAATTGGGTCAGGCTTACTAGCGTGGATCAAAAAAGCCCCTCGACGAGGGGCTTTTTTATGGCCGCGGTGCGCGTTGCTCGATGCGGCGGCGCGGAGCTTCGACTACTTCTGCGTCAGGATCCACTCCACTAGCAATTTGGCTTCGGCGTCCGACACCTGCGGGTTGGCCGGCATCGGCACCACCCCCCACACCCCACCGCCGCCTTTCATGACTTTCGCGGCCAGCGTCGCAGCGGCAGCGGGTGTGGCGGCGTACTTGGCGGCCACGTCTTTGTAGGCAGGGCCGATTCGTTTGGTGTCGACTGCGTGGCACGACATGCAATTTTTTTTCTGCGCCAGATCGGCGCTGGCCCAGGCTGAACCGCACATCGCTGCGAGCAAAGCGAACGGTATGACTATCGATTTCATGCGGCGCTTTCGAATTGAAGTGAGGGAGCGGTCAACCGGTGCAAGCGGTGCGATACATTGACCAGCAGCGCCGATAGGTGTGGGTGCGAGGCAAGAACGTTCCGCAGTGGCTTGCGAAAAATCAGCAGGAGACAGATTGTGTATTTTGTTGTCTTGGGTGTTTTGTTTCTGGTGATGAAGCTGGCGGAGTTCGGGCCGATTGCGCTGTGGCCTTACTGGGCGGTGCTGGCACCGTTTGCCGCCGCGGTCGCGTGGTGGACATTTGCTGACAAGTCGGGTTGGACCAAGCGGCGCGAGATCGACAAGATGGAAGCGCGCAAAAAACTGCGCCGTGAAACCAACCTCGATGCGCTGGGCATGGGTGAGAAAAGCCGCAAAAAGCGCTGACCAGCTGCCAGGCCGCTATCCGAGCTGACAACGCGTCGGCTGCGACGGCAACCGACGCGGCCGATTACTCGAACTTGTCGAGCACCGCACCCGAACTCGCGCTCGACGCATTGCGCGCGAACTTGGCCAGCACCCCGCGGGTGTAGCGCGGCGCAGGTGCCTTCCAGGTGGCTCGGCGTGCGGCAATGTCAGCGTCGCTCACATTCAAACTCAACGTCAGGGTGTGCGCGTCGATGGTGATCGAATCGCCTTCGTGCACCAGCGCAATCAAGCCGCCTGCATAGGCTTCAGGTGCCACATGCCCGACCACCATGCCCCAGGTGCCGCCGGAAAAGCGGCCGTCGGTCACCAGGCCGACCGACTCGCCCAAGCCCTGGCCGATCAACGCACCGGTCGGTGCCAGCATTTCCGGCATGCCGGGCGCGCCTTTGGGGCCGAGGTAGCGCAGCACCATCACATCACCGGCAACGATTTTCTTGGCCATGATGGCCGCCAGCGCCGACTGTTCGTCATCGAACACACGCGCAGGTCCGGTGATGACCGGATTTTTCAGGCCAGTGATTTTTGCGACGCAACCTTCGGGCGACAAGTTGCCCTTGAGGATCGCGAGATGGCCTTCGGCGTACATCGGCTTGTCGATGGCGCGAATGACGCTTTGATCGGCCCGTGGCGCGGCCGGAATATTCACCAGGTTCTCGGCGACGGTTTTGCCGGTGATGGTCATGCAGTCGCCATGCAGCAAGCCGGCGACCAGCAGCGTTTTCATCACCTGCGGTATGCCGCCAGCGGTGTGCAAATCAACCGCCAGGAAGCGGCCCGACGGTTTCAAATCGCACAACACCGGCACGCGTTTGCGGATGCGCTCGAAGTCGTCGATCGTCCAGTCGACTTCCGCCGCATGCGCGATCGCCAGGAAGTGCAATACCGCGTTGGTCGAGCCGCCGATGGCCATGATGACCGCCACCGCGTTTTCAATCGATTTTTTGGTGACGATGTCGCGTGGTTTCAGGTCGCGGCGAACCGCGTCGACCAGCACCCGCGCAGCATCGGCGGCGCACTGCGCAATTTCGTCGTGCGGGTTCGCCATCGTCGACGAATACGGCAGGCTCATGCCGAGTGCCTCGAACGACGAACTCATGGTGTTGGCGGTGTACATGCCGCCACACGAGCCGCTGCCGGGAATCGCGCGCCGCTCGATTTCGCCGAAGTCTTCCTCGCTCATGTTGCCCGCGCTGAACTGGCCGACCGCCTCGAACACGCTGACGATGTTCAAGTCCTGGCCTTTGTATTTACCCGGCAAGATGGTGCCGCCGTAGACATAGATAGCCGGCACGTTGGCGCGCAGCATGCCCATCATTCCGCCGGGCATATTTTTGTCGCAGCCGCCGACCACCAGCACGCCGTCCATCCACTGGCCCTGCACGCAGGTCTCGATGCAGTCGGAAATCACTTCGCGGCTGACGAGCGAATACTTCATGCCCTCGGTGCCCATCGCCATGCCGTCAGAAATCGTCGGCGTGCCGAACACCTGCGCATTGCCGCCGGCTGCTTCAATCGCGTTGATGGCGGCATCAGCCAGCTTTTGCAAACCGCTGTTGCACGGCGTGATGGTGCTGTGCCCATTGGCCACGCCAATCATCGGCTTCTTGAAGTCGTCCGCCTCATAGCCCATGGCGTAGTACATCGAGCGGTTCGGCGCGCGCGATTTGCCCTCGGTGATGTTCTTGCTGCGGGGGTTCATGACGATGGGGATGATGGTTTGGTTTGGCATGGTTTGTTTTCGAATAATGGCTTTTTATAGGGAAGAGGCGGGCTGTGATTTTAACTTTTTACCTGCCTGGTGACGTAAATTTCAAGCAGTGTGGATCCTGACGAGTGTTTTGCAGAAAAATGAATGCGAGTTCGAAAGACGAGATCGCGTTATGCAGAGCTTCGTTCAAGTTCGCAGGTGCATTCAGGCTCTGGCCTGCGGCGCCAGAAAACCACCTGCTGCCCAGTTCTCCACTTGCAAAGCGTCCACCCGCTCAAATTCGCGCAAGTTATTGGTCACCAGCGTCAAACCTTCGCTTCGCGCATG
>JAYUGJ010000049.1:0-53015 GCA_043738425.1 Burkholderiales bacterium
TCGCCGGCCCGACCAGGCGCTTGATGCCCATCGTGACCGTCTTGCGCGCGCCGAGGTACGCGCCGGTCAGGGTGTCGGCCTTGCGGATGTCGGCCGGCGTGCCGTCGAACACGATCTGGCCGCCGCGTTCACCCGGGCCCGGGCCCATGTCGATGAGGCGATCGGCAGCCAGCATCACCGCCGGGTCGTGTTCCACCACCACCAGCGTGTTGCCGGCGTCGCGCAGGCGCAGCATCGCCTCGACGATGCGGCTCATGTCGCGCGGGTGCAGGCCGATGCTCGGCTCGTCGAGCACGAACATGGGGTTGACGAGCGAGGTGCCGAGGGCCGTCGTCAGGTTGATGCGCTGCACCTCGCCGCCGCTCAAGGTACGGCTCTGCCGGTCGAGCGTGAGGTAGCCGATGCCGACATCGCCGAGGTATTGCAGCCGGGTGCGGATCTCGCCCTGCAGCAGCTTCAATGCGTCGTCGAGCATCGTGCTCGGCAGGCTGAGCTGGTCGAAGAAGCGGTGCAGGCGATCGAGAGGCACCAGCATCAGGTCATGCACCGTCAGGCCCGGCAGCGCTTCAAGTTGCTCGCGGCGCCAGCCGGTGCCAACCGGCAGGAAGCGCTTGCCCGGCGCCAGCACCGCATCGGCATCGGCCTTCGTGCCCAGGCGCCACAGCAGCGCCTCGGTCTTCAGCCGCGCGCCGCCGCACACATGGCAGGGCGTGTAGCTGCGGTACTTCGACAGCAGCACCCGGATGTGCATCTTGTAGGCCTTGCTCTCCAGGTATTCGAAGAAGCGCTTGACGCCGTACCACTGGTGATTCCAGCGGCCTTTCCATTGCGGCGACCCGTGAATGACGAAGTCGCGCTGCGCCTCGGTGAGCTGCGACCACGGCGTGTCGCGCGGTATGCCGGCCTCGGCGGCGTACTTCAGCAAGTCGTCCTGGTTGTCTTGCCATGCCGGGGTTTGCAGGGTTTTGATCGCGCCCGAACGCAGCGTTTTGCGGTGGTCGGGAATCACCAGGTCGTAGTCGACCCCGATGACGCGGCCGAAGCCACGGCAGGTGTCGCACGCGCCCATCGCCGAGTTGAAGCTGAACAGTGCCGGCTGCGGATCGGCGTAGCGCAAATCGCTGTCGGGGCAATGCAGACCGGTAGAAAAGCGCCAAACGGCGTGGGTGTCGGGAGGGACTTCGACAAGCTCAGCCCGAACGGGGTGAGGAAGCTCCATCCGAACGGGGTGGGGTAATTCCGTTCGAGCGGGGAGATCCAGGGCCGGGCCAGCCACCCCACCCTCCGTTCGGCCTGAGCTTGTCGAAGGCGGGCCGAGCGCGTCTCCCTCCGTTCGGCCTGAGCCTGTCGAAGGCCCGCCGAGCGCGTACACATTGACCCGTCCGCCACCCCGCTTCAACGCCAACTCAATCGCTTCCACCGCACGCACCTTCTCCGTGCCTTGAATCCGAAACCGATCGGCCACCACATCGAGCACTTTGCGCGCGCCAGTGGGTGTGGTGACTTCGCGTTCAGCTTGCACGCGGGTGAAGCCGCTGGCCGACAACCATTGCTCGACTTCTGCTGGCGTCACCGAGCCCGGCAGCTCGACCGGAAACGTCAGCACCAATCGCGGGTCTGATGCCAGCGTGCGCGCCATCAGCTCGGCGTAAATCGTCTCGGGCGTGTCGTGGCGCACTGGCTGGGCAGTTTGGCGGTCGAACAACGCTGCGCCGCGCGCAAACAGCAGCTTCAGGTGGTCGTTCAACTCGGTCATCGTGCCGACCGTGCTGCGCGAGGTGCGCACCGGATTGGTCTGATCGATGGCAATCGCTGGCGGCACGCCGTCGATGCGGTCGACCGCCGGGCGGTCCATGCGGTCGAGAAACTGCCGCGCATAGGCGCTGAAGGTTTCTACATAGCGCCGTTGGCCTTCGGCGTACAGCGTGTCGAACACCAGGCTCGATTTACCCGAGCCGCTGGGCCCGGTGACCACCGTCATCTCGCCGGTGCGCAGGTCGAGGTCGATGTTTTTCAGGTTGTGCTGGCGCGCACCGCGAATTCGAATCAGCCCGGTGGGCGTGCTGGATTTTTTTTCACGCGGGCTATTGCGCTGACTACCTTGCGACATGCGTCTGCTTTCTGGCTGCAACCGCAGCAAAAACACGGAATTTTAGGAGGCCGCTGGTGTCCGACACAGGCGGCGGGCATGACCCTGCAACCGCGGCGCGTTATCAACTGGTTGCATAAATTGGATTGCCACGCGGCGCATCTGGTGGCAAAACCAACGGTTACCAACCGTGCGACGCCGCCTGCGCTGTTCGAACCTTCCAGGCCAGTCTGCGAGTCGATCCCGATGACCCATCCCCGTGCTTCTGCGTTGACTGCCCCGGCAGCGTTGCCTGGCCGAGCCGCCTTGACCGGGGGCACCGACGCCATTGATCTGCTGCGCGCGCAGCGGCAATCGCTCGCCTCTGATGCGGTGGCCTGGGAGCAGCAACTTGCCACCGGCCACTGGTGGTGCGCGCCCGGCTTGCAGCAGCTGCTGGGCTGGTGCGCGGACATCGAGCTGGACACCGATAGCGGCGCATTCGACGCCAGTGGCCCGCCGACCAGCCCGAGTGATTTGCCGCATGCGCCCAGCGACGACTCACCGTTTTTGCGCTGCCCGCCCGAAGACCGCGTGCGTATCGAAGACGCCTGCACCGAAGCGTTGCGCCAGCACGCCGGCTTCACACTGGATGTGCGGCTGCAACACGCCGACGGTGAGGCGCGCTGGTGGCGTTGCAGCGCGCGGGTGCTGCTCGATGCACGCGGTCGACCCGACTACCTGGCCGGTGTGCTGCGTGAGGTGCACGCGGAAAAGCTGACGCAGCTGCGGCTTGAAGCGGCGGCCGCGCGCATCGACCGCGCGGTGGAAGCGTCGTCCGAGGCGCACTTCGAGCGCACCGCAGGCGTCGATGATTTTTTTGTCAGCGACCGCATCTGCACACTGCTCGGCTACCCGCGCGGCACGCCTGCGCCAGCGCGCGAGGTGTATTTCAGTTGGGTGCACCCCGACGACCGGGCGCAGTTGCAAGCCCAACTCACGACCGCGAGTTCCGGCCCCGGAGGCTGGGAATCGAGCTACCGGCTGCGCCACCGCGACGGCAGTTTTCGCTGGTTTCGTGCGCGCGGGCGGTCTGAGTTCGATGGCCGCGGTCGCTTGCGCATGACGGGCATGTTGATCGACACGCACGAGCACACCGTGGCGCGCCTCGACATCGATCAACAGCGCCAGCACCTGGAAGCATTGATCGACGAACGCACCGCGCGGCTCGAGTCGGCGCTGGCCGAGGCCGAACGCCAGCGCGAACACGCCGAGCGTGCGAACGAAGCCAAGTCGACTTTCCTGGCCCACATGAGCCACGAAATACGCACCCCGCTGAACGGCGTGCTGGGTTTGAACGAACTGGCGTTGCGCGACGCCACCAGCACCCACCAAAAGCGCTACCTGAAACTGGCGCTGCAATCGGGCCGCAACCTGCTCGGCATCATCAATGACGTGCTCGATTTTTCGCGGCTGTCGGCCGGCGCGCTGCCGCCGGTCGAAGAACCGTTCGACCTGTGCGACGCGTTGACAGAAACCATGCGCGCGATCATGCCGTCGGTGCGCGCCAAAGGCCTGGGGCTGACCTACGACCACATCGGCCACATCAGCCGGGTGGTCGGCGACAGCCAGCGGGTGCAGCAAATCGTCACCAATCTGTTGTCCAACGCGGTCAAGTACACCGAGCAAGGCCACGTCGAATTGGTCACCCACATGGACGACACCGGCGCGGGCCGGTGCGTGGCGCGCATCGTGGTGCGTGACACCGGCGGCGGCATGAGCGCCGAGGTGGCCGCGCGCATTTTTCAGCCCTTTGTGCAAGGCGACGACAGCCTGGCACGCCGCCATGGCGGCACCGGCCTCGGCTTGTCGATTGCGCGCGGCTTGGCGCAATCCGCAGGCGGCACCTTGAGCCTGGACACCGCGCCCGGCCGGGGTTCCAGCTTCACGCTCGAATTGCCGCTGCGCGTGCAGCCCGGCGTGCAGCCGGGCGCGGGTTTGCCGCCACCCGGTCACGCCTGGCTGGTGCACACCCGCACCGCAC
Organism: Burkholderiales bacterium; assembly: GCA_043738425.1. Classification (GTDB taxonomy): domain Bacteria; phylum Pseudomonadota; class Gammaproteobacteria; order Burkholderiales; family Burkholderiaceae_C; genus PBB1. The sequence continues at coordinate 4,113 of JAYUGJ010000049.1, forward strand.
CGGCGCAGTCACTGCAGCGCCGCCTGCACCGGCTGGGCTGGGGTTGCGATGTGGTGGCCGAACTCGAAGCCCTGATCGACCGCGCCCAACACGCCAACCACCTGCCCAACCTGGTGCTCGTGGCGGGCTCGGCGCTCGACCAGACCACCGATCTGACCAGCTTGCGCCACGCACTGCCACACACCCACATCGCGCTGCTGGTGCGCCCCGATTGGAACGAGCCCCCGCTGGAGGCGGCTGCGCGACTGGCCCGCATGCCGTTGGTGTTCGCACCAGTGACGCCGACCGCGCTGCTCGATTTGCTGACCTCGGTCAGCACCGCGGTGGACGCTGCGGCGTCGGGCTTCAGTGCGCTCAGCGCGTTCAACGGCATCAGCGGACTGGGTGGGCTCGCCGCCGACGCGCCGCCGGCTGCGGACGTGCTGGTGGTCGAAGACAACCCGGTCAACCAAGTCATCGTCTGCGAAATGATCTCGGTGCTCGGCCTGCGCAGCCGCCTCGCCGAAGACGGCGGTGCCGCCATCACCGCCTGCCGCGACCGCGCACCCGCGCTGGTGTTGATGGATTTGCAGATGCCCGGTGTCGACGGCCTGGAGGCCACCCGCCAGCTGCGTGCCTTGCAACAACGCGGCGTGCTGCCGACCTTTCCGATCATCGCGCTGACCGCCCACGCGACGCCGCAAGACCGCGAGCTGTGTATGGCCGCCGGCATGGCCGGTTACCTGACCAAGCCGGTGGCGTTGGTGGAGTTGCGCAATGAGTTGGCGCGCTGGCTACGCTGCTGAAATGCGCGGCACCGCGCCGGGTTGCGCCCCGGCGGGCGGGTCACTTTGGTCACGCCGAAACTGCGGTCTCGCCTGCCGCCTCGCACAAGGGCCGGCAACGCGTGGCAGCACGCAAGCCGCTTTTTTGTGCTGCTGTCACTGCGTGGGAACCCGGCGCGGTCCCACCAGGTGCGACCAACGCTGAAGAAGCGAAATTCAGCCTCGCCATGGCGAGGCTTTGCAACGCCGCAGATCACCCAAAAACAGAGCGCGCCGTCCGCGAGGGACTTGTTCAGCGCTGCCCTCACGCGGCCTCACCACCTGCGACTCATGCAACGCCTGCGGCGCGCGCTACGCAATGCAAAATTGCCAGATGACAGCGTCTGCGACCAGCATCACCACCACCATCACCATCACCCGCCCCGACGACTGGCACCTGCATCTGCGTGACGGCGTTGCGATGGCAGCGGTGCTGCCCGACACCGCGCGTCAGTTCGCCCGCGCGGTGGTGATGCCGAACTTGCGGCCGCCGGTCACCACCACCGCGCAGGCGTTGGCGTACGCCGCACGCATACGCGCTGCCGTGCCTGCGGGCAAGGCGTTCGAGCCGCTGATGACGCTGTATTTGACCGACGCGTTGCCCGCCGACGAGATTGCGCGGGCGCACGCAGCAGGCGTCGTTGCGGTCAAGCTGTACCCGGCCGGTGCGACGACGAACAGCGATGCAGGCGTCACCGATCTGCGCCATTGCCACGCCACGCTGGCGGCGATGCAGCGCCTGCGCATGCCGCTGTTGGTCCACGGCGAGGTGACCGATGCCGACATCGATGTGTTCGACCGCGAAGCGGTGTTCATCGACCGCACACTGATTCCGCTGCGCCGCGATTTCCCGGAGTTGAAGATCGTCTTCGAGCACATCACCACCCGCGAAGCCGCGCAGTACGTGGCGTCAGGCGGTGCCCACACGGCGGCCACCATCACCGCGCACCACCTGCTTTACAACCGCAATGCGCTGTTCATGAATGCGCGTGGGGCAGCGGGTTTGAGCCCGCACCATTACTGTTTGCCGGTGCTCAAACGCGAACTGCACCGGCAGGCGTTGGTGGCCGCAGCCACCTCGGGCAGCGACCGTTTTTTTCTCGGCACCGACAGCGCGCCGCATGCCGCGCCTTTGAAAGAACACGCGAGTGGTTGCGCCGGTTGCTACACCGCGCTTTCGGCGCTCGAGCTGTATGCCGAGGCGTTCGATGCGGTCGGCGCGCTGGCACAACTTGAAAAATTCGCCAGCTTCAGCGGCGCAGATTTTTATGGCCTGCCGCGCAACGCAGGCACGCTGACACTGCACCGCGAAAGCTGGACGCTGCCCGAGTCGCTGCCGTTCGGTGACGCCCGACTCAAGCCGCTGCGTGGCGGTGAAACCATCGCGTGGCGCATGGCGGCGTAGCCAAAAAGAGCTTCCAAAAAATATGAACCAAACCCACCGCATTGCGCTGTTGATCGACGCCGACAACGTGTCGATAGACGTGACCCGCCAGGTGCTGCAACGCCTCGATGTGCCAGGCGCGCGGCTGCAACACCGGCGCGCCTATGGCAGCGTCAACAAGGCGCTGGAGTTTGCCGACCTCTGCCGCGATCACGCGATCCGCTTTTTGCCCAGCACCTTTGCCGGCCCCAACGCCACCGACATCGCGATGGCGATCGACGCGGTGGAGTTGGTGCTGCGCCAGCCGGTCGACGAGGTCGTCATCGTCTCGTCGGACATGGATTACTCGCCGTTGATCGTGCGCCTGCGCGAGCTCGGCTGCCGTGTCACCGGGTTCGGCCAGCAGGGCAAATCGGGCCGCGACATCGAGCGTGATTACGAACGGGTGTACGACCGTTACGAGGTGATCGGTGCGAGCAGCCACACCAAGCCGCGCGCCGGTGGCCGCGCTGCCGCCAAGTCGGCTGCGCCGCGTCAATCGCCCGGCGTGCGCCACCCGGCTGAGCCACGCGAGCCCGCCGCAATGGTGCTGGTGGCACCGCTGCTGCCGTTGCCCGGTGGCCGCGCGCGGCCGCCGGCGCTGCGTGCAGTGTTGCCGCCGCCGGTGTTGGCGACCGCCTCTGCCGCCTCTGCCGCATCTACCGCGCCTGCCGCAGCCGTGGCCGCCGTACCACTGGCCACTGCGCCGGCTGCGTCGCGCCGGAAGCGGGCGCCGAAAGCGGTGCCGGTTGCCGCACTGGCTGCACCGGCGCCAACTGCACCGGCACCAACTGCACCGGCGTTCGCGGGCGCGTCGGGCGCGCTGCCGAGCGCGGTGGCCGCGGTGCTCGACGCCTGCCCCGATTTGCGCAGCGGTCAGTCGGTGCGCTTGAACGGCGTCGCGGTGGCGTTGCGCGAACGCGGCTTGTTGACCAAGAGCGGCAAGACCACCGCGTTCTTCAAAAAACTCGAATCGCACTTCGTGTTGTTGCCGGTCGATAAACCCGAGTCGGTGTGTTTTCTCGGCGCGGAATTCGGCGGTTGACCGCGCGAACAAACCAGCGGGTCAGGTGTTTAACGACGCGCCCACCCGGCTGCAAACCACCGCACCCATCGACTGGTGCGCACCGTGGCTGGCACCGTACCGCCGCATCGGCGAGCCGCTGGCCACGCAGCTGGCAGCCGGCGTGCCGATGTGCACCGTGCTCAACGCCGCGCTCGAGCTGCATCGATCGGCCGGCGGGCTGCCTGCGCGGTTCGTAGCCCAAGCCGCGTTGCCTGCGGGCCAGGCGTATGAGGCGTTCATCGCGCGCACCGGCTGTGTGCCGACCCGCGACAACGCGCATGATTTTTTCAACGCGTTGGCCTGGCTGGTGCATCCGCAACTGAAGGCGCGGTTGAATGCGTTGCAGGCCGCCGAGATCGAACGCGATCCTGCGGCCGCGCTGTATCGCGCAAGCGACGGCGCGCCCGGTGGTGCAGTTGCTGACCAGGTCGGCGGCACGCGGGGCGGCAACGTGCGTGGCGTCGTTCGTGGCCCGGTTCAAGACGGGCTCACGCTGTTCGATGAGAACGCGGCGTGGCTGCAGGCACCGCCCGTGTTGACCGATGCGCTGCAACGCCGCGATTGGCGCGCGTTGTTCCTCACGCACCGCGCACGTTGGTGTGACGCGACGCTGGTGCTGTTCGGCCACGCGCTGCTGGAAAAACTGCTGCAACCGCGCAAGGCCATCACCGCGCACGTGTGGCTGGTGCCGTGGGGTGTGGCCGACGCGCCGGCGTGGTTGGTATCGACCTTGACAGCGCAGCACCTGGCCCGCAAACCGTGGTGGCCGTTGCCGGTGTTGGGCGTGCCGGGCTGGTGGAACTTGAATCAACAGGCCGGGTTCTACGACGACGGATCGGTTTTTCGCGGTGCGCCGGTGCACTTGAAAACCCACTCCTCGTGCACCAAATTCAACTGCGCAAATTAAAAGGACGCCATGAAACGCATCGCCCTGTTTTTATTGACCAACCTTGCGGTGATGGTGGTGCTCGGCATCGTCGTCAACCTGCTGGGCTTGAACCGCTACCTGAGTGCCAGCGGCCTCGACCTCGGCTCGCTGTTGGGTTTTTCGTTGGTGATGGGTTTTGGCGGCGCGATTTTTTCGCTGCTGATCAGCAAGCCGGTAGCCAAATGGAGTACCGGCGCGCAGGTCATCAACAACTCGCCCGACGCCACCCACCAATGGCTGGTCGCCAGCGTGGCGCGTTGTGCCGAAAAAGCCGGCATCGCCATGCCCGAGGTGGCGATTTACGACGCCGCACCCAACGCCTTTGCCACCGGCGCGTTCAAAAACTCGGCGCTGGTCGCGGTGTCGACCGGCTTGGTGCAATCGATGACGCGTGAAGAAGTCGAAGCGGTGATCGGCCACGAGGTGGCGCACGTGGCCAACGGCGATATGGTCACGATGACGCTGATCCAAGGCGTGATGAACACCTTCGTGGTGTTCTTGTCGCGCGTCGTCGGTTACGTGGTCGACCGCATGATCTTGCGCAACAACAGCGATCGCCCCGGCATCGGCTACCTGGCCACCACCCTGGTGATGGACTTGCTGTTGGGCGGCCTGGCGGCGCTGGTGGTGGCCTGGTTTTCGCGGCAGCGTGAGTTTCGCGCCGATGCGGGCTCGGCCACGTTGCTGGGCAACAAGCAGCCGATGATCAACGCGCTGGCGCGCCTCGGCGGCATCGACCCGGGCGAGATGCCCAAAGCCATGGCCGCCATGGGCATCAGCGCACGGCCCAGCGGCATGATGGCGCTGCTGTCGACCCACCCGCCGATGGAAGAGCGCATTGCACGGTTGCGCGAGCTGAAGTGACGCGGTGGGGGTCATTGACATCGATCGACGTCTGATAATCAGAAGGTGAAGCGGGCCAGACCGTCGCTGGTGCAAGGTCTCGAAAGAGCGCACTGGAGGAAGGTCCGGACTGCACAGAGCAGCGCAGCAGCTAACGGCTGTCCACCGCGAGGTGAGGATCAGAGCTACAGAGACGAGTCGAGACGGGGTGCCTGGATGGGGTGTTCAACGACACCCGAAACGGGACAACGCCCCGCTTCGGGTGAAACGAGCAATCTCTGCGCGCAGCAACACCAAATAGGCCAGCGTCGATGCGGCTCGCGGAGCTGGCGGGTAGGTGGCACCGAGCCGTGCAGCGATGCACGGCCCAGAGGAATGGCGGTCACGTTTCGGCGTTCGCAAGAACGCCGAAATGCACAGAATCCGGCCTATCGGCTCGCTTCACACTAATTCGATCGGCGCGCGGGCCTGTGCCGCGCGCCTTACCTGAGCACCACGATGAACCCTGATGCCGCAACGCTTTGGCGCCGTCCGCGCTGGGCGCTGGCGGCGCTGTTGGCGTGTCTGGGGATGCTCGGGCCGTTCTCCATCGACACCTATTTGCCTGCGTTCAGTGGCATCGCGGCGTCGCTGGGTGCCACCGCGGTGCAGATGCAGCAAACGCTGTCGGCTTACCTGTTCGGTTTTGCGCTGATGAGTCTGTTTCACGGCGCGCTGTCAGACAGCGTGGGTCGCCGCCCGGTGGTGTTGTGGGGCGTGGCGGTGTTCACCATCGCGTCGGCCGGCTGCGCGTTGTCGTCGCAGGTGGGCATGTTGGTTTTCTTTCGGGCGCTGCAAGGGCTGGCCGCCGGGGCCGGCGTCATCGTGTCGCGCGCGGTGGTGCGTGACATGTTTGCGCCAGCCGATGCACAACGGGTCATGTCACAAGTGACGATTTACTTTGGCATTGCGCCTGCGGTCGCGCCGCTGGTCGGCGGGGTTTTGTTCGTGCACCTGGGCTGGCAACCGATATTTTGGTTTTTGACCCTGATTGGAGCCGCGCTGTGGTGGGCCAATTACCGGTTGCTGCCGGAAACGCTGCACGCCACGCAACGCCAGCCGTTGAACTTGCGCAACCTGCTGCGCGGCTATGCCGACTTGGGTACCAGCGCGCGGTTTGTCGCGTTGGCGTTGGCCAGCGGCGTGCCCTTCAACGGCATGTTTTTGTATGTGCTGGCGACACCGGTTTTTTTGGGCGACCACCTGGCGCTGCCACCGGATCGGTTTTACGTGTTTTTCATGCTGACCATCGCCGGCATCATGACCGGTGCCTACACCTCGGGGCGGCTGGCCGGGCGCATGTCGCCCAAGCGCCAGATAGCCATCGGTTTCGCCGTCATGGGCGGCGCGTCGCTGGTCAACCTGGGGTTGAATTTCGCCTTCGTGCCGAGCGTGTGGTGGGCGCTTGCGCCGATTGCGGTGTATTCATTCGGCTGGGCGCTGATGGTGCCGGTGGTGACCTTGTTGGTGCTCGACGAAGCACCGACGCGGCGCGGCATGGCGGCCTCGCTGCAGTCGTGCATCGGCAGTGTGGCCAGCGGCATCGTGGCGGGCGTAGTGGTGCCGTGGGTCATGCATTCGACGCGCTCGCTGGCGTGGGCATCGCTGGCGATGGTGGCCATCGGCCTGGTCGCGTGGCTGTGGGTGCGACCGCGGCTGGACTGATCGCGGTCTTTGGTGCGGGCATCAGCGCGGCCATAGACTCGCGGCTTTGGGTGGAGCGGCTGCCATGTCAGTGTGGATGTTGAGCGTGGGTTTGTTTGTTTTTCTGGGCGCGCATTCGACCGCGATTTTTGCGCCCGCATGGCGTCAGGCGCAGATCGCCGCGCGCGGCGAAAAAGCCTGGAAGGGCGTTACCGCGGTGCTGTCGCTGATTGGCCTGGCGCTCATCGTTTACGGCTACGGGATGGCGCGCGCTGCACCGGTGGTGCTGTACCAGCCGCCGGCGTATTTGCGGCATGTGGCGTGGCTGCTGATGCTGCCGGTGTTTGTGCTGTTGAGCGCCACCTATTTGCGTGGCCGCATTTCAACGGCTACCAAGCACCCGATGTTGGTGGCCGTCAAGTTGTGGGCGCTGGCGCATTTATTGGTCAACGGCACGCTGGCGTCGACGCTGCTGTTCGGTGGTTTTTTGGCGTGGGCGGTGCTCGACCGCATTTCGCTCAAGCGCCGTCCGGTCGCCGCCGCAACCGGCCACCGCAGTGCGGTGCTGCCGGGCCGCTACAACGACATTTGGGCGATCTTCATCGGCCTGGCGCTGTACGGCGCATTCATCGGTTTCGCCCACCTGTGGTTGATTGGTGTGTCGCCGCGTTGACCGAACGCGGCGACCCGATCGCCGCTGATTAAAAACCTGGCACCACGGGGGTTGCTGTATCCGCCGGCATCGACTCAGACGAAGGCCAGCCCGGCGCTGTTGCTGGCTTCGAACCGATCCAGGTTGGGCAGCACGGTACTCAACATCGACGCCGGCACGCCGAACCAGCGGGCCAGCGCACCGGCGTACTGGTCGACGCTGGTGGTCGGCAGCAAGCGGCCCTGACCGGCGTCTTCGGGGCCGCCGATCGCCACCGTCGGGAAGCTGCCGTAAATCCGGTTGCCGGCAACCGCGCCGCCGACCACGAAGTGGTGTGAGCCCCAACCGTGGTCGGTGCCGCGGCCATTCGATTGCAACGCGCGGCCGAACTCCGACGCGGTGAAGGTGGTCACTTGGCGCGCCACACCCAGTTCGACCGTGGCCGCGTGGAACGCCGCCACCGCGTCGCCCAACTCGCGCAGCCGCAGCGGGTGATCGGTGGTGAGGTTGTCGTGCATGTCCCAGCCGCCCGAGCTGACGAAGTAAATCTGCCGCCGTTGGCCGAGTGCCGACCGAGCCGCGATCATCCGCGCGACCATGCGCAGCTGGGCGGCCAAGCCGCTGTCGGGGAACGGTGTGGTCACCGGTTGGGCGGTGGCCAGCGCCTGGCTGACGCGCTGGTTCGACGCGATGGTGCGCGCGCCGATCGCCGTGTAGGCGTTTTCCAGCAGGTGCGCGCGCGGCTCGGTCAGCATGCGTTGCAGTACCGGCTGCTGCGTGGCGTTGTAGCGGTAATCGGCGCGGTTGAGGGTGTTGATCAGGATCGGCCCCCGCGTACTGAGCTGGTGCTGCACGGTCGACACGCCGTTTTGGATCGCGTTGTTGCCGGCCAATGAGACGCAAATCGACAGGTCGAGGTTTTGGTTGTAGCCCGCGGTGGTCAAGTCACCGACACGGCCCAACCAGCCGGTGGCCGAGGCGCGGTCGGGCAGGCCGGTTTGCCACGAACCCGATTGATCCGAGTGCGAATACAAGCCGGCCGGCAGCCGCACCGTGCCCAACTTGAATTGCGCCATCGAGGTGGGCTGCGTGAGCAGCCCGACGTTGGCCATGACCGCGCATTGGCCCTGGTCGAACAACGTTTTCAGGCCCGCCAATTCGCTGGCCAGTGCCAGCCGGGGGCCGCCGTAGCCGAGCGGCGAAATCGGCAGCAAGCTGGCCTGGCTGCGGGCAAGGGCCGGGCGCGCTGCGTAGTACGCGTTGTATTCCGCGCCCTGGTACGGCACCACGGCATTGGATTGGTCCATGCCGCCGTTCAAAAAAACGCAGACCAGCGCCTTGTGGTCGGTTGCCGACTGCGCCGCCGCGGCACCGATCAGCGACAGGTTGAGAGCGAACGGCGTGCCGGTGGCGGCACCGAGTGCGGCTGCCTGGCGCAGGAAATGTCGGCGTGCCGAATGCGGGTGGAATGTGGTCATGTCGGCTTCCTCAGCGCTGAACGGTGTATTCGGGAGACGCCATCAACAAGTAGATGGCGGCGGTAGTGCGGGCACGGCGGGCATCGATTTGCGTCATCGGTATCGCGTCGATCGCGGGCCGGATCGCCGCGCGGGTGGCCGCGCTCAGCTGTCCCGACATCAGCACCAGGCTCAGGCCGTCGAGCAGCGCATTGGGCTGATCGGCCAAGGCTTCGTAGGCACCGTAGTTCGGCGTGATGCCGGTGTAACCCGTGTTGGCTACCGCGCTGATGAAGTTGGTGTAGCCCGTCAGCGTGGTTTCGTGGGTGATCTGGAACTCGGGCGCGACCAGTCCGCTCGTTTGCACCGTCCCGGGTGGTGCGTAGGTCGGGCGAAAGAAGTTGAAAACGCTGGGTGCGCGCATCGGGTTTTGGCCCAATCCGTCGACGGTGTCTTGCAGGTTCCAGACGGTCCACACGTTGTTCGGTGCCTGTGCGCCGAAGGCACGCGCCCAGTGGCCGAAGCGCAGCATCGGCTCGCGCAGCTTGCCGAACGCCGGGTTGCCGATCGACGCATCGTCGCGTGCCTCGGCGTCGGTCAGCACGGCTTTGACCACTGCGCCCAGATCGCCGCGCACACCTGCACCGTTGTTGGCCCAGCGCGCCGACACGCGCGCCACGTACGCGGGCGACGGGTTGCTGGTCACCAGGCGCTGGATCAACTGCCGACCGATAAACGGGCCCACGTTCGGGTGGTTGGCCAGCAGATCGAGCGCGATCTTCAGGCTTTGCGGGCCGCCTGTTCCTGCCGCAATCACGACCCCGCCGGGCAGGCGTTTTTCGCCGGTGCTGGCGTACGCCGCATAGCTTTGCATCGGCAGGTTCCACACCCGTTGGTACAGATGGGTTGCCGACGATCCGGTGGCGAAGCCGTACGAATAATCGCCGTTGCCCCAGCTCCAGCCGGTGAACACACGGGCCATGCCCATCACGTCGTTTTGGGTATAGGTCGGGATCGGGTTGCCGCTGGCATCGAGTCGGCGTGACCCGTCGGCGTTCAGCTCCCACAGGCCGATCGAAAACAGCTGCATCACTTCGCGGGCAAAGTTTTCGTCCGGTATGCGTCCGCTCGCCGGGTCTTCTTTTTCATTGCCCATGTGCGACAGGTACTTGCCCATCGCGGGGCTGCGGGCCACGTCTTCGAGCAGCTGGCGGTAGTTGCCGAATGCGTTGCGCGACAGCACGTCGATATGGCTGGCGATGGCCTCGGGCTCGTTTTCCAACGGGCTGTTGACGGTGCTGACGACGAATATTTCCGACAAAGCCAACGCCATGCGCTGGCGCAGCTGGTCGCTCCCGGTAATGGCCTGCGACCAGAAGCTCTCCATCGTCGCGTTCATGTAAGCCGATGTGCGCAGCGGCCCGCCGGTGGTCACGTAGGTCCAGTGGCTGGGCAGCGTGAGGGGCTTGGCCAGTTGTTCGTCGACCCAGGCGGTGGCGGTTTTTGCGCCCATCGCGGTGATCTCGGCCTGGGTCGCTCCGAAAGTGGCCTGGTTCAGTAACCGGGCGGCCTGCATTGCCGCGGGCAGCAGGATGGACACCGGCGCGGCCGAGGTCGACGGAGCGCTTGCGGTCGGGCCTGGTTTGGGCGCGGATGCCGGCGCGGATGCCGGCGCGGGTGCGGGCACAGGTACGGGCACGGGCACGGGCACGGGCACCGATGCGCTGACCGACGGCGGCGTCACCAGCACCGCGGTTTTGGTTGGATAGCAGGCCTTGACCACACCCGGGGCCGGGTCGGAGCCGAATGCGGCGGTGGTGCAGTCGACGCGACCGGCCGGAAACGCCTTGACGACAAATCGGCTGGCCGCGCCATACGCGACGCGCGCCGGTTGGGCCAGTTGACAGAACCTGCCTTCGGCAGCACAGGACACGCCGGTGTAGGCAAGGCCGCTGATCGTGAAGTCTTTGGTTTGCGCCGACGCGGTGGGCGACAGCAGGAAAAGCGACAGGAACGACAGCATTCCAACCGCGACCGACTGACTGGCCCGAAGCACCGGCCGGCGTGTTTTTTCGGGAATTAAATTGACAGGAAGGCAGTGGGTAAGGTGTACAAAAGGCATGGGGCAACTCGCTGATTCGGGGTAACCCTAAAAATTTAACCCGCTGGCTTGGCGTGAGCTGCAACGATTTGTGCCGCGATCGGGGGCTGATTTCAGGCCGCGACCGCGCGCTGAAAACGTGCGGAATCGGTGCTTGTTGTCGTACGACCGCCGTGCCTGGCTCCGCCCAGCCGCGCGCGGTTTCGTCGGTAGGCTGGCCGCAGCGCAGGTGGGATGGGGCAACGCACATCGCCAATGCGATGCCTTCATCCAGTACTTTCAATGCACCTGTTAACTGCTTGTTTTTGAACAGATTTGGATTTCTAATCGCTTTAAAACAACTGTCATAATCGCCGCTAAGCCTTTGATTTAATTGAATTTTTTGGTTACGTCTCGATTGACCACGTGGTTTGCGTTGATATAAAGTGCAGGTTGGTGCACTTTTTAGGGTGGTTGTGGTCGATTTGTCATTTCAGGGGCCCAATGCACTGACTTTGGATGGCAAAGGCCGCATGACCGTGCCCGCCCGCCACCTGGCGATCTTGCGGACGATGGAGGTCCACCAGCTGACCATCACCAAGCACCCGAATGGGCTGCTGATGGTGTTCCCCCGCCCGGTGTGGCTCACCTTTCGCGCCCGTTTGAATGCCTTGCCGATGGAAGCCGAACGCTGGAAGCGGGTGTTCGTGGGCAGCGCGATGGATGCCGATATCGACGCCACCTCGCGGGTGCTGATCGCGCCCGAGCTGCGCAAATGGGCCGGGATCGAACGCGACGTGATGCTCAGCGGTGTCGGCAGTCACCTGGAGTTGTGGGATGTCGCGCGCTACGACGCATTCGAAGCCGAGACCATGAAAAGCGGCATGCCGGACACGATCAAAGCGTTTACCTTCTGAAACCCTTTCGCATGCAAACCGCGCCGCTTTCTGCCGATACGCACACCACGGTCTTGCTGACCGAGGCGGTCGATGCGCTGCTGGGCACCAGCCCGGCGGCCGCGCAGCTTGAAGCGGCCGAGCCTGTCGAACCCGCGGCCAACGGCATTTACGTCGACGGCACCTTCGGCCGCGGCGGCCACAGCCGGCTGCTGCTGCGGCGGCTGGGTGCGCGCGGTCGGTTGTTGGCCATCGACCGCGACCCGCAGGCGGTTGCCGCTGCGGCGGCGGATGCGGCGCTGGCCGATCCGCGTTTCTCGATCCACCACACCAACTTCGCCCGCCTGGTGCCCACTTTGGCAGCCGCCGGCGTGATGCACATCGACGGTTTGTTGCTCGACTTGGGCGTGTCGTCGCCGCAAATCGACAGCCCTGAGCGCGGCTTCAGCTTTCGCTTCGACGGCCCGCTGGACATGCGCATGGACACCACCCGGGGCGAAAGCGCCGCCGACTTTTTAGCCCGCGCCGACGAGCGCCATATTGCCGAGGTGATACGTGACTATGGGGAAGAACGGTTTGCTGTCCAGGTTGCAAAGGCGCTTGTTGCTCGGCGCGAAAGCGGGAGCCCTGTTCGCACCACACGCGAGCTTTCCGACGTCGTGGCTGGTGCGGTCAAAACCCGCGAGCCGGGCCAGAACCCTGCAACGCGCACATTCCAGGCGCTGCGGATTTTTGTCAACGCCGAGCTTGAGGAGCTCGAACAAGGCCTGAACGCCGCGCTGGCGTTGCTTTCGCCCGGCGCCCGCCTGGTGGTCATCAGCTTTCATTCGCTCGAAGACCGCATCGTCAAAACCTTCATTGCCCGCGAGAGCAAAGCGGTGTTCGACCGGCGCGCGCCGTTTGCGCCGGAACTGCCGATGCGCTTGCGTGCGCTCGGCCGCACCAAGCCGGGCGAAACCGAGCTGCGCGCGAACCCGCGCGCGCGCTCCGCAGTGATGCGGGTGGCCGAGCGCACCGATGCGCCAGCGGCTGCCACGGTGTCGACAGGCGCACGCCGATGACGCGCTTCAATTTGCTGCTGTTGGTGGCGTTGCTGGCCAGCAGCGTCTACCTGGTGCGCGTGTCGTACGACGCCCGGCATTTGTTCGGCGAACTCGACCGCGCGCAGTCACAGCAACGGCAGCTGGAAACCGAGTACGGCCGCCTCGACGCCGAGCGGCAAACCCAGGCGACCTCGGCGCGGGTTGAAAAAACCGCGCGCGACAAGCTGCGCATGACCGCGGCATCGCCCGCCATCACCCGGTCGGTGGCGCTGTCGGCGTCGGCTGTGCCCGCTGTGCCCGCTGAGCCATCCGCCATCGATGCCGATTCGGCCCTGCGAGGTTCACCATGACGGCCGGCCCGCGCAGCGGCAGCACCGCCAACACGCGCCGGGCGAAACCGATGGCCGCCGCTGCCGGCAGCGCGCGCGGCATCAACTACGCCAGCAGCCCGTTGCTCGCATCGCGTACGCCGGTGTCGCGCTCGAAGCTGTTGGTCGCACTCGTCGGGCTGGGCTTTGGCGTGCTGATCGGCAAGGCGCTGTACGTGCAAGTCATCGAGGCACCGTTCTACATCCGGCAAGGCGAAGCGCGCTACGCCCGCACGCTGGAACTCACCGCCAGCCGCGGCCGCATCCTCGACCGCAACGGCCAATTGATGGCCACCAGCGTGCCGTCGCCGTCGCTGTGGGCGATTCCAAAAGACATGGCCGCCGATGCGAAATCGCGACTGCAGCTGGCCCGCATCCTGGGTATGTCGCCGAAAGATCTGGGCAACCGCCTCGACGACAGCCCCAACTTCGTCTGGCTGAAGCGCCAGGTCGATGACCAGCTGGCCAAAGACGTGCTGGCACTCAACCTGCCCGGCGTGCACCAGCTGCGCGAATTCAAACGCAAATATCCCGAAGGCGAAGCGGCCGCGCACGTCGTCGGCTTCACCAACGTCAGCGACCACGGCATCGAAGGCATCGAGCTGGCGTTCCAGAACGACCTGGCCGGCACCGGCGGCAGCCGCCGCGTCATCAAAGACCGGCTGGGCAAGGTGGTCGAAGATGTCGGCTTCGGCGTGGCACCGCTCGATGGCCGCGATGTCCAGCTGTCGATCGATTCGAAAATTCAATACTTCGCCTACCGCCGCGTGCGCGAAGCGGTGGCCGAACACAAAGCCAAGGCTGGCAGCGTGGTGGTGCTCGATGCGCAATCGGGCGAAGTGCTGGCGCTGGCCAATTACCCGAGCTACGCGCCTGCGGACCGGCGCAACTTGAGCGGCGAGCAGCTGCGCAACCGCGCGCTCACCGACACCTTCGAGCCCGGCTCCACCGTCAAACCGTTGATCGCGGCATGGGCGCTGGAAACCGGCCGCGTCAAGCCCAACACCATCATCCACACCGCGCCGGGCCGCCTGGCGATGGGCGGCTTCGTCATCAGCGACGCGCACCCGCACGGCGACTTGACGGTGTCCGAGGTGATACAGAAGTCGAGCAACATCGGCGCGCTGCGCATGGGGCTGATGTTCGAGCCGCGCGAAATGTGGGAGCTGTTCAGCAGCGTGGGCTTCGGGCAAAAGCCGCAGCTCAGTTTTCCCGGTGCGGTGTCGGGTCGATTGCGACCGGTCAAAACCATGCACGAGCTGGAACGCGCCACGATGAGCTACGGCTACGGGGTGTCGGCGTCGCTGTTCCAAATAGCGCATGCGTACACCGTGTTTGCGCACGACGGCGAATTCGTCCCGGTGACCTTGACCAAAAGCACTGCGCCAAGCGGCGATGCCAGGGTCAACGGCGTGCGCGTGATCTCGGCCGCCACCGCGCGCGCCGTGCGGCAGATGTTGCAGCTCGCCGCCGGCCCCGGCGGCACCTCGCCGAAAGCGCAAACCGAGGGCTACTCGGTCGGTGGCAAATCGGGCACCGCCTACAAGCAAGAAGGCAAGGGCTATGCGGTCAAAAAATACCGCTCGTGGTTCGTCGGGCTGGCACCGATCGGCAACCCGCGCATCATCGTCGCGGTGATGGTCGATCAGCCCAGCGCGGGCAAGTGGTACGGCGGCGATGTGGCCGCACCGGTGTTCAGTGACCTGGTGCAGCAAACCCTGCGCACGCTGGGCGTGGCTCCCGACCTCGACGTGAAATCGCACATCGTGGCGGGCGATGCGGTGGCCGAGGACGAGAGTTTCTGATGCGCTTGCAACACCTCGGCTCGGTGCCTGCGGCGTTGTCGTGGCTGATGCAGCGCGGCGCGCGCGGACTGGCGACCGACAGCCGCCAGCTCAGTCCCGGCGACGCCTTCATCGCCTGGCCGGGCCGCGCCGACGACGCGCGACTCCACGTGCAGGCCGCGCTGGCGGCCGGTGCGGCGGCTTGTGTGATCGAGGCCGCGGGTGCCGACGCGTTTGCGTTCAACGACCCGCGTGTCGCCGCGATGGACGATTTGAAAGCCACGACAGGCGCGCTGGCGGCGGCGTTTTTCGGCTCGCCCAGCGACCGTTTGTCGGTGGTGGCAGTCACTGGTACCAACGGCAAAACCTCGACCACCTGGTGGACCGCGCAGGCGCTGTCGGCACTCGGCCGGCGCTGCGGCGTGGTCGGTACCTTGGGTGTCGGTGCGGTGCCGGTGGGGCCGCGCGGTCACGCCGGCGTGCCGCCTGCTGCCAGCTTGCAAGCCACCGGGCTGACCACCCCCGACCCGGTGCGGTTGCAGCGCGCGTTTCGCGAATTCGCCGACGCAGGCTATGCCGCATGCGCGATCGAAGCATCGTCGATCGGCCTGGCCGAACAACGCCTGTCGGGCACCCACATCGATGTGGCGGTGTTCACCAACTTCACCCAAGACCACCTCGACTATCACGGCTCGATGGACGCCTATTGGCGCGCCAAATCGTGCTTGTTCGACTGGCCCGGCCTGCGCGCGGTGGTGCTCAACCTTGATGATCCACGTGCCGCTGAAGTGCAACGCGCGGCACGCAGCAAAGGCCTCGACGACTGGACGTATTCGGTGTCTAAAGACCTGGCACCACAGCCGCAGACCACCGCGTATGCCACCCGGCCCACCGCGCGTTTGCTCGCGCAGGGGTTGCGCTATGTCGATGGCGGCATGGCATTCGAGCTGGTCGAAGCGGGCCAGCCGCCGGTGCCGATGCGCACCCGGTTGATCGGTGACTACAACGTCGCGAATGTGCTGGCGGTGCTGGCCACCCTGCGCGCACTCGACATCACGCTGCCCGACGCGGTGCGCGCCTGCGCTGCGCTGACGCCGGTGCCCGGCCGCATGGAACGCGTGCCAGCGTCGGCACCACCCAGCGGCGCGGGGTTGCCCGAGGTGCTGGTGGATTACGCCCACACGCCCGACGCGCTCGACAAGGCCTTGCGCGCCTTGCAGCCGCTGGCCGCGGCGCGCGGCGGCGTGCTGTGGTGCGTGTTTGGTTGCGGCGGCAACCGTGACAGCAGCAAGCGCGGCGTGATGGGTGCAACTGCGCAGCGCTTGGCGCAGCACACGGTGGTCACCAGCGACAACCCGCGCCATGAAGCGCCTGCAGCCATCGTGGCCGAAGTGGTGGCGGGCATGCAATTGCCGCTGGGTGCAAATGTGCGGGTCATCGAAGACCGTCGCGCAGCCATCGCCCACGCGGTGCGCCATGCCGACCCGCGCGATGTGATCTTGATCGCTGGCAAAGGCCATGAAAAAACCCAAGAAACCGCCGGCACCAAACAGCCATTCGACGATGTGACTGAAGCGCGCAGCGCACTCGAATCGCTGTCGGCGTCGCCTGCGGTGGGTGGCGGCGCAGCCACCATGGCCACGCTGGGCGCGCTGTATTCGCTGCTGCCGTCGGCCACCGTGTTTGGCGACACCGACACCCGCACCGCGATCACGCGTGTCCACAGCGACACCCGCACGCTGCAGCCCGGTGACCTGTTTGTCGCGTTGCGTGGCGAGCGCTTCGATGCGCATGATTTTTTGCCGCAGGCCGCAGCGCATGGCGCGGTGGCGGTGCTGGCCGAACGCGGTGTGGCCGACTGCGGCTTGCCGGGTTTGCAAGTGCCCGATAGCCGCGCCGCATTGGGCGCACTGGCAGCCGCATGGCGTCAACAGTTCGACTTGCCGTTGATCGCGGTGACGGGCAGCAACGGCAAAACCACCGTCACCCAAATGATCGCGTCGATCTTGCGGGCCGGCCACGGCGACGGCGCTTTTTCGACCGTGGGCAATTTCAACAACGACGTCGGCGTACCGCTGACGCTGCTGCGGCTGCGCCCCGCGCTGCACCAGATCGCGGTGGTCGAGCTCGGTATGAACCACCCGGGTGAGATTGCGCGGCTGGCCGCGATCGCCGCGCCCACCGTGGCGCTGGTCAACAACGCGCAACGCGAGCACCTCGAATTCATGCACAGCGTGGACGCGGTGGCGCGTGAAAACGGCCACGTCATCAGCGCGCTGGCAGCCGACGGCGTGGCGGTGTTTCCAGCCGGCGACGCCTACACGCCGCTGTGGCGCAGCCTGGCCGCGGGCCGCCGCGTCATGACGTTCGCACTCAACGCGGCTGGCACCGCGGCTGCGGCGGCCGACACGCCGGCTGACATCACCGCCGACGCCACCTGGCAAGTCGACGCGGCGCAGGGCGACCACTGGGCGGTTGCGCTGCGCACGCCGGTCGGCCATGCCGTGTTGGCGCTGCGCGTTGCCGGTCGGCACAACGTCAGCAACGCATTGGCGGCGGCCGCGTGCGCGCTGGCGGCGGGTTGCGGGCTCGACGCGGTGGTACGCGGGCTCGAGGCATTCAGCGCGGTAAAAGGTCGCTCGCAGGCCAGCAGTTTTCAGCGCGCGGGCGCACGCGTCACGCTGATCGACGACAGCTACAACGCCAACCCCGACTCGGTGCGCGCGGCCATCGATGCGCTGGCCGCGTTGCCGGCACCGCGCTGGCTGCTGCTGGGCGACATGGGCGAAGTCGGCGACCAGGGGCCCGCGTGCCACCGCGAGGTCGGCGGCTATGCGCGCAGCGCCGGCATCGACGCGCTGTGGACGGTCGGGCCGCTGTGCGCACACGCCGCTGCGGCGTTCGGCACGGCACGCCATTTCGACACCGTGGGCGCGCTGCTGGCAGCAATCGGCGACGCGCCTGCCGCCGCATCGGTGCTGGTCAAAGGCTCGCGTTTCATGCAGATGGAGCAGGTCGTGGCGGCGCTGCACGACCCCGCCGCAGCGGCCGCAAAGCCTGCGGTTGCAGCACCGGTTGCACCCGCGGTGGCGACCCCGGTTGCCGCCGATTCGCGAGGCGCCCATGCTGCTTAGCCTGGCCCAGTGGTTGCAAACGCTGTCGCCGGAGTTCGGCTTCCTGCGGCTGTTTCAGTACATCACTTTTCGTGCGGTGATGGCCGCGTTGACCGCGCTGTTGATCGGTTTGGCGTTCGGCCCGTGGGTGATCCGCAGGCTGGCCGGATTGAAGATCGGCCAGCCGGTGCGCAGCTACGGCATCCAAGAGCATCTGGTCAAAAGCGGCACGCCGACGATGGGCGGCGTGTTGATCCTGATCGGCATCACCGTGTCGACGCTGCTCTGGTTCGACTGGAGCAACCGCTTCGTCTGGATCGTGCTGCTGGTGACGCTCGGCTTCGGTGCCATCGGCTGGGTCGACGACTGGCGCAAGGTGGTCGACAAAAACCCCGAAGGCATGCGCTCACGCGACAAATTTTTGTGGCAGTCACTGATCGGTATTGCGGCTGCCTTCTATTTGGCGTTCAGCGTGAGCGAAAGCTCGAACCTGCGGGTGCTGCAACTGTTCATGCGCTGGGTCGAAAGCGGATTCACTATAGACCTGCCCCCAGCGGCCGACTTCATCGTGCCGTTCTTCAAAACCATCAGTTACCCGCTGGGCGTGTTCGGCTTCATCGTGCTGACCTGGTTCGTCATCGTCGGTGCCAGCAATGCGGTGAATTTGACCGACGGTCTCGACGGCCTGGCCATCATGCCGGTGGTCATGGTCGGCTCGGCGCTGGGCGTGTTCGCCTACATCAGCGGCAATGCGAACTTCAGCAAATACCTGCTGTTCCCGCACATACCGGGCAGTGGCGAGTTGTTGATTTTTTGCGCCGCGATGGCCGGCGCCGGCCTGGCGTTCTTGTGGTTCAACACGCACCCGGCGCAGGTGTTCATGGGCGATGTCGGCGCGCTGTCGCTCGGCGGCGCACTCGGCACCATCGCGGTCATCACGCGACAGGAAATCGTGCTCGGCATCATGGGTGGCGTGTTCGTCGTCGAGGCGCTGTCGGTGATGCTGCAGGTCAGCTGGTTCAAGTACACCCGCAAGCGGTTCGGCGTCGGCAGGCGCATCTTGAAGATGGCACCGCTGCACCACCATTTTGAAAAATCGGGCTGGAAAGAAACGCAGGTGGTGGTGCGTTTCTGGATCATCACCATGCTGCTGTGCCTGGTCGGGCTGGCCAGCCTGAAGCTGCGTTGATGAAGCACCTGGACGGCACATCGGTGTTGGTGCTCGGGCTCGGTGAATCGGGCCTGGCGATGGCACGCTGGTGCGCGCGCTTCGGTGCGCAGGTGCGGGTCTGGGATTCGCGCGAAGCCCCGCCCCGCGCCGTGGCGCTGGCCGAGCACCTGCCCGCCGCGCAACTGTTGCGCGGTCGGTTGACCGACGATGCGTTCTGCGGTGTCCAGTTGATCCTGAAGAGCCCGGGTCTCTCGCCGCTCGATGCGCTGATCGCCGCGCCGCTCGAGCGCGCTGCCGAGGCCGGCGTGCCCGTGCAGGGCGAACTCGAGCTGTTCGCGCGCGCACTCGCCGCGCTGAAAGCCGAGCGGGGCTACGCGCCGAAGGTGCTGGCGATCACCGGCACCAACGGCAAGACGACGACGACGGCGATGACGGCACAACTGATTGAACGTGCCGGCCGACGCGTCGCGGTAGCCGGCAACATCGGGCCGACGATGCTGCAGACGTTGGCGGACGCGCTGGATTCGGAGCCGGTGACGCAGGTGGTGACGCAGCCAGCGACGCAGCCAGCGACGCAGGCAGTGGCGGGGGGTACCGCACAGAGCCCTCACACCAGCCCTCTCCCACACGGAGAGGGAGCAACGCAGCGCGTCGATGAGACGCCAGCGGATTTCTCAGACGCAGTGAAGCAAGAGCAGGGCACCGGCCAGGCATTGCCCCCGCTCCCCCTGGGTGAGGGCAACGCGCGACCGCTGCGGCACACCCAAGACGACGACGCCTTCATCGAACCGGCACCGCCTCCAGCTGCCGTACCCATCTTCGAGCACCTGCCCGAAGTCTGGGTGCTCGAGCTCTCCAGCTTCCAACTCGACGAGGCCAAGGGCTTCGAGCCGAGCGCCGCGGCGGTGCTCAACATCACCGAAGACCACCTCGACTGGCATGGTTCGATGGCGGCCTACGTCGCCGCGAAGGCGCGGGTGTTCGGCAAAGCGGCGGTGATGGTCGTCAACCGCGACGACGTAGCGGTCGAGCGCATGGTGCCGGCACCCGAAAGACTGAAGCCCGGTGCCCGCGGCAACCCGGGCCGACGCGCGATCACGCTCGAGCGTGCGGTCGTGCGCTTCGGTTTGTCTGCGCCGCGTCTGCCCGGCGACTTCGGCCTGATCGTCGACCACGGCATGGCGTGGCTGGTGCGCGCGCTCGACGCCGATGAGCCGACCCCGCGCAAGCGCGCCCGTGCCGCGCCGGCACCTGGTGCCAGGTCTATAGAAAAGTTCGAAGCCGAACCCGACGTACTGCAGCTCCAACGGCTGATGCCGGCCGATGCGCTGCGGGTGCGCGGTCGCCATAACGCCGCCAACGCGTTGGCGGCGCTGGCGTTGGCCACCGCCATCGGTTGCCCGCTGGCCCCCATGCTGCATGGCCTGCGCGAATACGCGGGCGAGGCGCACCGGGTCGAACACCTCGCCACGATCGACGGCGTCGACGCGTTCGACGACAGCAAAGGCACCAATGTCGGTGCCACCGTGGCGGCACTCGAGGGCTTGGGCGCGGACCGCGATACCGAGCACACCCGGGCCCGTTTGGTCGTGATTCTGGGTGGCGACGGCAAAGGCCAAGACTTCGCGCCGCTGGTCGAGCCGGTGCGCCGCCATGTGCGCGCGGTGGCCACGCTGGGCCGCGACGCACCGCGCATTGAAATCGCACTGGCCGCTGTTAAAGACCTGACGCTGCAACGCCACGCCACCCTGGAAGCCGCCACGCGGTGGGCCTTTGCGCAGGCCGTGCCCGGTGATGCGGTGCTGCTCAGCCCGGCTTGCGCCAGCCTCGATATGTTTCGCAATTACGCCCACCGCGCCGAGGTGTTCAGCGCCGAAGTACGCGCGATTGCTGCCGACGCCGGGGTGCCCGCATGAACCTCGCACCGGCGTTCACTTTCGCGTCGCTGAAAGCACGCGTAGCCGCGCTGTGGCGCACCGATGCAGCCGACGCGGCGGCGATCCCGGTGCGCGACTGGGTCAACTTGTCACCCGCCTCGGCAGGTGCGTCGGCCCGCTTGCTCGGCTTCGACCAGGCTTTGCTGTGTGTGGTGCTGGCGCTGCTGGCGCTGGGTTTGGTGATGGTCTACAGCGCGTCGGTGGCGTTGCCCGACAGCAGCAAATTCGCCGCCTACAGCGCCACCTATTTTCTGAACCACCACATCGTGTCGTTGTGCCTGGCGTTCCTGGTGGCGATGGTCGCGGTGCAGGTGCCGATCAGCGTGTGGGAAAAAGCCGCGCCGTGGATTTTCGCGGCCGCGCTGCTGTTGCTGGTGTTGGTGCTGGTGCCCGGCATCGGTCGGGTGGTCAACAAATCGCGCCGCTGGATACCGCTGGGGCTGATGAATTTTCAGCCGAGTGAGTTGGCCAAGCTCGCGATGGCGATGTACGCGGCCAGCTACATGACGCGCAAGATGGAGGTCAAAGAAAAGTTCGTGCAGGCGGTGTGGCCGATGGCCGTCGCACTCGGCATCACCGGCGTGCTGCTGCTGCGCGAGCCCGACATGGGTGCCTTCATGGTGGTCGCCATGATCTCGATGGGCATCTTGTTTTTGGGCGGCGTCAACGGCCGCATGTTTTTGCTCAGCGGGGCCGTGTTGGTCGGCGCGTTCGTGTTGGTGATCGCATCGAGCAGCGAAAAGCGCGAGCGCATCTTTGCCTACCTCGACCCGTGGGATGAGCGGCATGTGTTGGGCAAGGCATACCAGTTGACGCAGTCGCTGATCGCCTTCGGCCGCGGCGAATGGTTCGGCCAGGGCCTGGGCGGCAGCCTCGAAAAACTGCACTACCTGCCCGAAGCCCACACCGACTTCTTGCTTGCGGTGATCGGTGAAGAACTCGGCTTCGTCGGCGTCGCCTGCGTGATCGCCGCGTTTTTCTGGCTGGCCCGCCGGGTCTTCCACATCGGCCGCCAAGCCATCGCACTCGACCGCGTATTCGCCGGTTTGTACGCCCAAGGCATCGGCATCTGGATCGGCGGCCAGGCCTTCATCAACATGGGCGTGAACCTCGGCGTGTTGCCGACCAAGGGGTTGACGTTGCCGCTGATGAGCTACGGTGGGTCGGCGATTTTGATGAACCTGGTCGCGCTGGCCATCGTCGTGCGTGTCGATGTGGAGAACCGGCAACTCATGCGCGGAGGCCGCGCATGAGCGCCACGTTCGGGCGCAGCCAGAGCGCGGCGTGGGCGCGCGTGAGCGAGTTGCCTTCACTCGTTGCACCGCGCCGGGTTCCGCCCCGGCAGGCGGGTAACTTTTATTTGCTGGTCCAAATAAACGTCACCAAAACAAACGACCTCCACACCAGCCGATGTGGCCGCCACGCTGCGGCGACAGGCCTCTGGCCCGCCGCTCAGGCATCGAACACTCACCTTGCTTGCGCATCGGTTTCCACGCGCATGGTCGGCGGCTTGTGTTCGACGCGGCTCAACCCGTGTGGGACATCGCGACGATGCGCGGTGTGGGGTACCGAATGCTTGCGTTTCCCGTTAGCCGTTGGCGAGGAGCGCAGGGTTGGGCGGGATCAGAAGGGGCGTTGTTTGAGGGGCTGTACCCAGACCCGAGTTCAGCCGCTTCCCCGACCGACCCGAGCAACGCAGCGCACCCCGCGCAGCGGGGCGACGGTGTGGAGTCGCCTTTATTTGCTTACTTTCTTTGGCGAAGCAAAGAAAGTAAGGCGGCTGTCGGGACGCCTTCCCGACGCGGTGCAACGGGGAGCTGCGATCTCCAGCCACTGCGAGGCCACCGCATGACCACCGCCAAACACCTGATCGTGGTCGCAGCCGGCACCGGCGGCCACGTCATCCCCGGCCTTGCAGTAGCCAAAGAAATGCAGCAACGCGGCTGGACCGTCAGCTGGCTCGGCACCCGCCACGGCATGGAAAACAAGTTGGTGCTGCCTACCGGGATCGCACTCGACAGCATCGCATTCACCGGCCTGCGCGGCAAAGGCGCACTGCACACCCTGACCGGTGGCGTGCGCCTGCTCGCGGCGTTCTGGAGTTGCCTCGGCATCATCCGCCGCCGTCGCGCGCACGCGGTGATCGGCATGGGCGGCTATGTGTGTTTCCCGGCCGGGCTGATGGCCTCGCTGCTCGGCAAACCGCTGGTGCTGGTCAACGCCGATGCCGCGTTGCTGATGAGCAACCGCGCATTGCTGCTGGTGGCCGACCGGGTGCTGTTCGGTTTCGACGGGCCGGCCGCACAGCGTGCGCGCCATGGCGTGGTCACCGGCAACCCGGTGCGCGCTGAGATCGAAGCGCTGCCCGCGCCGTCGGGCCGATTTGCCGACCGCACCGGCCCGCTGCGGCTGCTGGTGGTCGGTGGCAGCTTGGGCGCGCAGGTGTTGAACCGCTGCCTGCCGCAGGCGCTGGCGTTGCTGCCCGCGGTGCAGCGGCCGCAGGTGACACATCAAACCGGTGCTGCCGATGAGGCCCGCGTGCGCGCCGATTACGCGCAGGCGAATGTGCGCGCCGAGGTGCTGCCGTTCATCGAACAGATGGCGCAGCAACTCGCCGATTGCGATGTGATCGTGTGCCGCGCCGGTGCCATCACCGTGAGCGAGTTGTGCGCTGCCGGGGTCGCCAGCGTGCTGGTGCCGCTGGTGGTCAGCACCACCTCGCACCAACGCGACAACGCGCAGTGGATGGCGCAGCACGGTGCCGCGCTGCAGCTGCCGCAAACCGAATTGACGCCGCGGCGTTTGGCCGATCTGCTGGGCGGGTTGAGTCGCGATTCGCTGCTGGCGATGGCGACCAAAGCGCGTGCGCTGGCACGGCCAAAAGCGGCGTCGCGGGTGGCCGATGAGATCGAAGGGCTGGTGGCGGTATGAAGCACGCGGTCAAGCACATCCACTTTGTCGAAGGGTCACGGGTGCCGACGAAGCGGTGGCTCGTGTTGAAGGCTGGCGCATGAAGCACGCGGTCAAGCACATCCACTTTGTCGGCATAGGCGGTGCCGGCATGAGCGGCATCGCCGAGATCTTGCACAACCTCGGCTACACCGTGTCGGGCTCGGACCAGTCCGACAGCGCGACCTCGCGCCGCCTGGCGTCGATCGGCATCACGGTGTTTGTCGGTCATGCCGCCGCACACATCGCCGGCGCTGAGGCGGTGGTCACCTCTACTGCGGTGCAGGCCAGCAATCCGGAAGTGATCGCCGCGCGTGCCCAGCGCGTACCGGTGGTGCCGCGCGCGGTGATGTTGGCCGAGTTGATGCGCTTGAAAAACGGCATTGCGATTGCCGGCACGCACGGCAAAACCACCACCACCAGTTTGGTCACCAGCGTGCTGGCGGCCGCGGGGCTCGACCCGACGTTCGTCATCGGCGGGCGGCTCAATGCGGCCGGTGCGAATTCGCGGCTCGGTTCGGGCGATCACATCGTGGTCGAGGCCGACGAATCCGACGCGTCGTTCTTGAATTTGCTGCCGGTGATGGCGGTGGTCACCAACATCGACGCCGACCACATGGACACCTACGGCCACGACTTCGCGCGGCTCAAGCAAGCGTTCGTCGAGTTCGTCCACCGCATGCCGTTTTACGGCGCGGCCATCGTCTGCAGCGACGACGCCGGGGTGCGCTCGATCATGCCGATGCTGTCGCGCCCGGTGGTCACCTACGGCTTCGCCTCCGACGCGATGGTGCGCGCGGTCGACGTCGAAGCCCACGCCGGCCGCATGCGTTTCACCGTGCAGCGGCGCAACGGCATGACGATGCCCGACCTCGATGTCACGCTGAACCTGCCGGGCGACCACAACGTGTTGAACGCGTTGGCCGCGATCGCGGTGGCCACCGAACTCGAGTTGCCTGACGCGGCGATGGTGCTCGGCCTGGCCGAGTTCCGCGGCGTCGATCGGCGGTTCCAGCGCTACGGCGAGGTGCGGTTGAACCCGGCCGACGCAGCCGCTGGCAGCTACACGCTGATCGACGATTACGGCCACCACCCGGTTGAAATGGCCGCCACGCTGGCCGCCGCACGCGGCGCGTTTCCTGGCCGCCGGCTGGTGCTGGCCTTCCAGCCGCACCGCTACACCCGCACCCGCGATTGTTTTGAGGATTTCGTCAAAGTCATCGGCACCGCCGACGTGGTGTTGTTGGCCGAGGTCTATGCCGCTGGCGAAGCGCCGGTGGTTGCTGCCGACGGCCGCGCACTCGCGCGTGCGCTGCGGGTGGCCGGCAAGGTCGACCCGGTGTTCGTCGACGACATCGCCGCCTTGCCGCAAGCCATTGCCGACCATGCGCAAGCCGGTGATGTGGTGATCACGATGGGCGCCGGCACGATCGGCCAGGTGGCAACCCAGGTGCTCGAACGCACTGCACATAAAGACCTGACCCCGCTGGAGACCGCGCCATGACAGCCGACCTGCAAGCAACCGGCCCCATCGCCGTGCCGAATCTGGGCAAGGTCGCGGTGCTGATGGGCGGCAGCTCGGCCGAGCGGGCGATTTCACTGATGTCGGGTGCCGGCGTGCTCGAGGCGCTGCGGTCGGTCGGTGTCGACGCGCAGGCGTTCGATCCGGCTGAGCGCGACTTGCATGAGTTGAAGCGCGACGGCGTTGAGCGCTGCTTCATTGCGCTGCATGGCCGCCACGGCGAAGACGGCACGGTGCAGGGCGCGCTCGAGCTGTTGGGGTTGCCATACACCGGCCCCGGCGTGATGGCCTCGGCGATGGCGATGGACAAGGTAATGACCAAGCGCATTTGGTTGGCCGATGGGCTGCCGACACCGCGCCATGTGTGGCTGACACCAGACGCGACCACCGGCGTGCACCACGCCGAACAGCTGCGCGCGGTGCCAGGTCTATTGGGCTTGCCGCTGATCGTCAAGCCGCCACGCGAAGGTTCATCGATCGGCGTGACCAAGGTACTGCAAACCGCCGACCTTGCGCAGCAACTGCAAGCTGCGGTGGCACTGGCCGCACGCTACGACGCCGATGTGCTGTGCGAAGAATTTATCAGCGGCGAAGAAGTGACGTGCCCTGTGCTCGGCGTGGGCGCGGCTGCCTATGCGCTGCCGGTGGTGCGCATCCGCGCGCCCGAGGGGGCCTACGACTACCAGAACAAATACTTCACCGACACCGTGACGTACCAGTGCCCGAGCGGACTGCCCGAGGCCGAAGAACGCGAGATTCAGCGGCTGGCCGTGGCGTCTTACCGCGCCCTTGGTTGCCGCGGTTGGGGGCGAGCGGATTTGATGATTCGCGCCACCGACCGCAAGCCGTTCTTGCTGGAGATGAACACCTCACCCGGCATGACCAGCCATTCGCTGGTGCCGATGTCGGCGCGCCAGGCCGGTATCAGCTACCCGCAGCTGTGCGTGCTGATCGCCGCCGACGCGCGGTTGGATGCGCAGCAAGGCGTGCCGCTGCGCGCATCGACATCTACAGCCGCACCCGCACCCGCACCCGCACCCGCAGCCGCGGTGCCGACCCGTCCGCCCGCGCCCTGAGCCATGGCCACTGCCGCGCCCTTCATTCGCCAGCCGACGCCAGCGCGCGCGGTCGCACTGCCGACGCTGCCGAACGATGTGCGCTGGATGCGCGCCACCGCGAACGGCTTGTTCGTGCTGGCGGCGTTGGTGCTCGGTGCCACCGCGCTGTATTGGGCGACGCGGCTGCCGGTGTTCACCTTGCGCGCCATTCATGTCGCCGGCGATGTCGGCCGCAACAGCGTGGCGACGATTCGCGTGAACGCGCTGCCAAAGATGCGCGGCAACTTTTTCACCACCGACCTGCAGGCCGACAAGCGCGCGTTCGAAGCGGTGCCGTGGGTGCGCCGCGCGGTGGTGCAGCGGGTCTGGCCGAACCGCTTGTCGGTGCAGCTGGAAGAACACCAGCCGGCCGCCCTGTGGCGCGGCAGCGGTGCGGCGTCCGAGCAACTGGTCAACACGCTGGGCGAGGTGTTCGACGCCAACCTCGGCGATGTCGAAGACGACAGCTTGCCGGTGCTCGAAGGGCCTGCGGGCAGCTCGGCCGTGATGCTGGCGATGCTGGCGCGGCTGCAGCCGGTATTCACCCGGTTGGCCGACGGCCACATCGAGCTGCTGCGTTTGTCGGGCCGCGGTTCATGGCGCGCCGAGCTCGACAGCGGTGCCAAGGTCGAATTGGGTCGCGGCAGCGCCGATGAATTGGCGGCGCGCGCGGACCACTTCGTGGGCACCTTGCCGCAGTTGACGCAGGCCTACCAGGCACCGCTGGTGTATGCCGATTTGCGCCACCGCGATGGCTATGCAGTGCGGTTGCGCGGCGTCACCACGACCGCGCCCGAGTCGGTAGACAAAAAGTAATTGCGACGAAACGACACAAGGGATTTGATGGCCAAAGAATTGAAAGACCTGGTAGTCGGGCTCGACATCGGCACCGCCAAAGTGATGGTGGTGGTGGCCGAGTTGCAAGCCGATGGCGAGCTGCGCATCACCGGCCTCGGCAGTGCGCCGGCGCATGGTCTGAAACGCGGTGTGGTGGTCAACATCGACGCCACCGTGCAGAGCATTCAGCAAGCGCTGAAAGAAGCCGAAATGATGGCCGACTGCAAGATCACCAACGTCTACACCGGCATCACCGGCAGCCATATTCGTGGCCAAAACAGCACCGGCATGGTGATCGTGCGTGACAAGGAAGTGACGCCAGTCGACGTGGCCCGCGTGGTCGAAACCGCCAAGGCGATCAACATACCGAACGACCAGCGCTTGTTGCTGGTCGAGCCGCAAGAGTTCGTGATCGACGGCCACGAAGTGAAGGAGCCGGTCGGCATGAGCGGTGGCCGGCTCGAGGTCAAAGTGCACATCGTCACCGGTGCGCAGAGCGCGGCCGAAAACATCGTGAAATGCGTACGCCGCTGCGGTCTGGAAGTCGATCAACTGGTGCTCAACCCGAGCGCCAGCAGCCACGCGGTGCTGACCGAAGACGAAAAAGCGCTTGGCGTGGCGCTGGTCGATATCGGCGCGGGCACCACCGATGTGGCGATCTTCACCGACGGTGCGATCCGCCACACCGCAGTCATTCCGATTGCCGGCGACCTGATCACCAGCGACATCGCGATGGCGCTGCGCACGCCGACCAAAGACGCCGAAGAAATCAAGATCGAGTACGGCGTGGCCAAGCAGCTGCTGGCCGACCCGAGTGACCAGCTCGAGGTGCCCGGCCTGGGCGACCGGCCGCCGCGCATGCTGAGTCGGCAGGCACTGGCCGGCGTGATCGAGCCGCGGATCGAAGAAATTTATTCGCTGGTGCACCAGGTGATCCGCGAAAGCGGCTATGAAGAACTGCTCTCCAGCGGCATCGTGATCACCGGCGGCGCGTCGGTCATGCCCGGCATGGTCGAACTCGGTGAAGACATTTTCTTGAAGCCGGTGCGCAAAGGCATACCGCTTTACCACGGCGCGCTGCACGACATGGTGGCCAACACCCGCTCGGCCACCGTGATGGGCCTGCTCGAAGAAGGCCGCACCGCGCGCACCCGCGGGGCCCGCGCTGCGCAACAGGCCGGCTCGGTGAAAACCGTGTTGGGCCGGGCCCGCGATTGGTTCCTCGGCAACTTCTGACCTGTTGCGCCGAGGCCCACCCGATGAACCACCACACCGACCGCCGCTTGCACTGCTTGTTGCACAGCGGCCGCGATCCGCCCGATCACTGATCCCGAAAAAGACCCGCATCACAAGGCAACCCACAGCGGGCCATGACAGAGAAATCGATTTACCCCACCACGGCAACTGCAACCCAGAACTGGAGCTTCCCATGAGCATCGAAATGATCGAAGAATTTGACCTCGGCACGCAAATCAAAGTGATCGGCGTCGGCGGCGGCGGCGGCAACGCGGTCGAACACATGATCACGCAAGGCGTGCAAGGCGTGGAGTTCGTTTGCGCGAACACCGACGCGCAGGCGCTGAACCGATCGGGCGCACACCACCTGATTCAGCTCGGCACCACCGGCCTCGGCGCGGGTGCCAAGCCGGAAGTCGGCAAGGCGGCAGCGATGGAGGCCGAAGAGCGCATTCGCACCGCCATCACCGGCGCGCACATGCTGTTCATCACGGTCGGCATGGGCGGCGGCACCGGCACCGGCGCGGCACCGGTGATTGCGCGCATCGCCAAAGACATGGGCATCCTGACGGTCGGCGTGGTCACCAAGCCGTTCGAATTCGAAGGCGCGCGCCGCATGAAAGCCGCCGACGTCGGCCTGACCGAACTCGAGGCCAATGTCGATTCATTGATCGTGGTGCTGAATGAAAAACTGCTCGACGTGCTGGGCGACGACGTGACGCAAGACCAGGCGTTCGCCGAAGCCAACGATGTGTTGAAAAACGCGGTGGGCGGCATCAGCGACATCATTCATATGCACGGCATGGTCAACGTCGACTTCGAAGATGTGAAGACGGTGATGAGCGAGCCGGGCAAAGCGATGATGGGCACCGCGCAGGCCGGCGGGCCGGATCGCGCGACCAAAGCGGCCGATGCGGCAGTGGCTTGCCCACTGCTCGAAGGCATCGACCTGTCGGGTGCCAAAGGCGTGTTGGTGTTGATTGCCGCCAACCGCAACACACTGAAGTTGAGCGAAAGCAAGAACGCGATGAACACCATCCGCCGTTATGCGGCTGAAGATGCGCACGTGATTTTTGGCACCGTGTACGACGACGCGTTGGGCGACCAGTTGCGCGTCACGGTGATTGCCACCGGCCTCAGCCCAGCGCGCCGCCAAACGCCGATCAGCGTGGTGCACAGCGCGCCGATGCAGCGCACAGGCACCGACAACGTCGGCATGATGGCGCACGCGATGAACCCGTCGGGCATGGGCATGCAAGGCACGCACAACGGCCCCGACTACGGCTCGATGAGCACGCCGAGCGTATGGCGCACCCGCACCGCAGCCGCCAAGGTCGATGCGTTGGCCAGCAACGGCATGGACGAAATCGAGATCCCGGCGTTCTTGCGCAAACAGGCCGATTGATATCGGCCGACAGCCACTGCCTGCCTCTGATGGGGGCAGGGCAGCGGCTGTGCGCATGGCACAGCGCGACTAGCGCAATCTTGTTGCGCGTTGCGCGCCGTCAGCCGGCTGACGAACGCTTGGCGGTGCGGCCCACCGCGTCGCCAGGTGCGTCGGCCGGCGCAGCTCGATACCCGTCTGCGCGCGGGGTCGGGTCGTCGTTGGGCTTCATGGTGGCGGTGATCGCGGCAGCAGCGCTGTCGCTGACCGCCGACCATGCTTTGCGGCGTGCGGCTGCGCGAGCGCGGTGCCTGGCCTGCTTGTCGGTCAACGGCCGCGACGACAGCGGCACCGGTATGGCGAATGCGTGCGGACCGCACTCGACGCCCTGAAAGTGTTGCCACAAGACGTCGTAGGAATGCGCTGAGACCGATGAGCCGTGCTGCTCATGGGCGATTTGTGCGCGCTGCGTGACCCCGGCAATGCGCGTCATCGCGTGGGCAGCGGCCACACCGGCAATCGCTGCCAGGCAAAAATAAGGTGGCGCGGTTTGCTTGAAATGGGCTTGAAAAATTTCCATTTCAGCAGCAGAGCGCAGCGATTGGTTGCGGCTGATGAAAATGACCGGGCCACTGTCAGGACCGCTCAGCACGCTGGCGTCGAGGTAAGCAAAACCCATCCGCCAGAGCAGCACGCCGTTGGTGTAAAGCTCGACGCTGAGGTCGCCTTCCCAGCGGTCGGCGCTGAGCGCGCGCAGCCGAATGCAAAACGCTGCGCCGTCCGAATTGGCCTGCCACAGCACCAACCCCGCGCCGCGGTAGACCTGCTGCTGGTACGCGTCGGTGTGGCGGCTGCGTTCGAAGTCGTAGTGGTGCAGCACGGCTTGCATGCGCTGTCGAATCGAAAACCGTTGCGATAAATAAAAACGGTGCCGCAGGTGGTGGGCGAATTCACGCGGCCGCAGGCCGAGGTCGCCCTGTCGCGATGCCAGCATGCGCAGCGCCTGCGCCGATAACGCCGGGTGCCGCAACGACCGCAACGAACCCGCAAATTCCTTGACGCCAGCGAAGAAGCCAGCGTGCGGTATCGAATCAAAAAACGCAGCCACTAGGGACTGGAACAAGCCTGCGTGCATGACCACCTTTTAAGCGCTGGGACACTGTAAGGGGTTGCTACAGAAGCGGCTGCCCAAAAATTCACACATCGGTGCGCGAAAGCGACGACCCGGCGCGTGCCGCCGTGAAAGTCACGGGTTGGTGGTGAGCCCACGACTGCGGCCCACGACTTGGCCCACCACCGCTGCCCTCCACCGCAGCGCTCGGCTGATGGTGGTGTCGCCAGCGTCTTTATCATCGAACGATGCTGGCCCAACGCACCCTCAAGTCCATGACCCGCGCGGTGGGTGTGGGCGTGCATGGCGGGCAGCGGGTGGAGATGACATTGCGGCCCGCGCCGCCCGACAGCGGCGTGGTGTTTCGCCGGGTCGACTTGCCGCAGCCGGTCGACATTGCGGTCCACGCGCATGCGGTATGCGATACCCGCATGGCGACCACCTTGTCGCCGGGCGGTGACCCCGGTGCGCCGAAGGTCAACACCGTCGAACATTTGCTGTCGGCCTGCGCCGGCCTCGGGATCGACAACCTGGTGGTCGACATCACCGCGGAAGAGGTGCCGATACTCGACGGCTCGGCGGCGTCGTTCGTGTACTTGCTGCAAAGCGCCGGCATCGAATTGCAAAGCGCGCCGAAGCGTTTCATGCGCCTGTTGAAACCGGTCGAGTTACGCGAGGGGCAGGGTGGCGAGTTGAAGTGGGCGCGACTCGAGCCGTTCGACGGCTACCGGCTGACGTTCGAGATTGCATTCGACCACCCGGCGGTGAATCAGACCGGTCAGCATGTCGTGTTCGACATGGGGTCAGGTTTATACAAGCGCGACATTGCCCGCGCCCGTACCTTCGGCTTCACCAAAGACGTCGAGCTGATGCGCTCGCGCGGCCTGGGTCTGGGCGGTGGGCTCGATAACGTGGTGGTGGTCGACGATTACAAGGTGCTCAACAGCGGCGGCTTGCGCTACGACGATGAATTCGTCAAGCACAAAATCCTCGATGCAATCGGCGATTTGTTCGTGCTGGGCCATCCGCTGATCGGCGCATACAGCGCATTCAAGTCGGGCCACGCGCTGAACAACAAGCTGATACGCGCGCTGCTGGCCGACGCCAGCGCGTTCGAGATCGTTAGCTTCACCGATGCGGCGAACGCACCCGCCGGCCTGGCCGAGTTGGCACCGGCATGGTGAACGACCGGCTGGCTGGCGAGGCGACACGCGTCGGTACTTTTTTCGGGACGCAGACCGCGATGCACGCGATGACGCACACGACCACACACACGATGACGCACCCCACAAGCGTGGCCCGCCGA
The DNA here is from genome assembly GCA_043738425.1 of Burkholderiales bacterium. Lineage (GTDB taxonomy): Bacteria > Pseudomonadota > Gammaproteobacteria > Burkholderiales > Burkholderiaceae_C > PBB1. The sequence continues at coordinate 36,802 of JAYUGJ010000049.1, forward strand.
TGCTGATGTTTCGCTGGGTCATGCTGCTGCTGGCGGTGGCCGCCGTGCTGTGCCTGGCGATGTACATCGGCACCGGGCAACAGCGTTGGCGGCAGCTCGCGGTGCGCATCGTCAAATGGACGGTGGTGGCCGGGCTGGCTTTTTTTGCGGTGTTGATACTCGAGCGGCTGGAGGTTGCGCTGTGATGCGGCACAGCGCAGGCCGCCTCGCCTGGCGCTTTTTCAAAGGTGAAAGTTTGAACACATGACCATTTTTCGCTGGCTGATGGGCGTGATCTTCGGCTTGGGTGCGGTGCTCAGCATCGTCTCGTTCGCGGTGTTCATCGGCACCGACAACGAGGTCTGGATTGCGCGCACCCGGGTCTTTCGGCGCTGGGCGTTCGCCGCCGCGCTGTTTTGGTTCAACGTCGAGGTGTGGGGCAGCGTAGTGATGACGCTGATCCATTGGACCTGAGGCGACGCTGAGCAAATCCCCGCGGGGCGGTGCGCCCTGTTGTTGGGATGCGCTGCAAGGCGCACACCACACGTCGCATGCTTGAAGACACAGCGCCGCAATGGCGAGGATTTGCAACGCCGCAGATCACCTAAAAACAGAGCGCGCCGTCCGCGAGGAACTTGTTGCGCGTTGCCCTCAGTGCGGCCCCCTAATTAAAGACCCGGCACCAGCCCCAAAAATTCGACCGCCGCGGTCATCGAGTCGTCGAAATCGGTGAGGGCGTGGTCGCCACCGTCCAGCAGCCGCAGCGTGCAGTCGCGGTACCGGGCCTGCATTTCCCGCCAGTCGAGCACCTCGTCGCCTTTGGCGATCACCGCGAAATAGCGTGACGGGTCCGATATCGCCGCCGGCGTCAGGTCGTGCAACTCGCCGATGAATTCCGGGCGAAAGAAGAATTGCTCGTTGCTGTGCCAGATGGTGGTTTCACCGATGTGTTGTGCCAAATCGCGCGCCGGGTTGACGGCCGGATTCAACAACACCGCCCGCACGCCCCAGCGTTGTGCCAACACGGTGGCGTAAAAACCGCCCATTGAACTGCCGATGACGCCGCTGCGCGCTGTGGGCCAATCGGCACAACCCGCCTCAAGCAGCGCCATCGCGTCGCGCGGCGACGGCGGCAACTGCGGGCACCACCACCGAATGTCAGGCCGATGCGCGCGCACCCAGTCGCCGAACTGCCGCGCTTTGCTCGATTGCGGTGACGAACGAAATCCGTGCAGGTAAAGCAGGTGCGTGATGGCGGGCGGCGGGTCGGTGCGCATCGTGCAGCGGGTGGTCGGTGTCAGGTGTTACCCGCCTGGCGTGGCGTGGTGGGTGTCTCGCAGCGGATGGCGCGCAGGGTTTTTGCGTGCTGCCCGGTGCGTCATGGCGTGCGCTGCGCGAGTGCTTTCAGCAGCAAGCCATGCACGCCACCAAAGCCGCCATTGCTCATGCACAGCACATGGTCGCCCGGCCGCGCGGCGGCGGTGACGCGCTGCACCAGGTCGTCGATGCTGGGGCACACGACCGCGGAGGTGCCCAGTGGCGCCAACACCTGCGCCGCGTCCCAATCGAGGTCGCCGCTGTGGCAAAACGACAGGTCGGCTTCTTCCAGCGCCCAGGGCAGTTGCGCTTTCATGGTGCCGAGTTTCATCGTGTTGCTGCGCGGTTCGAACACCGCCAGCAAGCGTGGGCGCGAGTCGGTGGCCGCGTTCCAATGTGCATCGATTTGGCGGCGCAGGCCGTTGACGGTGGTGCGCATCGCGGTCGGGTGGTGCGCAAAGTCGTCGTACACCTGGACGCCCGCCACGCCGCCGCACAACTCCAATCGGCGGCGCACGTTTTGAAAGCCCGACAGTGCGGCAGCGGCTACCTCGGCCGACACGCCGACATGGTCGGCCGCGGCGATGGCGGCCAGCGCGTTGAGCTGGTTGTGTTCACCGGCCAGCGACCATTCGACGCGCGCGACTTTCATGCTGCCGCGCAGTACATCGAACGCCTGCGGCTCGCCGCGCGCGCGCAGCTCACCGGGCGTTTCTTTGCGCGCGCCGAAGCGCACCACCTCGCTCCAGCAGCCCATGCTGAGTACACGCTGCAACGATTCGTCGCGTGCGTTCAGCACCACGCGGCCGCGGCCCGGCACGGTGCGCACGAGGTGGTGAAACTGGCGTTCAATCGCTGCCAGGTCGTCAAAAATATCGGCGTGGTCGAACTCGAGGTTGTTCAGCACCGCGGTGCGTGCGCGGTAGTGCACGAACTTGCTGCGCTTGTCGAAAAACGCGGTGTCGTATTCGTCGGCTTCGATGACAAACGGCACTGCCGCGGTGGAATAGGCCGCCGCGTTGACCGCACCCAAACGGGCCGACACACCGAAGTTCAGCGGCACACCGCCGACCAGGAATCCGGGCTGCAGGCCGGCGTGCTCCAGCACCCAGGCCAGCATCGCGGTGGTGGTGGTTTTGCCGTGCGTGCCGGCCACGGCCAGCACATGGCGGCCGGCCAACACATGCTCCGCCAGCCACTGCGGCCCACTGGTGTAGGCCGCTCCTGCATTGAGCACCGCTTCCATCAGCGGGTTGCCGCGCGCCACCACATTGCCGACCACGAACAGGTCCGGTGCCAGGCCCAGTTGGTCGGCACCGTAGCCCTCGATCAGGTCGATGCCGAGCGCCCGCAGCTGGTCGCTCATCGGCGGGTAGACACCGCTGTCGCAGCCGGTGACGCGGTGGCCGGCCTCGCGTGCCAGCGCGGCCAGGCCGCCCATGAAGGTGCCGCAAATTCCCAGAATATGGATGTGCATGACGTGCGGTGGCGGGTGCGATCCGGGCCTGAGAGAACGCGTGGGAAACCGTGTGGCTGGCGCCGCGTGGGGCCAGGTGTTTACTTCGGTTGCAACGCCTGCATCGCCGCCGCTGCGGTGGCGGCCAACTCGGCGTTGCCGTGCGCCGCACTGACGAAACCGGCTTCGTACAACGCCGGTGCCAGGTACACGCCCTGGTCGAGCATCGCGTGGAAAAAGTGGTTGAAGCGCGCCTGGTCGGTTGCCAGCACCTCGGTGTAGTTTTGCGGCAGTTGGGCGGCGAAGAAGAAGCCGAACATGCCGCCTTCGCTGTCGACCACCATCGGCACGCCCGCCGCGTCGGCCGCGGCCTTCAGACCGGCCACCATCTGCCGCGTGTTCGCCGCCAGCGTGTCGTAGAAGCCGGGTTTTTGCACCTCGCGCAGCGTGGCCAGACCGCAGGCGGTGGCCACCGGATTGCCCGACAGCGTGCCGGCCTGGTAGACCGGACCGAGTGGTGCGAGCTGCTCCATCACCGCCCGCTTGCCACCAAAGGCCGCCAGCGGCATGCCGCCGCCGATGACTTTGCCGAACACGCTCACATCGGGCGCGAAGCCGGGAATCAACTGGGCGTAAATCGACTGCGCGCCACCGAGCGCGACCCGAAAACCGGTCATCACTTCATCGAAAACCAACAACACGCCGTGCTGGGTGCACAGCTCGCGCAGTCGCTTCATGAACGGCACGCTGGCCCGCACGAAATTCATGTTGCCGCAGATCGGCTCGATCATCACGCAGGCCAGATCGGCGGCGTGCAGCGCGAAGGCTTGCTCGAGCTCGGGCAAATCGTTGTACTCGAGCACCACGGTGTGCTTGACCACATCGGCGGGTACACCGGCACTGGTCGGGTTGCCGAAGGTGGCGAGGCCGGAACCGGCTTTGACCAGCAGCGCGTCGGCATGGCCGTGATAGCAGCCGTTGAATTTGATGATTCGGTTGCGTCCGGTCGCACCGCGTGCCAGGCGCAGCGCGCTCATCGCCGCCTCGGTGCCTGAACTGACCAGCCGAACCTGCTCCATGCTGGGCACCAGCTTCAATATTTCTTCGGCCAGCTCGATTTCGCGTTCGGTCGGCGCGCCGAATGAAAACCCGTCGAGCGCGGCTTTTTGTACCGCGTCGAGCACCGCCGGGTGGCCGTGGCCCAAGATCATCGGGCCCCATGAGTTGATGTAGTCGATGTAGCGCGTGCCCTCAGCGTCGTAGATGTACGGGCCCTGCGCGCGGGCGATGAAGCGCGGCGTGCCGCCGACCGCGCGAAACGCGCGTACCGGCGAATTCACACCGCCGGGAATGACGCGCTGGGCGCGCTCAAAAAGTTGGGCGTTGGTGGAGCGTGTGGTGGAGGTCATTGGATTCGGGAAAACAAGAAGGCAGGGGTGAAAAGCGCAGCCGTCGGTGCGGCGTAAAAACCGATTGTTCGCGGCTCAGTGAATATGCCGCGTGCCCGGCGCTTCCGGCGTCGCGGTGGTGCCGTCACCGCCGTCTTCGTCTTCTTCTTCGCCGGGTGCCAATGCCCAGAAAAAGCGGTCGGGGATGACGTTGCCCATGCCGGGGCGAAACCCGGCGTCGAGCGCCTGGTCTAGAAACGCCAGCGCTTCGCCAACGGCGGTGTGCAGCTCGCTGCCCGACCCCAGCAACGCGGCCAGTGCTGCCGACAGCGTGTCACCGGCTGCGATGAAGGTGGCGTCGAAGCGCTCGAATTTTTCGCCGGTCAAGGCACTTTGCGACGACGCCAACACGTTTTCCAAGAACTGGTCAGCGCTTTTGCCGGTGGTCACCAGCATGCTGGTGACCAACACGAACTTGGTGCCGTGTTCGGCAGCGGCCACCGCCAACTCGCGCGGCGAGGTCGGGCGGCTGCCGTCCCATTCGGGCAGCAAAAAATCGGTCAGCGTCTGGTGGCTGCCGATCAGCACCTCGGTTTGCGGCAACACCAGTTCGCGGAACGCGTCGAGGTACTCCTGCTGCTGGTCTTCTTCCAGCCACGACAAGTTCGGCATGTAGGCGACCAGCGGCACGTCGGGGTAGTCGGACAAGATTTCGGCGACTGCGCCGACGCCTTCTGCCGAGCCCAAAAAGCCGACCTTCCAGGCCGCGATGGTGATGTCTTCGAGCACGCTTCGGGCCTGCTCGGCCACCACCTCAGGGTCGATCGGGTGGTGGTCGAACACCTCGGCGGTATCGCGCATCCATATAGAAGTCACCACCGGCAGCGCATGCGCGCCCATGGCAGCGATGGTCGCTACGTCGCCGCTCACGCCACCGGCACCGGTGGCGTCGGTGGCGTTGAAGCTCATCACGCAGGCCGGCGACGGGGCTTCCTGCAGCACCTCGGCGACATCGGCATCGGCCGTCGGTTGGATGGGTGCGTTCATGGCGGAAGACTCGGGTGGAAGAACAGTGTGGTGCGCCAGCGGCGGCAAACCTTGCAGGATCTGCAGCGCCTTGCCGTGGCCGGATGGAGCGGGGTGCCAACTGCGACACGCATGCTGGACTACTGCGAAAACCGCGTCGCTAGAATCAAATTTATTGTAATGACCCCCCTCGAAATCACCGTGACCAACGCCGAAAACAAAGCCCAAAACGAAGCCCAAGCCGACGCGCAAACCTGGATGTGCCTGATCTGCGGCTGGATCTATGACGAAGCCGCGGGCGATGTCGACAGCGGCATCGCGCCGGGCACCCGTTGGGCAGATATTTCGATCAACTGGACCTGTCCGGAATGCGGCGCACGAAAAGAAGACTTTGAGATGGTGCGCATCTGACCGATAACCCATCAGGCAGTGCGTGGTGTCCGCGCGCTGGTGGGTAATCTGGTGAGGAGAAAGTCAGTGAATGAAGCCACCGGGGCAGCGTCGCCCAAGACCAAAGTACTGGTCATCGACGACAGCAACACGATTCGTCGCAGCGCGGAAATATTCCTCAAACAAGGCGGTTACGAGGTGTATCTGGCCGAAGACGGATTCGACGCGCTGTCCAAGGTCAACGACCACCAACCGTCGCTGATCTTTTGCGACATCTTGATGCCGCGGCTCGACGGGTACCAAACCTGCGCCATCATCAAACGCAACCCCCGATTCGCCGATCTGCCGGTCATCATGCTGTCGTCGAAAGACGGGTTGTTCGACAAGGCGCGCGGTCGCATGGTCGGCTCGCAGGACTACCTGACCAAACCGTTCACCAAAGACCAGTTGCTCGACGCCGTGCGCCAGCATGCGGCCGATGCGGGGCAGGCAGTCGCTGCCACCTGAGGCCGAGCCACCGTGCGCTTGCGGTCGCGCATGCGGTCGCGGCCTATGTGCTGGGCGCAGGTTGGGGCGCGGCCCGCGGCGCGCTGCCGGGTAGTGTTTTTAACTGTGCGTACTGACGAGATTTCCAAGGATTCCCCATGACGATCAAAAATATTCTGCTGGTCGACGACTCGAAAACCGAGCTGTTCCACGTGTCTGACCTGTTGTCGAAACAGGGCTACGCAGTGCGCACCGCAGAAAACGGCGAAGAAGCCATGCGCCGCCTCGAAGAAGAAACGCCCGACCTCATCTTGATGGACGTGGTGATGCCGGGCCAAAACGGTTTTCAGCTGACCCGCGCCATCACCCGCGACCCGCGTTTTTCGCGCGTGCCGGTGATCATGTGCACCAGCAAAGACCAGGAGACCGATCGCTTGTGGGGCATCCGCCAGGGCGCGCGTGACTACATCGTCAAACCGGTCAACGGCGAAGAGCTGGCAGCCAAGATTCGCGCATTCGGCTGATTGCGCCTGCGCATACCGCGCGCGCGAGCGCCCTCCACCACACGACCCATTCCCCCTCGAACTTATGGCCAACAAGGAAGCACTACGCGCGCTGCAAAACCGGCTGGCACAGCGTCTGCAAGAAGCCCGTTCGACCACGCGTGGTCGGTCGTGGCTGGCAGTGGAAAGCGGTGGCCGCGGGTTTTTGTTCCCGCTGAAAGAGTCGGGTGAAATTTTTCCGATGGCGCCGCTGGTCGCCGTCACGCATGCACAGCCCTGGTTTTTGGGCGTGGCCAATCTGCGCGGGCACCTGCACGGCGTGGTCGATTTGGCGGCCTTCATCGGCATCAAAGTGGGCACGCCCAACCGCGACCTGTCCAGGCTGGTGGCGTTCAACGCCGCGCTCGAGACCAATGCGGCGTTGTTGGTCGACCGGCTGGCCGGTTTGCGCGCGGAAGACGACCTGGTGATCGAGCGCGAGGCCGACGAGTCGACGCCGTCGTTCGTTGGCCAGCGGCTGCGCGACGCCGAAGGCCGCGTCTGGCAAGAAATCAATCTGGCGCAGCTGGTGCGCCACGAAGCGTTTTTGAAGATAGTGAATTGACCGCGCAGCCGCGCTGGCGGCGCGGTCGATCGGCCCCGTGTCAGCCGCGCCGATGCGATGAACAGACACGAAGAACGCACTGATATTCGATGGTCGTGCCGATGGCTTCCTATCAACAATCGTGCAAGCTGAGCCCCATCGATCGTTAGGGTCCAGCTCAACAACATTGCGTGGGTGCGCTCGGCGCGCCGCGCTACAGGCAACGAATGGCTCGTGACTCGGCGCTGACCGTGTCCTGAAATGCGAGCCGCAGTGGAACAGCGCTAGTCGCAGGAGACCCAGATGGACATGGAACGCACCGTAGTTTTGGAACGCACCGAGGGCCGCGGCCTGCCGGCGTTTTTGCCGTCGATCATTGCCGAGGCGGAACCGTCGGAACACATCGACTACGCCGAGTCGCGCCTGCAAGAAGCACCCGCGCCGGTCGAGCCTGCGACCTCGGGCGTGCCATTGATCGCCCACCGACCGCTCGAGCAACAACAGCAATGGCTGAGCGCGCTGGTGATCATCGGCGTGGTCGGCGTGCTGCTGATCGGGCTGTGGACGCTGTTCAGCAACGACATCGTGTCGCTGCAAGGCGGCGTCAGCGTCGTGCTGATGGTGTCGGGCTTGCTGGTGTTGGCCGGTGTGCTGGGCCAGCGCAAGATGTTCGGTGCGGAACAACAGCAGCGAATGTCGCAAATGGACACGCAGCGCATCGCCGCTGAACGCATCCAGGATGAATCCAAGCGCGTCAACGACGCCAACCAGGCGGCGATTCTGCGTTTGATGAATGAGCTGCAAAGCGTGGCCGAAGGCGACCTGACGCAGCAAGCCACCGTGACCGAAGACATCACCGGCGCGATCGCCGACTCGGTCAACTACACGGTGGAAGAGCTGCGCACGCTGGTCGCCCAGGTGCAAGGCACGGTCAGCCGGGTGACTGAAACCACGCAGCTGGTGGACGCGACTTCGACCGAACTGATGGCCGCGTCCAGCGAGCAATTGCGCGAGATCCGCGACACCGGCGAGTCGGTGTTGCAAATGGCCGGCCGCATCAACGAGGTGTCGGCGCAGGCGCAGCAAACTGCTGCGGTGGCGCGCCAATCGCTGACCGCGACCGAGTCGGGGTTGCGCGCGGTGCAAGACACGATCGGCGGTATGAACCTGATCCGCGACCAGATTCAAGAAACCTCGAAGCGCATCAAACGGCTGGGCGAGTCGTCACAGGAAATCGGCGAGATCACCGAGCTGATTTCCGACATTACCGAGCAAACCAACGTGCTGGCGCTGAACGCCGCGATTCAAGCGGCGTCGGCCGGTGAAGCGGGGCGTGGCTTCTCGGTGGTGGCCGAAGAGGTGCAGCGGCTGGCCGAACGGTCGGCCGACGCGACACGCCAAATCGCCGCGCTGGTGAAAACCATTCAAACCGACACCCAGGATGCGGTGGCCGCGATGGAGCGTTCAACCCAAGGCGTGGTCGAGGGCACCCGACTGACCGATGCGGCCGGAACCGCGCTCGGTGACATCGACCGCGTGTCGCACCAGCTGTCGGAATTGATCACGCACATCTCGACCCAGGCGCTGGGCGAAGCGCAATCGGCCAATGTGGTGGCAGCCAATATTCAGCACATTTTTGCGGTGACCGAGCAAACCGGCGAGGGCACGCGATCGACCGCACAAATGGTGCGTGAGTTGTCGCACACCGCCGAAGAACTGAAGCAATCGGTGGCGCGGTTCAAGATTGCCTGAAGCGCACTGCGGCCGGCAGCCGCCTGCCGCAGCGCGTCGCGCGCCGACGTCGGGTTGGGTTTGAACCGGCCCGATTGATCTGTTCCCACCGACATCAACCGACACACCTCGAACAAGGCACCGCATGGACAGCTTGCGCAACCCCCAGCCGGCATCCAGCCGAATCGACGAACCGGAAAGCCAGGGCGACCTCAGCGCGTTGTCCTGGGTCCACGATGAACTCAAGCGTTCACTCGAATCGGCACACAAGTCGCTGCGCAAGGCGCAGGCCGGTGTCGAGGCCGGCAGCGAGTCGGATGTCAGCGCGGTAGACACCAGCGCGATCCACAGCGCGCGCCAGCAAATACACCAAAGCACTGGCGCGCTCGAGTTGGTCGGCCTGCCCGCCGGCGCAGCGCTGCTGCGCGCCTGCGAAGCGGCGATGCAACGCTTCATCAGCAAACCAAAAACCCTCAATAACGCCGCCATCAGCGCGATCGAAGGCGCGTGTTTCGCGTTGCTCGACTACGTGGCGCGGCTGTTGGCCGGCAAGCAGGTGTCGGCCCTCGCGCTGTTTCCGCAATACCGCGCGGTGCAAGAAGCCGCGGGTGCCGACCGCGTGCATCCGGCCGATTTGTGGTTCCGGCCGTGGCAATGGTGTTTGTTGCCGGCCGATGCGCAGGTGCAGGCGCGCGAGCCCGACGCCACCACCCGTTCACTGATCGAAAGCAAGCTGCTGTCGATCATGCGCAACCCGAACGCGGCCACCGTGCAAAGCATGAGCGACATCTGCGCCGGGCTCGGCACCGGCAGTCCGCACCTGCAAACCTCGACGCTGTGGAAGTTGGCCGCGGCGATGTACGAAGCGCAGTCGCACGACCTGCTGCTGTCCGACGTGTTCATCAAGCGGGTGGCGTCACGGCTGCTGGCGCAGCTGCGCGTACTTGAACGGGGCGGCCGTGAAGTGTCTGAACGGTTGGCGCAAGACTTGTTATTTTTCTGTGCGCAGGCCCGCCCATTGGGCGACGCGGTGACGGTGCCGCGCTTGGCGTCGGTGCGCCTGGCGTATGACCTGGCCCACCACGCCAGCGTCGACTACCACGCCAGCTCGCTCGGCCGTTTCGACCCGGTGCTGATTGCACTGGCGCGCAAGCGCATTGCCGCGGCACAAGAGTCGTGGTCGGGTGTGGCCGGTGGTGAATTGCACCGCATCAGCGGCTTGACCGAACAGTTCTCGCTGGCCGGCGAATCGCTGGCGCGTTTGTTCCCGGCGGGCGATGTGTTGGCTGACGAGCTGCGCCTGGCCGCGCTGCAAACCCAGCAAACCGCGCAGCCGCCGTCGGCCCCGCTGGCGATGGAAGCCGCGACCAGTTTGTTGTACGTCGACGCGTGTCTGGAAGACGCTGAATTCGATCACCCCGAGTTGGGTGCCCGAGTGCAGCGCATGGCGCAGCGCATGGCCTCGGTACGCGCGGGCGAAACACCGCAGCCGCTCGAAGGCTGGATGGAAAGCCTGTACCGCCGCATGTCGGATCGGCAAACCATGGGCAGCGTGGTGCAGGAGTTGCGCACCTCGTTGTCCGACGTGGAAACCTTGATCGACCCGTTTTTCCGCAACCCGACCGACGCGTCGGTGTTGATGGCCGTGCCCGGCCATTTGTCGTCGATGCGCGGTGTGTTGTCGGTGCTGGGCATGGACCACGCCGCCAGCGCGGTGCTGCGCATGCGTGAGGAAGTCAGCGCGCTGATTGCCGCCTTCGACGCCGGCGCAGCGTCTGACGCCGCGCGCCCCGACGCCAGCACCTTCGACCGGCTGGCCAACAACCTGGGCGCACTCGGCTTCCTGATCGACATGCTCAGCGTGCAACCGGCGTTGGCAAAAACGCTGTTTGTGTATGACGCCGCAGCGGGCAACCTGACGCCGGTGATGGGCCGCAGCGAACGCGGTTCGCAGCAGCACGGCCATGCCAGCAGCCAGCCTGCGGGCCTGGCCACCGCCGAGCCGCTGGTGGCCGAGCCGCGGCTGATCGAGCAAGCGCAAATGCTCGCGTTCAGCTCGGTGCGCGACGACGTGTCGATCGAAAACGTGGCGCGTGACCTCGAACGTTTGTCGAACCAGGCCACCGCCGCCGACCAAACCGCGTTGGCGGCCACGGTCAACCGCGCCCGCCGCGCGATTGAACAAGCACACGACGCCGACGGCGTGAGTGCAGCGCGCGACGAGTTGTCGGTGGCGCTAGCCGAATTCGTGCACAGCAGCTCGAAGCCGCAAGGCCTGGACACGCCGGCTACCGCCTCCCGCGAAGTCAGCGCCGATGCGCTGGCCGACGACGACGAAATGCGCGAGGTGTTCCTCGAAGAAGCGCGCGAAGTGTTCGACACCGCACGGGACGCCTGCACCGCGCTTGCGGCCGCGCCCGACGACTTGCAGCAACTCACGGTGCTGCGCCGCGCCTTCCACACGCTCAAGGGCAGCGCCCGCATGGTCGGCCTGAATGAATTCGGCGACGCCGGCTGGGTTTGCGAGCAGCTCTACAACACCCGCCTGGCGGAACAGCGCCCGGCCGATGCGGCGCTGCTGGCGTTCACCACCACCTCGCTCGACCAATTGGCCGGCTGGGTGGACGACATTGCCGCCTCGCGCGCCACCGTGCACAGCGCAGCGGCGATCTCGACCGCCGCGGAGTTACTCGATGCGCCGCCGGCCGCCGCACCTTTGTCGCTGGCCGCACCGCAATTTGATCAGGCCGACCCGGCCGATGTGCTGCCGACGCTGGATGTGGCGTTCAGTGCCGAGCTGGAGCCGATCCCGACCAGCGAGGCGTTCGACGCATCGCCGTCGGCCATGGCCGACTTCGACTTCCTCGCGTTCGACGCCAGCGAAACCGATGCCCGGTTCATCGACGCGCCCGCGTCGGCACCGCAGGCCGAACATTTCACCGACGCCGAGTCGACCGACGCCGCAGATTTCGCGCCGACGCGCGATGTCGATTTCGACTTCGGCATGCCGGCGCTCGGCGCGTCATCGACCGACACCCCCGCGTTCACGCCTGCTGCGCCACTGCCAGCTGCCGGCGCGATGTTCCATTTGTTCGATCCGCAGGCCACGCAGCCGATGCCCTACGACGCGACGGCCGAGTTCGCTGCCGGCATGCCGGCCGCCGATCCAGACGTCGACTTCGATTTGCTCAGCCTGATACCGAACGCAGCGGTAGCTGGCTCGGCTGCCGTGGAGACTGCGACTGCGTCCACGTCATTCGCCGCGGACGCGCCGGCGCAGTCGTTTGCCGAAAACGCCGCCACACCGGCGTGGTCGCCTGCGCCTGACGAGGACGAAATCAAGGTCATCGGTTCGTTGCGCATCGGCATTCCGCTGTTCAACATTTACCTGAATGAAGCCGACGAGTTGTCGCGCCGTTTGTGCACCGAGTTGGCCGAATGGTCGATGGAGCTGCACCGCCCGGTCGGCGACAGCGCGGTGGCATTGGCGCATTCGCTGGGCGGCAGTTCGGCCACCGTCGGCTTCGTTGATTTGTCCAACCTGGCACGCAAGCTCGACCATGCGCTGGCGCACAGCGTGGCCATCGGTTCAGGCACGCCCGACGATGCGGCGCTGTTTGTCGATGTGGCGAATGAAATTCGCCACCTGCTGCATCAATTTGCTGCGGGCTTTTTGAAAGAACCGCAACCGGTGTTGTTGGCACGTTTGGCCGAGCATGAGCGCGCCGCCGCACAGCGTGTGTGCGCAGCCGCGGCCACCCGCGATGCCGAGTCGGTGACCGACCACGAAAGCGGCTTCGGTCAGCACATCGAGCCGCCGGCGTGGCCGCAGCAGCCGCGTGCGTCGGCGTTTGCCGCGTTGCCGGGTGGCAGCGCCATGCATGCGGAGTTCGGCGCGTCGGCACTGTCGCCGTTGTCGCAACTGGCGCCTGCCGATGCGTTGGCTGCGCCTGCGGATGGCGCTGAGGCAGCCGCCGTTGCCGGGCATCAGTTCGCCGACGACGAAGACATCGATGCGGTGGACGCGATCGATGCCGAGCTGTTTCCGATATTCGAAGAAGAAGCCGAAGAGCTGATGGGCGAGTTGGCCAACCGCATGCAGGAATGGGCGCGCCGACCGGACGACGCCACCCAGCCGGCGGGTGCGATGCGCGCGCTGCACACCTTGAAAGGCGGCGCCCGTTTGGCGGGTGCGATGCGTTTGGGCGAACGCGTGCACCGGCTCGAAGGCCGTATCGAAGCCTTGACCTCGGTGATGGCCGCGGCTGCCACGGCCGATGACATCGAGCCGCTGCTGGCCCACTGTGATGAATTGCAGCAAGCGTTCGAAGCGGTGCAGCGCGCTGCCTCGGGGTCGCCTGAAGACGTGGCCGCGTTGCCGCCACACGCGGCTGCGGTGTGGCCCGTTGCGGGGCCTTCCATGCCTGCGCCGGCTGCCATCGCACCGACCGTCACACCAACCGTCACACCAAAGGTTGCGGCTGAATGGCAGCCAACACCGATTGCACTGGTGTCGGTGCTGGGTGCGCCGGTGGCCGCGCCGCTGCGACGCGCGGCCGAACCTGTCGCCACCGCCGCTGCGCCAGTGGCGGGTGCCGTGGGCAACGGCCTCGTCGACCGAAATACCGAACCCGACTGGTCGCGGTTCGGCATCAGTGAAGCGGCGGTGGTGGCTGCTCCGCGGGCTGTCGCGGCTGCATCGACCCCGTCGGTGCGGGTGCGCGCGCCGTTGCTCGATCGCCTGGTCAACCAGGCCGGTGAGGTCAGCATCACCCGCTCCCGAATTGCGTCCGATGTCGATCAAATCAAAGAGTCGCTCGCCGACCTGACCGACAACCTCGAGCGACTGCGCGGCCATTTGCGCGACATCGAGGTGCAAGCCGAAGGCCAGATCAACTCGCGCATGGAAGCGGCCAAAGTTGCCGCCGAATCGTTCGATCCGCTCGAGCTCGACCGCTTCACCCGCTTCCAGGAATTGACCCGCATGATGGCCGAGTCGGTCAACGACGTGGCCACCGTGCAGCGCACCTTGCAGCGCGCGCTGCAAAGCACCGAAGACGAATTGGCCGCGCAGGCGCGCTTGACCCGCGAGCTGCAAGACGACTTGCTGCGCACCCGCATGGTCGAGTTCGAGACGCTGTCGGATCGGCTGTACCGCGTGGTGCGGCTGGCGGCCAAAGAAACCGCCAAACAAGTGCGCCTCGACATCGTCGGCGGCTCGATCGAGATCGACCGTGGTGTGCTCGACCGCATGACCGGCGCGTTTGAACATCTGCTGCGCAACTGCGTGTCGCACGGCATCGAATCGCCCGACACGCGGGCGGCTGCCCACAAGGAAACCACCGGCACCATCACCATCAGCGTGAGCCAGGACGGCAACGAAGTCAGCGTTGAAGTGCGCGACGACGGCAGCGGGCTCGACCTGCAACGCATACGCGCCAAGGGCGTGAGCGCCGGCTTGATCGCCGCGAACGATGCGTTGTCCGACGCCGACTTGGCCAACCTGATCTTTGCCCCCGGCTTTTCTACCGTCGACAAAGTGACCGAGCTGGCGGGACGCGGCGTCGGCATGGACGTGGTGCGCTCCGAAGTCAACGCGATCGGCGGGCGCATTGAAACCGCCACCTCGGCCGGCGTGGGCACCGGCTTCAAGCTGGTGCTGCCACTGACCACCGCCGTCACGCAGGTGGTGATGGTGCGCTGCGCCCAGTTGACGGTCGGCATTCCGTCGACCTTGGTGGTCGCGGTACGCCGGGCTCCGGTCGATGAAATCGATGCGGCCTACGCCAGCGGTGTCTACGGCGCAGGCGACGAGGTGATGCCGTTTTTCTGGCTCGGTTCGCTACTGCAAACCGGTGCGTGCAGCGCCGAGTCGATCGGCCGCACCCGCCAGGTGTTGATCGTGCGCAGTGCCTCGCAACGCGTCGCGGTACATGTGGATGAGGTGGTGGGCAACCAAGAAGCGGTGGTGAAAAACCTCGGCCCCCAGTTGTCGCGCATGCCCGGTTTGGCCGGCATGACGTTGATGGCGTCGGGCGATGTAGCGCTGATCTACAACCCGGTGGCGCTGGCCACTTTGTACGGCGCATCGGCCCGTGCCGCCACCTTGCTATCGATGCAATCGGCAGCCGGTGGCATCGACCAGACGGAGACGGCGGCCGCGGTGCAAGCCCTGACACCGCTGGTCATGGTGGTCGACGATTCGCTCACCGTGCGCCGCGTCACTGAACGCATGCTGCTGCGCGAGGGATACCGGGTGCTGCTCGCCAAGGACGGCCTGGATGCGCTGGAAAAGCTGGCCCACGAGACCCCCGCCATCGTGCTGAGCGACATCGAAATGCCCCGCATGGACGGCTTCGATTTCGTCCGCAACCTGCGCGCCGACAAACGATTGGGCGACCTGCCAGTGATCATGATCACCTCCCGCATCGCGCAAAAGCACCGCGACTACGCACTGCAACTCGGCGTGCAGCACTACCTCGGCAAGCCGTATTCGGAAGAAGACCTGCTGGCGCTGATTGCGACATTCACCGGCAACGCGGTGGCGGTTTGAATGCTGGCGGTGTGGGTTTTGGGTCGCGCCGTTCGCAGCGAAAGAAAGCCGGTGCTGCTGTAATAAATTTTGTTTTTTTGTGAAAAACGAAAGACCTGACCCTACTTTCCAGCGCACCGCAAAAACAGAGCGCGCCGCCTCGCGCGGACTTATTCAGCGTCGCCTCAACGCAAGGAGCAACACAGCGTTCGGATCAACGCCCAGTGGCGCGTGTGTTTCGTGTGGCGCTTCGATGGCGCGTTCCAAGTCGAAATCGTGGACTACCACTGAGGACAAATTGAAGGTGCCAACATGTACAAGCTACTTGAAGAGATCCATCCGGGCGAAATTCTGTTCGAAGATTTCATGAAACCGTTGAACCTCACAGCGCGCCAGCTCGCCGCTGATATTGATGTGCCGCCCAGCCGAATCAGCGAAGTGGTGAACGGACGGCGCCCGATTACGGCCGATACCGCCGTGCGCCTCGGATTGTTTTTCGCGATGGAGCCACGCTTTTGGATGAACCTGCAGTCTGAGTTCGACATGCGCATAGCGACGCGCGACCTCACACCGAACATTGCGCCACGAATCCGTGTGTTTCAAGGCGCGCCGACGGCCTGACAGCGTGGGCCCGATACGACGCATGTTTTTCACGGTGTCGGCGCCTACGGCTTGCTGCGTTTTTGTATCGAGGCTGGTTCGCAGTGGCACCACGCCATGCGGTAACGCGGCCGTGAATGTTCGAGAAACCTGGTGTCGGTCGAATTCAGTCCGTAACCTGTTGGTAGCTGAGACCCAAGTCGGCTGCGAAATCAGCAACACG
>JAYUGJ010000050.1:0-2463 GCA_043738425.1 Burkholderiales bacterium
ATTGCTTGGATCGGTGGAAACGGCAACACTTTTGTCGGCAGATGCCGGGCGCGTCTCGACAACGGATGCGCCGTTGGCGAGAGACAGGCGAACTTCAACGTCGGCAGTCAGCGGCACATCTTTATAGCGTATCAAACCATCGGCGACTTGCAAGCTGCCGAATGAAGGCACGTTTTTCGATGGCGCGGTTTCGCTGGTCGATGGCGGCGGTGTTTGTTTTTCCCCAAATTGCCATGACGCGCGCCCGTCCGCCAATCTTTCCACGTTGCCATCCAATGTCCTGGCCTGCAAATGATGGATGCGCAACGGCTGATCGCGATATGCGCGCCACAGGTCGCTGTAGCGCAACGCGAGCGTCACGTCACTGCCCGACAGCATGTGCGGCGCGGCGCTCCATGCGGGTGCGGCGATGTCGAGCTGCGGCGCATGCATGTTGAGGCCGCCGATGAAACGGATGCTGAATGGTTTCGCCTTTTTCTCCGCTGGCGTGCCCGATTCAGCGGCGCTGGAAAAACTCACTCGACGATTTAATTTTTCCGACAGCAGGCGCTGTAAGGGCTCCGCCAGAAACGGCCAACCGAGCGATTCGCCGATGGCGAGCGCTGCCAGCAGGGCAGCAAGCACTGCACCGGCAAGCAACAGCCAGCGACGCGGCTTTGCCAATTTAGTCGTCATGTTCGGCACTTGTGTGGCGACGTGGAACGGTGGATGCAGATTGTGCGGTGGCCATGATCAATCCAAAACGGAGAACGCCATTGTCACGCGCCTGACGCGGTGCGACTGTCTGCCAGCGCACAGAGACGTGGATTATTTGGCGTGTGCAGATTCATTGACCGATGGATAAGAGCGCCGTTTTTTGCCGCAAATAAAGGGGAACTTCTAAAAACCCCCCGACTCTGACTGCCCATTGGATTGCGACGAAGTGGTGAGGGCAAAAGATGAAGAAGCAAAGGCATGATCTGTTCGCGGCAGACCACCGACGCCAGAAGATCACCCAGTTCACCAAAGTTCTTGATGCGCTTGCTGGGTTGGTGGATTGGGCGGCGCTGACCAAGGTGGTCAACGCGCATACGGGACGTGAAGCCGCACAGCCCAAAGGCGGACGGCCGCCATACCCGACCCAAGCGCTGGTCAAGATCATCGTTTTGCAGCAGCTTTACGGCAACCTCTCGGATGAAGACACCGAATACGCGCTGCTGGATCGCAGCAGTTGGCAACGCTTCATCGGCATGGCCGATGCCCGCGACCTGCCCGATGCCCGCACCATCTGGCACTTCAAGAACCAACTCGCCCAAACCGGCAGCGTCAGTGAACTGTTCGCTGATGTACAGCGGCAACTCCATGCCGCCGGACTCGCCGCTAAGGGTGGCCAGATGATTGACGCCACGATTGTGCCTTCGCCAAAGATGCACTTCACCAAGGACGAGAAAGAGACCATTGCCGAGGGCAAGACACCGACCCACTGGAGCGACAAGCAAGCCGCCCACAAAGATACCGACGCCCACTGGAGCGCCAAGCGCGGGCAGTGGCATCACGGCTACAAAGCCCATGCCAATGTTGACCAGAAGCACAAGCTGATTCGCCTGCTGGATGTCACCCCCGCCAACGAAAGCGACATGAACCACTTCGACGCGCTGATCGACACCAGCGCGGAACGGCAGCAACACGGCAAGACCATTCATGCTGACCGCGGCTATGACAGCGCGGCCAATCGGCAAACGCTGAAGACGCACCAGTTGCGAGACGGGGTCCATCGCAATGATGATCGCAAGCGCTACGACCAAACCGACATCCATGCCCGCAATCAAAAGCTGTCGCGCATCCGTGCGCGGGTGGAGCATGTGTTTGGTGCCTGGGAGCAGGTGATCGGCAAATCGATCCGTTGCGTGGGTCTGGTGCGGGCAACGGCGCAGATTACGCTACAGGCGATCGTGGTCAACCTGCGGCGCTGGGTGACGCTTGATGCCCAAGGTGCGTCTGCCGCATGAGCAAAGGGGGAAATCCCCCCGCAAAACGAGGCATATCGTCTATGAAAACATAAAAACCTGAGATTGCCTGCTGAAAAAAATGCGCACGCCGCGCAGCGCAATGAAATTAAGGGTTTTTAGAAGTTCCCAGGTATGCAGATCGCCATTTGGCGGGTCTTTACACCCACTTTTGCCCTGCAAGTACCCCCAGTGCTAGCGTTCTTAAATTCAATGCTGCAAATTCGCCTACTGCGAGCCACCCCCAATCATCGGCAACACCAACCCCTGCTCGCGCGCGCAATCCACCGCCGTTTCATATCCTGCATCCGCATGACGCATGACGCCGGTGGCCGGATCGTTCCACAGCACGCGCTCGATCCGTTTCGCTGCGGCATCGGTGCCATCACAAACAATCACCACACCTGCGTGCTGTGAAAATCCCATGCCCACACCACCGCCGTGATGGAGCGACACCCAGGTCGCGCCGCCCGCCGTG
>JAYUGJ010000051.1:0-19223 GCA_043738425.1 Burkholderiales bacterium
AGCAACGGACAACGCTGCGACCCAAGGCCTGGCACTGCCAACGTCTGGCTTGATGGCAAACTGGACAATCGTCAACGTTCCTGGCACGAATACCTGGACGGGCGCAGCAACCGCCATTCTTGGCATTACAACCGGCCCCAATCCTGTTGCCGGAGTTGGCAACTTGGTAATGCATCCGCAGACCAACGCAAACGCCCCACTTCCTGAGCGTAGAACCAGCGATCCGATTTTGGCTGGTGGTTTCGATGCGATGACTAATGCAGGGATCGGCACCATCGTCCATTTGGCACCAGTTGTGGCCAACATGTTCGATTTCCCGGATCTTTCGACACCGTATGTGACGTCAGCCGTTCCTATCAACTCAGCGGTTGGTGCGAAAGTTCAAGCAGCTGCGATCACGGGCGCATTGTCGGTGACGTCAGTGACTAACGAGTTTTTGACCAACTCCGCTATTACAGCCAAGACTGACTGGGTATTTTCATCGCCAACTCGTCGGTACAGCGTTGGTGTTGACTACGCACCTACTGGAACGCTCAAAAATCGCGTTTTTGCTCAGATCGGTGGCGTTCCATCAGCCGCAGACACCTGGTTTTATGACGGCAACACCGAATACAACACCAGCTTGAGCCAAGTGTGTGTGTTGAACGTCACTCCATCGGCACGTGACCGTGAAGAAACTACCGCAGTTGCAGTTACAGACTTCGTCATTTCACCTGGGGCTCCGGGCGAGAAGCTGAGTTTCTGCGGCGAGGTCAGTGTTGTGAGCTATAACAACACCGGAACTTCGGTTCTGGGTGCGAAGATTGCTCGCAAGGACGTTGACATCGGCTACAAAGACGGTTGGGTTTCTATCGCTACGCCAGGCAATGGTCGCGGTTTGCCAATCTTGGGTGCCTCGTTCGAGAGCGCATTCAACCCAGTTGCTACCACTGGAGTGTCTGGTAACTATGGCCTGACTTTCAGCCATCGCTACACGCGCTGAGGTAATGTTGGTGGTATCACACCACCAGTAATTAATTTAGTAGTATTGTTAAAAGCGGGAGGCTTGCCTCCCGCTTTTTTTATTTTTTATTGTGATATTTGCTTGTTGCGTAGTGCAGATATTCTCAAAAGATAAATTGCTTTGCACTTCGCTTCAATTACAACCTCACCCTATCTGATAAATATGTGGAACATATTACCAGCGCTTGCTTTAACAGCTATGGTCTCGGTGTGTGTTGCCGTGAACATCGCAAACGCGGCTGATGAACTCATCGTTTCGGGCCCAAACGGCATCGGGATTAGTACCACCGACTTGAATGCTGAAGCACTGCGGTTGCAACCACAAAGTCGCAGGGTCGCACTTGGAAAACCGGGCAGCGTTGGACAACTGGCAGCAAACCTATACATCCGCAGAGTGTTGGCCGCAGGAGCCGAAAAGGCCCAGTTACTGACAGACCCAGTCGTTAACGCAGCGATGAAACTGGCACAAGACCGTGTCTTGTCCGACGCCATGTTGGCGCGCTTAGACCGCACCAACACACCAACCGATGCGGCGCTTGATCAGTTTGCACTAACAAAATACAAATCCGATCCCGCACTCTATAGACTGCCGGAAGAAATCAATGCGCGGCATATTCTGGTTAAATCCACCACGGCGAACGCGCACACCAAAGCAGACGATCTGCTGCTCGAACTCAAACGGGGTGCCGACTTCGAGACCTTGGCGAAAAGTAATTCAGACGATGCGGCAAATGCCGCATCTGGTGGCGATTTAGGATTTTTTTCGCGTGGCCAAATGGCCTCGGCGTTTGAAACAGCTGCATTCGCACTGACTACAGCAAATAATATAAGCGCGGTGGTCGAAACAGAGTTCGGCTTTCACATCATCAAGTTGATCGAGAAAAAGCCGTCAGGACTTCGCCCGTTTGCCGAAGTCAAAGACCAATTGCGAAAAGAGACGCTAGACAAATTGCTCAGCGATGGACGCGACCGCGAGTCGGTACGGCTATTGCGCGACGCCAAATTTGATGATGCCGCCATCAAAGCCTACGCAGAATTGCCCCACTGAGAAGATATTCGCGACAGCACAACTCGCGTCGAGCCTACGCGCCGCCGCTAGATAAGCTCCAGTGATGAGCAAACTCACACCCGCGTCGAAGCTAAAACTGCCATGCACTTAAGTGATCTGATTGCGCTATGGCGATCGCGCAGTTTGGTGTGGGTGCTAACCCAGCGTGAACTGAGGGCCCGCCATGCCGGCTCGATTGCCGGTGCAATGTGGCTGTACTTGCCACCGCTTCTCACGGTAGCGGCTTATTACCTTGTGTTCGACATTGTCTTTGCGATGCGGCTCGGCGCGCAGGCACCAGTGCGGTCGGTAGGCGCGTATTTAATAGTTGGTGCGCTGCCATGGATGGCGTTTTGTGACGCGATCAATCGGGGTATGGGCAGCCTGATCGACGCGGGTGGGTTGCTGCAAAAAAACCCGCTTCCACCGGCGTTGTTTCCAGCGCGCTCGGTGCTCGCCAGTGGTGTGGTCTACGGGCCACTGATTGCGGTTGTCACGCTCGCCTATCTGCCGTTCCACCGCGGATCGCCCGCCTTACTGGCGTTGCTTCCGCTGGCCACGCTACAACTGGCGTTGTGCTGGGTACTCGCCTATTTGTTGGCCATACTGGCCGCTGCACTGCGAGATGTATTAGCGGTGGTCGGGTTTATGCTTTCGGTGGGTATTTACCTCTCGCCGGTGTTATTCCCGATCACCATGTTTCCCGAAAACTGGCGGTGGGTGTTGTGGCTCAATCCGATGTCATCGCTAATTTCAGGTTATCAATCGGTATTATTAACCGGTGATTGGCCGACATTAAGTATCTGGGGTGTCACCGTTGGTTGGATAGTGTTTATCGGTACGCTATTGAATCTGCTCATTCAACGCAGCCGCGAACAATTGGTGGATTGGTTGTGACGCCAGCGCATGCGGCTCACTCGCTGGCCAGCAACACCGCGAACGTGCTGCAGGTCGACCGCCTCGGCAAGGAATACAAGCTGTACGGCGCGCCGAAGGATCGGCTCACTACCTTGCTCACGGGCCGCGCCACCCACCGCAGCCACTGGGCGCTGCGCGATGTGAGCTTTGCGCTGCAACGCGGCCAGTGCATGGGCGTGATTGGTGATAACGGGGCAGGCAAAAGCTCGTTGCTCAAGCTGATCACAGGCACGCTGCAGCCAACCACCGGCGCGCTTACGCGGATCGGTCGCGTCACCGCGATTCTTGAGCTGGGCGCAGGATTTCATCCCGATTTCAGCGGCCGCGACAACTTGTATTTCGGTGGCAATCTCATCGGCATTTCGCACGCTGACATGCTGCGTTTGCAGCCCAGCATCTTGGACTTTGCGGAGCTGGGCGAAGCCATTGACCGACCGGTGAAAACCTATTCATCCGGGATGGCGGTGCGGTTGGCGTTTGCGCTGGTGACTGCGGTCGAACCCGACTTGCTGATCATCGATGAAGCGCTGGCGGTGGGTGACCAAAACTTCCAGAAGAAGTGCGTCGAGCGCATCGCGGCGTTTCGTCGCAACGGCTGCACGATTTTGTTTTGCTCACACAGCCTTTACCACGTGCGGCACCTGTGCAACGTGGCGCTGTGGCTCGATGCCGGGCGCGTAAAGGCATTCGGGGAAACCGAGTCAGTGCTGTCGTCATACGAAGCGCATGTGCGCTCACGCGACGGCACGCGCGAGCCTGCACGCGCAACCGACCCCGTCGCTTTAGACATGGCACCCCCTGCGTCGGTGAACGGCGGCGCGCCGAGCCGCGCAGCCAGTCAGCTTGCGCAGCTCGTGTCAGTCGAGGTCGCGGATCTCGGTGCAGGCACGCCGCCGCTGTTGGGCGCTACCGATCTGGTGGTGACGGTGATCGCGCAGCTCGACTCCGATGAGCAACCGAGCATCGCCGTCATGCTGGAACAAACCCACGGCGTCGGCATCACGTCGGTGGCCACACATGCCGACGGCGTGATGCCTACACATCTGGGACAAGGCAGGTGGCGTGCCACGCTGACCTTTGCCGACTTGCCGCTCCACTCAGGCGACTACGTGGTCAGCGCGTACCTGTTTGATGCGCACGGTCTGGTCGAATACGACAAACGCATGCGCTGCGTGGAATTCAAGCTGGTGTCACCGAGCCGCCTGCCCGGACTGGTGCGGCTGCCGCACGTTTGGTCGTAGCGGTGCGCACGCCGCACATGCCGCGCACGCTGGATCGCCTACGCCACGAGTCGCGCGACCTGTTTGAACTGCTGTTGGTGCCAGGTCTTGCAGCGGTGCTGCCCTGGCGCTTTTGCTTTCGCCTGTTTCGCTGGATTTGTTTCCACACGGATTTTTTATACCGCGAGCCGTGCGACCGCGCGCTGGCGCAGGCGCGGGCGCGTGGTTGGGTAGGCAGCGGTGCGAACGATGCATCGATGTGGCGGGCCACACGGCGCTTGGTCACGCTGATCGACCATGCCGATTTTTGGCTAGAACGCAGCCGCAGCGATCGCTGGATGCGCAGGCACCTGCAAGTCGATGGCAACTGGCCCACGCCCAACCAGGCTGCGGTGTTGTGCACGTTTCATTGGGGCGCGGGCATGTGGGCACTGCGCCATGCAGGTGCTGCCGGACTGCGCGCGCACATGATGGTGGCACCTGCGCGCGGCGCACATTTCGCTGGCCGCACGGTCGCGCGCTGGTACGCCGAACGCCGCATCGGCAGCATCGAGCGTGCACTGCGTCGACCCACACTCGATGTGTCCGCACCGTTGCGCCCCACGCTGCGCGCGTTGCAAAAAAACCAACCGGTGATCGCGGTGGTCGATGTGCCGGACGATCAAGTCGCAGCCAGTCAACCCGTTCAGTTGATGGGCATGACCGCGCGGGTGCCGCGCGCGCTGCTGCGGTTGGCGGTGGAACACCGAATTGCGTTGCGCGTTTTTTGGACCGGCATCGACTTCGACACCGGTGAGCGGTTTCTGGTGATCAAGGATTTCGGTGTGCATACCGACGTCGACGAACTCATCAACGCGGTGTTCGCTGAGCTGGAAAACATCATCATTGCCAGCCCACCGAGTTGGCACTTTTGGAGCGAGGCGGAGCGGTTTTTTCGGCCGTGACCGCGCGCTGGCTTATGCCGATTGCGGGTGCGCAAGCGCACCAGGCAGCTTCTCAAACGCTGCGGTCGGCCTGCCTTGCCGCTGGCGCTCGACCATCCCGCGCAACGCGTTTTCCAGCCCACGGCGCGTGCGGTCGGTTTCGAACAATGCAGCGATGTCTCGCTGGGCTGCAAGCCGCGACCGCAGGTCGCGCAGGCGTGATGGATGGGTCGCAAGCGTAAGCGCTTCGGCTTCATATGCCGCCAAACCATTGGTGACCAATTCGGGCAGCCCGACCGCATTCAGCAAACTGGCTGCCACCCGTGAAGCGAAGGTCTCGCCGGCACAGGTCAGCAGCGGCAGGCCAGCCCACAGCGCGTCGCTGGCGGTGGTGTGTGCGTTGCATGGTGCGGTGTCCAAAAACAAATCGGCCAGACGGTGGCGGGCCAGGTGGTCGGGCAAAGGCACGCGGGGGGCGAACACCAACCGCTCGGGCTGGATGTTTTGCGCCGCAGCGGCTGCGCGCAGGTTGCGTGATGCGGCAGGGTTGTCCTCGAGCAACCACAACACGCTGCCGTCGACCGCGCGCAACAACCGCAGCCACACCGCAAACACCTCGGGCGTGATCTTGTAGTTGTTGTTGAAGCAACACCACACAAAGCCGGCGGCGGGCAGGCCGCAATCGGCACGGCTGGGCGTGGCGTCGGCCACCGCGCGGCTGCGCGCGTTGACCTGGTAGCTGCCGGGCAAGCGCACGACGTGCTCGCGGTAGAACCCGTCGTGGCTCGGTGGGATCACAGTCGCATCTGCGATCAGGTAGTCGATGCACGCATGGCCCATCGTGCCGGGGTAGCCGAGGTAGCTGACTTGCACCGGTGCGGCGCGGTACGCAAAGATGCCGGGCCGGCTGTCGCGGGTGTAGCCCTTCAAGTCGATGGCGATGTCGATATGTTCGGCGCGCAGCAGCTGAGCAACCTGCAGATCGTTGATCGTGCGGGCGTCGATGACATGTTCGAACGCCCGACGCACCCGGTCGCGCATCGGGCTCGGTCGATCCGGGCCGATCGAAATCGCCCACACCTCGAATTGCGTGCGGTCGTGCGACTCGAACAAGTCGACCATCAGGTGCGCGGTCGCGTGGTCGTGCAGGTCGGCCGACACGTAAGCGATGCGAATGCGCTGACCGGCACGCGGTGGCGCACAGTCGCCGGGCACGGTCTGCGGCGGATGTTGGTCGGCAGCGAATGTGGTCGCGCAGGCCAGCTGGCGTGACGCATCGGTGCACCACGCGAGGCTGGAAAACGGCAGCGCAGCACGTTCGCCGCGGTCAATTGCATCGTTCAGCTGCGCAATGCGTAGCGCGAAGTCAGTCCAGTCGCAGGCGTTCAACTGGCTGAACAAGCGGTTGCCCAACGCATACGGATGGTCGGGCTGCAATTGCAGTACCCGCGCGTAGCCGAGTGCGGCTTCGTCCGGTCGCTTGAGTTGGTTGAGCAATGCGGCGCGGTTGGCCGCCACCGCCACGGCCTGTGGATCGATCGCCAGCGCACGATCACAGCACGCCAGCGCCTCATCGAAACGATGCAAGTCATCGAGCACGCTGGCCAGGTCGCTGAGTGTGTCTACATCGTCTGGCAGCCACACCAGGGCGCGCTGGTAACTGGCGCAGGCGTCGTCCCAGCGGTGCAGTAACTCGAGCACGCGGCCACGCGCTTTCCACGCCTCGGCGTAGTCGGGTTGAATCGATAGCGCGCGGTCGTGGCTCGCCAGTGCATCGTCAAGACGGGTGAGTTCGCGCAGCACCAGGCCGCGGTTGTGCCAGGCCTGCGGGTTGGCCGCTTTCAGCGCCAGTGCGTGGTCGTAGCACGCCAACGCATCGGCGTAGCGGTGCAAGTCGCGCAGCACGTTGCCGCGGTTGTTGTGCGCGTCGGCGTGGTCGGGTTGCAGCTGCAACGCGCGGTCGTAGTGACGCAGCGCGGCATCCCACTGACGCAGCTCGCGCAACGCAATGCCGCAGTTGTTGTGCAAGCCCGCCACGCCGTTGTTGACCGCTATCGCGCGCTGCAACAAGGCCAGACCCGGTTGCCAGTCTTGGCGGCGCAGGTGACACAAACCAAGCAAGTGCAAGCCGTCGAAATGCAGCGGAAAGCGCGTGGTCAGATCGCGCAGCAACTGCTCTGCCGCCGCAAGCTGCCCCTGCTGCAGCAATTGCAATGCGCGCTGAAAACTTTGCGCGGGGGTGCGCGGTGCACTGGTTTGCTTGGCCATTTCTTGTCGACATCGTTATCTACAGGTGCGCCACAGCCGGATCAACAACCGCCGGCGGAGTCAGGTCTGCAGCCAGCTTTTGAAACGGGTTTGCCAGCGCAGCGGCACCGCTTGGCTCACGCGGCGCAGTGCGGGTGCGGCGCGCAGCCGCAGCGCGGCCCGCAGCACGGTGCGTTTGACACCGTGGCGCAGTGCGTCAGCACCGGCACTGCGCTGCGGGCGGTGCGCAAGTAAAAACTCGGCGCTCAGCGTGGCGGCGCGGTCGGGCACTGCAACGCCGGCCAGGTAATCACGTTCATACGACCACGACTTGATGCGGTGGTCGTCGACTGCCGCGACGCTGATCGGTTGCATGCGGTGCGTGACCGCCGGGCCGCGGCCGGTGGCGAAATGCTGCTCGCGCACCGCAACGAAGAATCGCAGCCAATCGGCCGGCGTGGTGTTCCACGGCTGCAACCAGCTCCAGGTGCGCCCGCTCAGGCGTTCAGCGAACGCGCCGAGGTCGGGCGCGACCACTGCCAGGCCGCGCTCCAGGCAAGCGTTCAAGGTGTAGCTGTAGGTCTCGGGCCACTGCGCCGGGAACCACACCAAATCGGGCTGCAGCCAGTCGAGCAAACGGCCCAGATCGGCCTCGTCGTATTTGCCGTGCACCGTCAGCCGGGTGCGCGGCTGGGTGCGCAGGCTGCGGTAGGCGTGGCCGATCAAATGCAGATCGAGCGGAGCCGACTGCGCCGCGGCCAGGGCCGCAACCGCCTCCAGCAGATCGGCACCTTTGATCGGACCGAGTGCGCCGATGACGACGATCTTCAATGGCGCGTCGGCTGCCAGTACGCGCATGGCCGGTGCCGGCATCGCGACCGCGGCCGCGGCCGCCAAGCCATCGTGCGGCGCATAGCGCACATCGGCGGCAGGCGCATAGCGCAGCACCCGGTGCGCCGCATCACGGCTGGGCACCAACACGTGGCGCGCCGCGGCGACAAAGCCGCCATAGGTTTCGCGCCACTGCGCTATCGACACCCCGCCGGGCGCAGGCGACTGCAGCAGGCATTTGCGGCATTGGTCTTCGCCCAGTTCGCCGCAATAGGTGTTGTCGCGGCCGGTCAGGCTGATCTGCGGGCAAAACGCGTAGTAATCGTGCACGGTGTAGTCGTACGCCACGCCCAGGTGCGCCGGCAATGCCATGACCTCGGCAGCTTGGCCCAGCAGATGGTGATAGTGCAGGTGCCCGACACGCAAGGCGCGCAGGCAATCGACCAGCGCAGCGAATTCGAACGGCATGCGAAAGGTCAGTGCGAAGCCTTCGTTGCTGTCGGCCGCGCTGCCGACCAGTGCGCTCAGCAACTGCAGCCGCACCGCCGGCCCGCGCGCTGGTGTGAGTACCAGGCAGGTCGCGCGGTCAGCGGCCCACGCGGCGAGTTCATGCAGATGGCGCAGCGTGCCGCCTTCGCGGTCGTGCATCACCATCAGCACCACTGGCAGCGCGCCGGCAGAGATGCGTGCCAGGTCGACCCGCTGGCGAAAACGCTCGGCCGGATCGGCGGCCACGAAGTCGTGCACCTGCTGTTCGTAATCGGGATGCAGGCGGCGCAGCGTGTCCATGGCGGCCAGCTCACGCGCACTTTTCGAGTCGCCGAAACTGACGCCACCGGAATGCATGACGAAGGTATCGAGCGCATGCAGATTGCGCCAACCGGCTTTCAGCGCGCGCTGGCAAAAGTCGTTTTCCTCGCCGTAGCCTTTGCCGAACTGGGCCACATCGAACAAGCCGACCTGCGCCAAACAGTCGCGCCGTACATACATACAAAAGCCGACGCCGGTGGGCACGTCGATCACCGACGCGGGCAGCGTGCGCGCAAACAGCGCATCGAGCGACTGCGTGCTGTGGCCGTGTGGCAGCTGGTTGCCGCTGCAGGTTTTTGGGTAGCTGAAGATGGTCGCGTTGTTGGAAAACGGCGTGACGGTGCCGACGCGCAAGTCGCTGTAAGCCGCGCGGCGCAGGCGGTCGAGCCAATCGTTCGCGACTTCGGTGTCGCTGTTGAGCAGCAGCACATCGCTGGCAGCACCCAGCGCCATGCCGCGGTTGACGGTGGCGACGAAGCCCAAGTTGCTGTCGTTTTCGATCAGCAGCACACGCGCATCGGTGGCGGTGAATTCGCGCAGCCAGGCCGTCAGTTGCGGCTCCGGGCTGGCGTCGTTGATGACGATCAGCCGGTAGGGCGACAGGTTGGGCGCAGCCAGCACCGAACGCAAACATCGCTGCGTGTCGGCCAGCCCGCGGTACACCGGCACGATCACATCGACCGGGTGGCTGGTGGGCGCGGCGGGCCTGGCCACCACCGCCACCGCAGCTGCTGCAGCCAGTGGCTGCGCGGCAACGCCACGCACGGTGCGATCCAGCCAGCCTTTGGCATCCGACAGCGGCCGCGTCATGCGAAACAACCTCGAGTCTTCAATGCGCTGCAGGTACGCCGACATGCCGTCGAAGTCACGGCGCAAGCGGTGGTGTTCATGTTGCAGGCCCCGGATCTCGTTGTTGAGCGACGTCTTTTCCGCAAGTGACCGGTCGCGTTGTTCGCGCAGCAACCGCTGGTGTTCTGCCAGCGTGGCCGATAAATCGGTGTGTTGTGCGATCAGCGCACGCTGGCGTTCAGCCTGGCCATCACGCTCGGCCACGCGCTGTTGCAACGCGCTTTCGACCAGCGACAAGCGCCCCGCCGCGGGCCCGGCGAACGCAAGGTAATCGGCCGACATCGGCCAGCCGAGTTCGATGTCCAAGCTGCCGGCCGAACCTGCTGCAAAGGCTGCCAGCAGCACCGGCGGAATCGGCAATTCAAGCCACGGATCGTCGCCGTACAACAGCGCGGCTACCGGCGCGCCATCGGGCCACGCGGCTCGCAGCAGCAGCTGATGGCTGGCGGCGTGGGCCAACTGCGCGTAGCCGTCGGCGTCGCCGCGCCACTGCCACACCAGCGCGCCATCGGCCGCGCGCAGCGTGATGCAGTGCAGGTGCAAAAAGCCGGGCCGGTCAGCGGGGTCGAGCTTGATCGCCGTCCACGGCGGTGTGTCGTTGCCCCACGCAAAGTGCAGCGTTTGGCGCAGCTGGCCGATCACGCCGCTGGTCGTGAGCTTGCGCTGCTGGCTGTACGCGCCGGGGTGCCCCAGAAACAGCTCGGCGCTGAACAACGCTTGCGGCTGCAACGCCGGCGCAAGCGGCGGTTGTGCATGCAGCGGTTTCGCAGCGGGCCCACCTGCGGGCACGACTGCGGGCACGACTGCATCGGCCGAAGCAGCCGCTGGTGCCAGGTCTATAACGGCGGCAGACACCACCAACTGGTAGGTCAACGCATCGGGCACGGCCAGCAAGTAGCGGCCGACGGCGGGCGGCAGGCTGTCGAACGGCACGCGGAACTCGGACGCCTGCAGCTCGCGCACCAACGGCTGCAACGACTCGACGGCCCAGCCTTCGTCGCCTAAAAAGCGCGTCAACGAACGGCGGGTGAAAAAGCGCAGGTGGGTGCGGTCGAGCAAGCCCTCGGGCCGGTAGGCGAACTCGCCTTGCAGCAGTTCGGCGACCAAACCGCAGTAGCCGACGTTCGGCACCGAAATCACCACCCGGCCGTTCGGCGACAGCAATTGCCGGCACGCGCGCAGCACCCGTTCGGGCTGCTTCAGGTGCTCGAGCACATCGGCGCAAACAATGACGTCGTAGGTGCCGGCGGCGAACCCATCGACCCACGCTGCGGCGTCCAAATCGGCGACCACGATGCGCCGGTAGTGCGGTCGCGCCAGCGCAGCTTCGGCGTCGTTGTAGGTCACGCCGTCGACCACGCAGTGTCGGTGGTCGCGCAGATGCAAACCGAGCGCGCCGCTGCCGGTGCCCAAATCAAGCACCGTCGAACCGGTGGCGATCAACTCGGCGATCACCGACAACGAGGTACGCTCGGTCGGCGAAATGTCGCGCCGGTAGATGTGCAGCGGCATCGCGGTAGTGGTTTGCGGCGCGGGCAATCGGGTGGGCGTGGCGTTCGGCGCTGTCTTTGGCTGTGTCTCTGGCTGTGTATCTGTCTGTGTCTCTGGCGTTGTCTCTGGTGCGGTCTCGGACACGGTCTCCGGCGCTGCTTTGAACGCCAATTCAGCTGCCAATTCAGACGCTGCTTCAGGCACTACCGCAAGCACATCCGCGGGCGCGAAAGGGAGTGGCGCTTGCGCAGGCGCGTCGGTGCTCGTCATCCGCCAAATTATGGCGCGCCACCTTGCCGCGCTTACGATGCGGCCCGCCCTGTATGCAGCCACTCGAACCGCCCGCCACCGCAACCCACCCGACCGACCCGCAGCCCAGCGTGGCCGTGCTGTTGTGCAGCTTTCAGGGCGCGCAGTTTCTGGCCGAGCAGCTGGCGTCGATACGCCTGCAAACGCATGCGCAGTGGCGGCTGTGGGTGTCCGACGACGGCTCGACCGATGGCACGCTGGCGCTGCTGCAACGCACCCAGCAGCAGTGGGGCGCACAGCGGCTGACGGTGCTGTGCGGCCCGGGTGCCGGGCCGATGGCCAACTTCATGGCGCTGACCGCGCACAGCAACATCGATGCCGATTGCTACGCCTGGTGCGACCAAGACGATGTGTGGGCCGCCGACAAGTTGGCCCGCGCAACCGCCTGGCTGCGCACCGTGCCGACCGATACGCCGGCGCTTTATGGCAGCCGCACGCGGTTGATCGATGCCCTCGGCCGACCGCTGGGCTGCTCACCGCGCTTTACCCAACCACCGTGCTTTGCCAACGCGCTGGTGCAAAGCATGGCCGGTGGCAACACGATGGTGTTCAACCGTGCAGCGCGGCAGTTGTTGATGACGACAGCCGCACCGCGCGGCGCTGCCGCCCATGGCACCGCGCATGACTGGTGGGCCTACCAACTGATTGCAGCGTGCGGTGGTCGGTTGCACTACGACCCGCAACCGAGCCTGCAATACCGACAGCACGGCGACAACCTCGTCGGTGCCAACCGCAGTGGGCGCGCGCGCTGGCAACGGTTGCGGCGGCTGCTGGATGGTGAATTCAGCGGCTGGATCGATGCGAACCTGGCCGCATTGCAAGGTGTGCGCGACCGCATGCCCGCGCCTGAACAACACACGCTCGACACCTTTGCGCGGGCGCGCCAGCAGCCGCTTGCGCGGCGACTGCATGGGCTGCGTCGTTCAGGCATCCACCGGCAAAGCTGGCTCGGTAACCTGGGGTTGGCGGTCGCGGCAGTGATGAGGCGGTTGTGAATCGCCGCGCCGCGCCGCGCCATTTACGCGCGGTAACTCAAAGCTCGCTCAAAGCTCGCCGCAAATAGCGTGTGGCAATCGCTTTCATTTTTTCAATTCATAAACCGCATGGGTCGGCGCGCCTATGATTCCGCGGCCACCTCATGGTGAGGCTGCTCGACAACCTCTGGTCACACCCTAATTTTTGGAGAATATTCATGTCTTTAGTCAACACCCAAATCAAGCCGTTTTCGGCCACCGCTTACCACGACGGCAAGTTCGTTCCGGTCACCCAGGAAACGCTCAAAGGCAAATGGTCGGCGATCGTTTTCTACCCGGCTGACTTCACCTTCGTCTGCCCGACCGAACTCGAGGACCTGGCTGACAACTACGCCCACTTCCAAAAACTCGGCGTCGAGATTTACGCGGTGTCGACCGACACCCACTTCACCCACAAAGGCTGGTCCGATGCGTCGACCGCCATCAAGAAGGTCAAGTACCCGCTGGTCGGCGACCCGACCGGCACGCTGTGCCGCAACTTCGACGTGATGATCGAAGAAGCCGGCCTCGCACTGCGCGGCACCTTCGTGATCAACCCAGAAGGCCAGATCAAGTTCTGCGAAGTGCTCGACCTCGGCATCGGCCGCGACGCACAGGAACTGCTGCGCAAGATCAAGGCCGCGCAATACGTGGCTTCACACCCGAACGAAGTGTGCCCAGCCAAGTGGACCGAAGGCGCAAAAACCTTGGTGCCATCGCTCGACCTGGTCGGCAAGATCTAAATCGTTTTTTCGGTCGACGGTTTGACCTGCGTACCCCGCCGCGCGCTTACCCAGCGCGCGGTGGCACTTTTTTAGCACCCACCCGGGTTCTTGACTTTGGAGATCGCGATGCTCGACGCCGCCATGAAAGCCCAATTGAAAAGCTACATGGAACGTGTGCAGCTGCCGTTTGAGATCGTTGCCTCGACCGACGGCAGCGAAGGCTCGAACGACATGCTGGGCCTGCTCAACGACATCGTCGAGGTGTGCGACAAAGTGGTGCTGAAGACCGATGGCAGCGATACGCGCCGCCCGTCCTTCACCCTCGCGCGCATCGGCGAAGCGCCACGCATACGCTTCGCCGCGGTGCCGATGGGCCACGAGTTCACCTCGCTGGTGCTGGCGTTGCTGCAGGTCGGCGGCCACCCGCCCAAGCTCGAAGCCGAACTGGCCGAGCAGGTAAAAAATCTCAGCGGCGATTTCAAGTTCGAAACCTACATGTCACTCGGCTGCCACAACTGCCCGGACGTGGTGCAAGCCATCAACCTGATGGCGGTGCTGAACCCGCACATCCAGCACGTGGTGATCGACGGCGCGCTGTACCAGGACGAAGTCACCACGCGCCAGGTGCTGACGGTGCCGATGATTTACCTGAACGGCGAGCCGTTCGACCAGGGCCGCATGGGCGTCGAAGAAATCGTCGCCAAGCTCGATACCGGTGCGGCCGCGCGCGATGCGGTCAAGCTGAGTGCGAAGGAGCCGTTCGATGTGTTGATCGTCGGCGGTGGCCCGGCCGGTGCAGCCGCTGCGGTGTATGCCGCGCGCAAAGGCATCCGCACCGGCGTGGTGGCCGAACGCTTCGGCGGCCAAACGCTCGACACACTCGGCATCGAAAACTTCATTTCGGTGCTCGAAACCGACGGCCCGAAATTCGCGATGGCGCTCGAGCAACACGCCAAGCAATACGGCGTCGAGATCATGAATTTGCAACGCGCTGAAAAGCTCACCGCGGCCGCACCCGGCAGTGACTTGATTGAAGTGCAGTTGGCCAACGGCGGCTCGCTGAAAAGCAAAACCGTGATCTTGTCGACCGGCGCGCGCTGGCGTGAAGTCAACGTGCCCGGTGAAGCCAAATACCGCAACCACGGCGTGGCGTATTGCCCGCACTGCGACGGCCCGCTGTTCAAAGGCAAGAAGGTCGCGGTGATTGGTGGCGGCAACTCAGGCGTCGAAGCCGCGATTGATTTGGCCGGCATCGTCGGCCACGTGACGTTGATCGAATATGGCGACGCTTTGCGCGCCGATGCGGTGCTGGTCAGCAAGCTGAAGAGCCTGTCCAACGTGGCGGTTCACACCCAGGCGCAAACCACCGAAATCACCGGCGACGACAGCAAGGTCAACGGCCTGACCTACACCGACCGTGCCACCGGAGCCTCGCACCACGTCGAGCTGGCGGGCGTGTTTGTGCAGATTGGCCTGGTGCCGAATTCGGAATGGCTCAAAGGCACACTCGACTTGTCGAAGCACGGCGAAATCGTCGTCGATGCGCGCGGCCAAACCTCGGTGGCCGGCGTGTTCGCGGCGGGTGATGTGACCACCGTGCCGTTCAAACAAATCATCATCGCCACCGGCGACGGTGCGAAAGCCGCACTCGGCGCATTCGACCATTTGATCCGGTCGTCGGCACCGAAGGCGGCAGTGGCGCAGGCGGTGGCGGCGTAGCCTGTAGGCTTACCAGGGCTTTATGGATCCTGCCCAGCGTTGCGGGCGAAGTTGTACTCAGGCAGACAACCTAATCAGAGCGTTTTCGAAACAGCAGTTCAAAGTTTGGCGGGGTTATCTCCAGGGGGATATAGAAGTTGTTGATGAGTAACGTAGCTACTCCTCGAAAAGCAATTTCAAGCCATCCAGCTGCGGGATCGCCTTTTGTGAATGACGAGCTGGAGTGCGCCAAGCATTTATTTGCAGCGTAGATGACATACGCAAGCGACGCTTCTGCCTCTTTTGGCCCGCCCGGATAAGCATCCGTGGCGGTTTTGATAGAAAGTTTTGATAGCCCCGAAAACTGCTCGACTCTGAAATCATCGGTCCTGCGTTTCTTGAGTTCCGTCAACTTTGTTGCGTCGTTTGCTGCGAGACCAATACCTAGAAACTCAAGTAACGCTCTGCTGTGGATGATGGCTGCTTCGACAGCACCGTTTGTAAACGCTGTCGCGTTTCCCTCTATTACCTGTTTGTCGTCGAAGAAGATCGCTATCGATGGAGTCGTGTCCCAGCTGAGCGTATGCCGCAAAGCCAGATGGCCGATTGCAACAGCATCCAGTCGGTATTTGAGAAGGGAAAGAAGTTCCACGGTGGGTTTGTTCATGTGCTGTCTGCGTGAGCGACGATTTCCTCGACGAAGCGCCGTCGAGGTGTGCAGCCGAGTACCTGTGCGGGGGTTAACCCCCACCCCTCAAACCAAGGCGAGTTACCGCGCCAGCACCGGCCGCAGCGCTGCGCCGGTGTGGCTGGTAGCCACCTTTATCAAATCCTCGGGCGTGGCGGCTGCCACCACGCGGCCGCCCGAACCGCCGCCTTCCGGGCCGAGGTCGATGACCCAATCGGCTTCGGCGATCACGTCCAGATCGTGCTCGATCACCACCACGCTGTGGCCGCCATCGACCAGCCGGTGCAGCACCCGAATCAGCTTTTCGACATCGGCCATGTGCAGGCCGACCGTCGGTTCATCGAGCACATACAAGGTGTGCGGCTGTTTGTTGCCGCGCTTGCCGATGTCGTCGCGCACCTTGCTCAACTCGGTCACCAGTTTCAGGCGCTGTGCCTCGCCGCCACTCAAGGTGGGCGACGGCTGGCCGAGCGTCAGGTAGCCCAGGCCGACGTCTTTCATCAAGCGCAGCGGGTGGCTGATGACCGGCATGCTGGCGAAGAAATCGACCGCTTCATCGATCTCCATGCGCAGCACATCGCCGATGTTTTTGCCGCGCCAGGTCACCGCCAAGGTCTCGGGGTTGAAGCGCTGACCGCGGCATTGCTCGCAAAGCACTTTCACATCGGGCAAAAAGCTCATCGCGATGGTGCGCATGCCCTGGCCTTCGCAACTCGGGCAGCGGCCGTCGCCGGTGTTGAAGCTGAACCGGTTGGCCGCGTAGCCGCGTGCGCGCGACTCCAGCGTGTCGGCAAACAGCTTGCGAATCGTGTCCCAAAAACCGATGTAGGTGGCGGGGCAACTGCGCGGTGTTTTGCCGATCGGCGTTTGATCGACCTCCAGCACGCGGTCGATGAAACCCCAGCCGTCGATGTCGTCGCAGCCCTGCCATTGGGGGCGGCCGCCTTTGATGTTGATGAATTGCAAATTGGCCAACAACACATCGCGCGCCAACGTTGATTTACCGGAGCCGCTGACGCCGGTGATCGCGACTAGGCGTTTAAGCGGAATGTCGACGGTGACTTGCTGCAGGTTGTGCAAGGTCGCGTTGGTCAGCGTGATGGCAGCGAACGGCTCCCTCGCCACTTTGGGGAGAGGGCTGGGGTGAGGGGCGGGTGGGGCACTGAGGTTCGCGTGGCCCTGACCTCGGCCCTTGCCCGGAGGGAGAGGGAGTGAGCCCGTCGCTTCCGGCGGGAGTGGGAGTAAGGCCACCGGTCGGCGCGGCTGCATCGGGTGGATCAACGGGTGAGCCAGCAGCCGGCCGGTTTGCGAATCGGGTGCGTTCGCCAAATCAAGCACCGACCCCTCGGCCACCAGGTGCCCACCGCGGCTGCCTGCGCCCGGCCCAATATCGATCAGGTGGTCGGCGCGGCGGATGGTGTCTTCGTCGTGCTCGACCACCACCAGCGTGTTGCCCTGCTCGCTCAGCCGTGCCAGGGCCTTCAGCAGCACCGCGTTGTCACGCGGGTGCAGGCCGATGGTCGGCTCGTCCAACACGTAGCAAACCCCTTGCAGGTTGCTGCCCAGCTGCGCGGCCAGCCGGATGCGCTGCGCCTCGCCACCGCTCAGCGTGGGCGCGGCGCGGTCCAGCGTCAGGTAGCCCAGGCCCACCTCTTCGAGGAATTCGAGCCGGCTGTGGATCTCGCTGACCACGTCGCGGGCGATGGCCGCATCGCGGCCTTGCAGCGCCAGGCCGCCGGCCCAGGCGCGGGCCGCGGCCACCGCCCACTGCGCCACCGCGGTGATGGTGTGGCGGTCGAAGGTGATGTTGCGCGAGATGGCATTGAGCCGGCTGCCCTGGCAATCGGGACAAGGCTCACCGCTGATGCCCTCGACTGCCGCCTCCTCGGACGGAAAGCTCTGTTCGCGGCCCTTGCTGTTCTTGTGATCGTCGTCGTCCTTCACCGAATCGTCATAAGCCTTGCGCTGTTCACGCGTCAGCGTCAAGCCGGTGCCCACGCAGCTGGTGCACCAGCCGTGTTTGCTGTTGTAGCTGAACATGCGCGGGTCCAGCTCGGGGTAGCTGGTGCCACATTGTGGGCAGGCGCGTTTGGTGGAAAACACCTTCAGGCTGCCGATGTGGGCGGTGCTGGCGCCCAGCGCCATCGCGTCGGCCAGGCCGTCGAGTGGCGCCAGCAAGTGCAGCACGCCTTTGCCCAGGTCGAGTGCTTTGGCCAGCATGTCGCGCAGCGCCGCCTCGTGGCGCGGCGCGATCAGCAAATCGCCGACCGGCAGTTCGAGCGTGTGCTCTTTGAAGCGGTCCAAGCGCGGCCAGGGATCGACTTTGATGAACTCACCGTCCACCCGCAAATGGCTGTGGCCGCGTGCCTTGGCCCATTTGGCCAGGTCGGTGTACAGGCCCTTGCGGTTGACGACCAGCGGCGCCAGCAGGCCCACATGTTGGCCTTTGTGGTCGCGCAGCAGTTGCGCGGCGATGCTTTCAACGCTCTGCGGTTTGACCTCGGCGCCGTCTTTGGTGCAGCGCTGGGTGCCCAGCTTGACCCACAGCAGGCGCAGGAAGTGCCACACCTCGGTGGTGGTGGCCACCGTGCTCTTGCGCCCGCCGCGCGACAGGCGCTGCTCGATTGCCACCGTCGGCGGAATGCCGTACACCGCATCCACCTCGGGCCGCCCCGCCGGCTGCACGATGCTGCGCGCATAGGCATTCAAAGATTCGAGGTAACGGCGCTGGCCTTCGTTGAAAAGGATGTCGAACGCCAGCGTGCTCTTGCCCGAGCCCGACACGCCGGTAACGACGGTGACCTTGCCGCGCGGAATGCTCACGTCGAGCGACTTCAGGTTGTGCTCGCGCGCGTTGACGATCCGGATCACTTCTTCGCCAGAGCGCCGCTCGTCGCGCGCGCGTTTCAGCAGGGTCTGCAAGGCCGGCGACACTTCGACCGCGTGGCCGTCGAACCCGAGGGCGCGGTCGTAGTCGGCCAGTGCCTTGCCGGTGAACGACGTCGGATGGCGCTTCACCTCCTCGGGCGTGCCGGTG
Source organism: Burkholderiales bacterium (assembly GCA_043738425.1). Classification (GTDB taxonomy): domain Bacteria; phylum Pseudomonadota; class Gammaproteobacteria; order Burkholderiales; family Burkholderiaceae_C; genus PBB1. Next base: position 18,810 of record JAYUGJ010000051.1, read on the forward strand.
CACACCACCCATCCGCCGGCCTCGCCGCCTTCGGGCCCGAGGTCGACCAGCCAATCGGCGGCGCGCACGACATCGAGGTTGTGTTCGATGACGATGATCGAGTGGCCGGCGTCGAGCAGCTTGCGGAATGCGCGCATCAGCTTGGCGATGTCGTCGAAGTGCAGCCCGGTGGTCGGCTCGTCGAACATGAACAGGCGCCCGCGTTTGGCCATCGGTTGCCGGCCGGCACTCTTGTCCTGTGCCGCTTCGGCCAGGAACCCGGCGAGCTTCAATCGCTGCGCCTCGCCGCCGCTGAGCGTGGGCACGGGCTGGCCGAGCTTGACGTAGTCCAGGCCCACGTCGGCCAGCGGCTGCAGCGCGCGCACCACGTCGCGGTCGTCGGCGAACAGGCGCACCGCGTCGGCGATGGTCAGC
>JAYUGJ010000052.1:0-13389 GCA_043738425.1 Burkholderiales bacterium
GAAGCCGGCGCTCGAGGACCAGAGCAAAGGCCCGCCGCCCGACCCGGCGGTGATGGTTTGCGCCCTGCCGATGTATCACATTTTTTCGCTGGTGAGCTGTATCTGGCTGGCGGTGAAACTAGGCGGACACAATATCCTGATCCCGAATCCACGCGATCTCGACGCCACGATCAAAGCCATGGCCAAGCACAAGTTCAATGTGCTGCCTGCGGTGAATACCATGTTCAATGCCATGGTCAACCATATCGGTTTCCGCGAACTCGATTTCTCCAGCATGCGCGTCTCCAATGGCGGCGGCATGGCGGTGCAGCGCGCGGTTGCCGAGAAGTGGCTGAACCTGACCCACACGCCAATCGTCGAAGGCTATGGACTCACCGAGTCCTCATCCGGTGCGACCTGCAACGAGGTGCTCAACACCGAGTATTCCGGCGACGTCGGCATGCCGATGCCCTCCACCGAAATTTCCATCCGCGACGACTTCGGCGCGGAAGTTGCACTGGGCCAGCCCGGCGAAATCTGCATTCGCGGCCCGCAGGTGATGCGCGGCTACTGGCAGCGCCCCGATGAAACCGCCAAGGTGATGACCGAGGACGGTTACTTCAAATCCGGCGACATCGGCATCATGCTTGCCAACGGTCACGTCAAGATCGTCGACCGCAAGAAAGACATGATCTCGGTCAGCGGCTTCAAGGTGTTCCCCAACGAGGTCGAAGAAGTGGTGTCGCAAATGCCGGGTGTCGCCGAGTGTGCTGCGGTCGGTGTGGCCGACGACAAAACGGGCGAAGCCGTCAAGCTGGTCATCGTGCGCAGCACCGGCAACGTCAACGAGACCAGCGTCACCGAAGCCGAAGTGCGCGCCTATTGCGCTGCCAACCTGGCGGCCTACAAACGACCGAAGCTGATCGAGTTTCGCCTGGACCTGCCAAAAACCAATGTCGGAAAAGTGCTGCGCCGCGCGCTGCGCGACCCGTCTTGATGGCACCGCGTTTTTATGTGCCGCCGCCACTGGCAGCCGGCGCCCAATACGACTTGCCGGCCGGCTGCGCACGGCACGTGCAAGTGCTGCGACTGCAACCCGGCGACGCGATCACGCTGTTCGATGGCAGCGGCGGCGAATGGTCGGCACAGGTGTCGCGCATCGGGCGCAGTGCGGTGTCGGCGCTGATCGGCGAGCAGGTGCACACCAGTCGCGAACTCGGGTTCGATGTCACGCTGGCGATCGGCATGCCCGCCAACGACCGCATGGACGGTGTGGTCGAAAAAGCCACCGAGCTGGGGGTCAGGTGTATACAGCCGTTGGTCTGCGAGCGTTCGGTGCTGCGGCTGCACGGCGAACGTGCCGATAAAAAAGTAGCACATTGGCAAGCCATCGCAGCCGCAGCGAGCGAGCAATGTGGGCGCACCCGCGTGCCGACCGTGCAACCGGTACGCACACTGCCGTTGTGGCTGCACGGGTTGCCTTTGGCAGCGGCCGAGCGCCGGTGCGTGCTCAGCCTGCGCACCGATTCGGCGGCCGACGGGCTGGGCGCGGTTGCTTGCGGGCAACGAGTTTTGTTTTTGAGCGGGCCCGAAGGCGGCTTGTCTGAAGCCGAAGAAACTGCCGCACTGGCCGCCGCGTTTCAGGCCGTGTCGCTGGGGCCGCGGGTGCTGCGGGCGGACACCGCGCCGCTGGCGGCGTTGGCGGCGTTGGCGGCGGTAGGGCAACGCTGAACACTGCGCGTTTGATGCGCCGAACCCCGCCTGGGGCGGCGGCTGCGGAGGCGCCGGCACGGCCTTGTACTGGGCGCAAAATGCGTGTCTTTTCACCACGGAGCTAGCTATGGGATTACTCGACTCGGTCATCGGCGCGTTGTCAGGCGGCCAAGGTAACGCAGCCGCTGGTGGCGGCATGCAGGGGCAGTTGCTCAACGCGGTGCTGGGCATGCTGACGAATAGCGGCGGCGCGACGGGCGCGGCAGGTGCAGCGGGCGCTGCGGGCGCTGCGGGCGCTGCGGGCGGTTTAGGCGGCCTCGGCGGTTTGCTGACGAAATTTCAACAAGCCGGTTTGGGCGATGCGGCCGCCTCATGGGTCGGCAAAGGTGCCAACACGCCGGTCTCAGGCGACCAGATCACTGGTGCCCTGGGCCCCGACATGATTGGTCAGTTGGCCAAGCAGCTGGGGCTGTCGAACGGTGATACCGCCGGGCACCTGTCGGAGCTCTTGCCCCAACTGGTCGACAAACTGACTCCCCACGGCCATGTGCCGGAGGGTGGCGTCACTGCGGAATCGCTGCCTGGACTGGGCGGCTTGGGCGACTTGCTGGGCAAGTTCATGAAGTGATCGGTCATGCCGCGCGGTAAAAACCAAGGCCCTGCGGGGCCTTGTTTTCTTTCGACGGGATGCCGCGCCTGTGGTGCGGCTCAGCGCATCGTTCCGGCAACCAGATCAAAACGGAACAATCGGCATTCGATCGGGCCGTTCCACATCACCACGCGTTTGGATTCTTTCAGCCGCATTGCGCCCGGCAGCTTCATGTCAGGGCTGAGCACATAAGCCGCCCAACCCGCAGGATGCTGGGTGTAAGCGCGCTTCCAGTGCGCACTGAGGCGCATGAAAAAGTCGTCGGGCAGGTCTTTGTTGCCCGGCCCGTCTGGATGCTGATCTATAGACCTGTCACCAGCCCGCGCGGGGCGTTCGGTCACGCGTGCGGCCTTGCCCGCCACCTCGATGCGTTCGCCGTACGGCGGGTTCAACACCAGCGTGCCCGGCATATCGGCGGGCAGCGCGGGCGCAGGACGCTCCAGCGCATCGCCGCCGTTGAACACGATGGCCGCCGCCACCCCGGCGCGCTCGGCATTGCGGCGCGCAAAGTCGACCATGCGAAACGACACATCGCTGGCGTAAATCGGCACCGCCGACGCGTGGATGCGCGACTGCGCGTGGCTGCGTTGGCGCTGCAATTCAGCGCGCAACTCCGGCGTGGCGAATGGCAGCAGGCGCTCAAACGCAAAGCGGCGCTTGAGCCCCGGCGCGATGCCGCACGCGATCTGCGCGGCCTCGATGGCGATGGTGCCGGAGCCGCAACACGGGTCGTGCAGCGCGCCGCCTGCATCGGCCCGGCCTTGCCAACCGGCAGCGGCCAACATGGCAGCGGCCAGGGTTTCTTTCAGCGGCGCGTCACCTTTGTCTTCGCGCCAGCCGCGTTTGAACAACGGCTCACCCGAGGTGTCAACATACAGCGCCGCGCGGTGCTCGCCCAGATGCAGCACCAGCGACAAATCCGGCGCACGCACGTCGACGCTGGGCCGCTCGCCGGTGGCGTCGCGCAGCCGGTCGCACACCGCATCTTTGACGCGCAACGCAGCGAAGTTGAGGCTGCGCAGCGGGCTGCGGTGCGCGGTGGTATCGACCCGCAGGGTGTGCTGCGGCGTGATCCATTGCGTCCAGTCCACGCTGGCCGCCAGCTCATAAATCGCTGCGTCGTCGCGGTATTCACCTTCGGCCACTTCGAGCAACACCCGCTGCGCCAAACGCAATTGCAAATTGAGCGCCATCACCTCGTTCGGCCCACCGTCGAGGCCGACGCCGCCGCGCATCAAATGCACCTCGGTGTTCGCCAATACACGTTGCACCTCGGCGGCCAACAGCTCCTCGACGCCAGCGGCGCAGGGCAGAAAAAACGGAGCGGTCATGGCGGGGTCCTGACGGGAAACACGGTGTAAAAAAGCAAGCGGCGACCCGCGCGAAACCGGATCGAAGGCGCACCGTGGTCGCACTGCGCTGGCCGCGCCACGGGCTGCGTGGTGGTTGACTACATCGTCTTGCGTTGGCTGGCAGGCGCGATGCGCAGCGCTTCGCGGTACTTGGCCACCGTGCGCCGCGCCACCTGGATGCCTTGCTCTTCGAGCATCTTGCTGAGCTGGCTGTCAGACAACGGCTTCAACACATTTTCGGCCGCGACCAGCTGCTTGATCAACGCGCGCACCGCGGTGCTCGATGCGTTGCCACCGGCCTCGGTGTGCAACGACGAGCCGAAAAAATACTTCAACTCGAAGGTGCCAAAAATGGTGGCCATGTACTTCGCAGTGGTCACGCGCGAGATGGTCGATTCGTGCAGTCCCAGCTCGTCGGCAATCTCGCGCAGCACCAGCGGCTTCATCGCAATTTCACCGTGGCTGAAGAAGTTTTTCTGTCGCTCGACGATCGCCTGCGACACCCGCTGAATGGTGTCGAAGCGCTGCTGGATGTTTTTCATGAACCAGCGTGCTTCCTGCAAACGCGTGGTCAAACCGGCGTGACTCGGGTTGCCTGTTGCCGCACCGCGGCTTTGCTTGATGGCACTGGCGTACATGTCGTTGATGCGCAGCTTGGGCATCACATCGGGGTTCAACACCACCTTCCAACTGCGACCCGACTTCAGCACGATGACGTCGGGAATGATGATGTTGGCCTCGGCGCGCGCGAACGGGCGGCCGGGTTTGGGCTCCAGCGCGGTGATCAGCGACTGCGCTTGTTTGATCAGCGTTTCATCGGCACCGGTCACCGCCATCAACTTTTTCAGATCGCGCCGCGCCAGCAATTCGAGGTGCTGTTTGCAAATCATGATGGCGATCATTTGCGCCTCGCTGCGCGGCAGCAAGCGCAGTTGCAGCGTCAGGCATTCAGGCAGATCGCGCGCACCGACGCCGATCGGATCCATGTTTTGCAGCCACTTCAGCGCACAGTGCAGGCGGTCGAGCACGACCTCGAACTGGTCGCTGCGCTCGGCGTCGTGACGTGGCAGGTCGGCGGCCGCCGGCGCGCTTGCGGTGTCGCTGGCGGTATCGCCTCCAACAGCGCTTGCGTCAGGTGTCGGGGCGTCCCCAACCAGCGCCGCGGCAATGTCTTCCAGGCTGTCGGCCAGGTAGCCGTCGCCATTGAGCGAATCGATCAGCATCTCGACTGCGGCTGCGTCGGCGAACGACAGCCGCATGCCGACCAGCTGCGCGCGCAGATGGTCTTCCAGGCTGGGCGCGGTGGGGTTGCGTTCCTGCGATTCGAACTCTTCACCGTCGTTGTTGGAACCGGCCTTGCCAGGCGTTTCGCGGATGCCGTCGAAGTCGTCGCGCTCGGTGCCGTTTTCCCAGTCTTCGCGCTCGGTGGTGCCGAAATCGGCGTTGTCCACGCCCTGCGCATCGTCACCACCTTCAGCCGACGACTCGGCCGGCGTGTCGGCCCGCTCGGTCTCACGCTCAGCCACCCGCTCCGGCGCAGTCAGCCGCTCAGCCATCGGCTCAAACGCCGCCACACCGTCGTCTTCGGCTTCCAGAAACGGGTTCTGGTCCAGCATCTGCTCGACTTCTTGGTGCAGCTCGAGCGTCGACAGCTGCAGCAGACGAATCGACTGCTGCAACTGCGGCGTCAACGCCAAGTGCTGCGACAGCCGAACCTGTAGCGACGGCTTCATGAAAGGGCCAGCGCAGCGATGTCCACACGATCAGGCACCGCCCGCCGCACGGGTCGCCCCAGCTGCCAGGTGGCGCCCACGGGATGGCAGGCCCATGGGCCCTGGGCCGCCACAAGTGCCCTTCCGGGGTCTTGTGCGCGGCCTCGGACCTTTGGGGGCCGAGCCTGAACTCGACCAGTCCAGTGGACTGGTCGCGCCGAGCGAGGGGCTGGGCCACTGGCCCGGCGCGGCCTGCAAGGTGGAAGTGAAACGACTGGGGGGCGCATCAACCTACATGCGGAAATGTTCGCCAAGGTACACCTTGCGTACGTCGGCGTTGTCGACGATTTCGGTGGAGGTGCCTTCGGCCAGCACCCGGCCTTCGCTGATGATGTAAGCACGATCGCAGATGCCCAGCGTTTCGCGCACGTTGTGGTCGGTGATCAGCACGCCGATGCCGCGCGTTTTAAGGAAACTGATGATGCGTTGGATCTCGATCACCGCGATCGGATCGACGCCGGCGAACGGCTCGTCGAGCAAGATGAAGCGCGGCTGGGTGGCCAACGCGCGGGCAATTTCAACCCGCCGCCGTTCACCGCCTGACAGCGACAGCGCGGCCGACTCGCGCAGTTTGTCGATGCCCAAATCGCGCAGCAAACCTTCCAGCAGTTCATCAATCACCACCGGCCGCAGCGCCTTGCCGTTCGCGTCGATTTGTAGTTCGAGTACCGCGCGGATGTTGTCTTCGACGTTGAGCTTGCGAAAGATCGACGCTTCTTGCGGCAGGTACGACAAGCCCAGCCGCGAACGGCGGTGAATCGGCAGCCGCTCGATGCGCTGGCCTTCGATGGTGATCTCGCCCGCATCGGCCGGCACCAGGCCGACGATCATGTAAAAACTGGTGGTTTTTCCCGCACCGTTGGGGCCGAGCAAACCCACCACCTCACCGGCCGCGACCGACAAGTGCACATCGGTGACCACCTTGCGCGCACCGTAGCTTTTCTGTAACCCGGTGGCGCTCAAACGCCGCACCGCGGGCGATGCGGCTGCCGCGCCTGCCTCCGCCGTGCTCAACGCTTGTCGCCCAGCGTGCTGCTGGGCTTCAACACCAGTCCGGGTTGTGATGCGGCACTCGCTGCCGTGGGCACTTCGCGCGGCGTGAGCACTGCACGCACACGGCCGCCGGGGTTGGTCGGGGTCGATGCCGACGCCCCACCGACGACGTTGAACACCTCGGCCACGTTGTCGTACACGATCACGCTGCCAGCGGTTTCATCGGCCAGCACGGCACCGCGAAAACGCCGGATCACGGCCCGGTTGGTGAACTTCACGGTGTCGGCCTTGCCGTCGTATTCGATGCGCTCGCCTTCGCCTTCGATGTATTCGTCGAGGCCTTCGCGCTTTTGCCGAAACACCGCCCGCTTGCCGCCCTCGGCAGTGGCCACGCCGAACTGCGCGCCGTCGGGCGTTTGCCGCACCTCGATCTTGGCGGCGCGCATCGACATGCTGCCTTTGGTCACCACCACATTGCCGGTGAAGGTGCCCATTTGCTTCACGTCGTCGTAGCGGCCGTTGTCGGCCTCGATGTTCAACGGCTTGGCGCGGTCGGCTTTTTCAGCGTGGGCGGGTGCCATCACTGCCATCACCGCCATCGCGCTGGCGGCGAACAAACCGACCCAGCGGGCGCGCTGTCGGGCCGGCCCGGCCAGCAGGAAGAATCTGTTTTTCATAGGGCACGATTCTTGCAGAATTTTTTCGTGCAAGAAGGTGAAACGGCCGTGTCGCCACCGACATCCGTACGCGGCTGACCGAACGCGGTCAAAGCGCACAAGCGGCGTGTGGATCACCCGCTTGCCGGGCGTTCGCTACACGTTTTTGCGTACCCGCTGAAGCAGGTAGTCGGCCACCTCCAGCGAGCGCTCGGGCGTGCCGGCCAGCGACCCCGAGGTGTAGAACTTGCCCTGGATACCGAGCGCAGGTACGCCGTCGATGCGGTAGGCCTCGGCCAGTTTTTTGGCTTGGCGCGCTTTGGTTTGCACCGAAAACGAATTGAAGCTTTCGGTGAATTTGGCACCGTCGATGCCGTTTTTACTGACCAAGGCAACGATCTCGGGCAGCTTGTCGAGGTGCTGCTTGTCGAGATGGATTGCGCTGAAGACTTTGCGGTGCATCAGCTCGAGTGCGCCCATCGCTTCGAGCGCGAAATAAATCCGCTGGTGGGTCGTAAACGGTTCGTCGCGAAACGCAATCGGCACGCGGCGAAACGCCACATCGGCAGGCAGGTTGCGCGCCCACACCGCGAGCATCGGCTCGAACGCGTGGCAATGCGGGCAGCCGTACCAAAAGAATTCCAATACCTCGATTTTGTCGCTGGCGGGCATCGGCAGTGGCTGACTCAGCTTGACGTAATGCGTGCCCTCGACCATCGCCACGGGGGCCTGTGCATGCAACGCGGTGGTCGCAGACCATGCGCAGGCACCCGCTGCAGTGGCCAGTACGTGGGAAGAAAAATCGCGTCGCTTCATGGTGGTGGGTTCCTGGTTGTGACACCCGCAGCAGGTGTGCGCTGCGCGGTTGCGCTATGTGGCCGCCCGGCGCGCGCTCGGTGCGTGGTCGTTGGCTGGGTGCAGCGGTGGATACAGCAACGCGCCCGCAAGTTCAGCCGCTGACAACGCCGCCGTGCGGCACACCACGCTTACGGCGGTGTGGCTCGCGGCGCGCGGACCAATGCGGCTTCGAAGCCGGCACCGACCAGTTTTTCTTTCGTGCCGTCGGCATCCATTTTTTCTTCGAACGGACCCAAACGAACCCGGTGCACCGTGCGCCCGGATTGCTCGCGTTCGGTGACCCGGGCGGCAAAGCCCAGCAGCGCCAACTTGCCACGCTGCGACTCGGCATCGTCGGCACTGGCGTAGGCACCGGCTTGAACGAAGTAGCTGAACGCCTGATCTCCGGGCGCGCCGGCCAGCGGTGCCGAGGCTTTGGCCGCTGCCACTGCGCTGGCGGCAGAGCGATCGGCCAAGATGCTCGCGGGGTCCCGGCTGCTGCTTGGCGGCACCGCGCTGGCCGCAGCTTTTTCCGCCGCCAGGCCGGCGGCGGCTGATGCTGCGGCTGAGGCCGCTGCCGCTGCCGCTGTCGATTTGGCCGGCGGCTTGCCCGCCAGCGGCGCGTTCGGGTCCCAGTTTTTGTTTTTCTCGCGTTCGGCGGCATCTTGCTCGGCGGTGCGGTGCGGCACTTTGTTCAGAAACGGCACCGGCACTTTCGCCACGTACAACGCCACCGCCAGCGACAGCGCCACCCCGATCAAGAGCCCAACGATCAGGCCCGACGAAAACCCGCCGCGTTGGCGTCGGCGCGGTGCTGTGCGCGACGCGCCAGAGCGGTTGAAACACGACAGCGCACGTGCGCGAGGGCCCTGAACGATAGACATGGTGGTGCTCACATTTTTTCGGGTGCGCTCACACCCAGGACGAACAGCGCATTGCGAATCACCTGGCGGGTGGCGCTGAGCAGCGCAAGCCGCGCATGCGCCAGCGCCACATCGTCGACCAGGAACCGCTCGGCACCGTAGTAGCTGTGGAACGCGCTGGCGACATCGCGCAAATAAAAGGTCACATCGTGCGGTGCCAGCGTGAGCGCGGCGCTGGTCAGCATGGCGGGGTAATCGGCCAGCTTGCGCATCAGCGCGGTTTCGGTGGCCGCGCTCAGCAGCGTCAAGTCGGCGTGGGCGATTGCGCTGCAGTCGCCGCCTTTGTCGGCGAACTGCTGGATCACCGAACAAATTCGGGCATGCGCGTACTGCACATAGAACACCGGGTTTTCATCGTTTTGCTTCAGCGCCAGGTCGACGTCGAAAGTGAACTCGGTATCGGCTTTGCGGCTGATCAAAAAAAAGCGCACCGCATCGCGGCTGGTCCAGTCGATCAGGTCGCGCAGCGTGACGTACGCACCGGCGCGTTTCGAGATCTTTACCTCCGCGCCGCCCTTCATCACGGTGACCATTTTGTGCAGCACGTAATCGGGGTAGCCGACCGGAATGCCCACCCCCGACGCCTGCAAACCGGCGCGCACCCGCGCGATGGTGCCGTGGTGGTCACCCCCCTGGATGTTGATCGCCTTCGTGTAGCCGCGCTCGAATTTGCTGATGTGATACGCCACATCAGGCACGAAGTAGGTGAACTGACTTTCGCCTGCCAGCGCACCGTCGGGCGCAGCCGACTTGCGCATCACTCGGTCTTTGTCGTCGCCGTAGTCGGTGCTGCGCAGCCACAGCGCGCCGTCGTGTTCGTAGGTTTTGCCGGCAGCGACCAGCCGTGCCACGGTGGCGTCGACCTGGCCGCCTGCGTACAAGCTCGACTCTAAAAAGTAGTGGTCGAAGCGCACGCCGAAGGCTTGCAAGTCGAGGTCTTGTTCGTGGCGCAAATAAGCCACCGCGAACTGGCGTATGCCGTCGAGGTCATCGACCTCGCCCGAGGCGGTGTACGCGCGGTCATCGGCGGTCACGGTGTTGCGCGCCGCGAAATCGGCAGCGATGTCGGCGATGTAGTCGCCGTTGTAGGCTGACTCGGGCCACTGCGCATCGCCCGGTTTCACACCGCGCAGCCGCGCCTGGGTCGAAGCCGCCAAGGTGGCTATTTGCACGCCCGCGTCGTTGTAATAAAACTCGCGCCACACCGCCCAGCCCTGGGTGTCGAACAGGTTGCAAATCGCGTCGCCCAAAGCTGCCTGACGGCCATGGCCCACATGCAGCGGGCCGGTCGGGTTGGCCGACACGAATTCAACCAACACACGCTCATTGCAGCCCACTTGGCGGCCGAAGTGGTCGCCGGCGGTGAGCACTTCGCGCACCACCGCCTGCCGCGCTGCCGGGTGCAGCCGCACATTGACGAAGCCAGGCCCGGCGATTTCCAGGGCGCTGACGTGACGTTGCACCTGTGGCTGCCGTTGCAGCGCGTCGATCAACGCCTGCGCCACATCGCGCGGGGATTGCTTCAACGGCTTGGCCAATTGCAGCGCTGAGGTGCACGCAAAGTCACCGTGTTCGGGTAGCTTGGGCGTTTCGAACGCCGCTTTCAGTGCGGTGCCGGGGCTGACTTCTTGTATCGCTGACGCGAGTGCCTGCAACAGGTCTTGTTTCGCTTCAATCATCGATCGATTCTACGTTTCGGGTGGCCGCGGGCCGCCCGCTGCAACGCCGCTTGCATGCCTGGACGATGCCTGGTCGAGGCCTGGCCGTGCCCGCTGGCAGCCGCGCGGTTATCAGGTTTAGCCGGTGTTTGTGGCCTTGTTCACAGCAACCCGCCGGCAGTGGCTGGGCGACCATAGGCGCAGACGGGCTTCGCACCTAAGGTGTGGGCGTCGGACGCGGCAACAGCCGCCGCGCGATGCGACGGGCCCACTTCTTTGTTCGATTTCTTACCGACGGTCAATGCCTTATGGCCCACACGCATACCAGCAGCCTGGCACCCACCAGCCGGTCGCGCACCGCGACCCATGCGACGTCGACGCGGCCGTTGGCCGTGCCGGAAAGCAGCGTACGGATGCCGACACAAATCGGCAAATACCCGGTGCTGCGCAAGCTGGGCGAAGGTGCCACCAGCGAAGTGTTTTTATGCCGCGACGAGTTCCAAAATCGCGAGGTGGCGATCAAGCGGGTGCGCGACTCGGTTGCCACCGACGACGAAGCCACGCTGCGCTACAGCGACCGCTTTTTTGCCGCCGAAGCCGCACTGGTCGGCCGCCTGCAGCACCCCAACGTCGCGAAGATTTACGACGCGGTGTCCGACGCATCCGGCCACTATCTGGTGATGGAGTACGTGGCCGGCACCACGCTGCGGCCGTACTGCCGCGCTGACCAGCTGTTGGCGCTCGAGCTGATCGTGGAGATCGGTTTCAAGTGCGCGATGGCACTCGGCTATGTGTTCCGCCAAGGGCTGATCCACCGCGACGTGAAGCCGGCCAACTTGCTGGCGGTGTTGAACAACGGTGTGGTCACCGATGTGAAAATTTCCGACTTCGGCAGCGTGTTGAATTTGGGCTCAGACGTGACGCAGGTGTACCGCGTGGGGTCGCTGGCCTACATGTCGCCCGAACAGCTCGATGGCAGCACGCTCGACTGCCGGGCCGACATGTATTCACTCGGCGCGGTGCTGTATCACCTGATCGCTGGCCGACCACCGTTCGAGGCCCAGGTTCAGTCGGCCATGATGCATCAGATCTACCACGCGACGCCGGCCTGTCTGGTCGGCCTGCGCGATGGCGTGAGCCCCGAAGTCGACCGCGTGATTCAGCGCGCGCTGACCAAAGAACCGCCTGATCGTTACGCCGATTGGGATGAGTTCGCGCAGGCTTTGTCCAGTCTGATTTCGAACCAGCAGGTGCCGCGCGGACAAATCCAGGGCGTGCTCGACTCCGAGCGATTCAACCTGCTGCGCAACCTCGAATTTTTCTCCAACTTCGACGACGTCGAGCTGTGGGAAGTCGTGCACCGCGCCAAGTGGCAGCGCTTTCCTGTGGGCCACGCGTTGTATAAAAAAGGCGAAGAAGGCCGCACCTTCCACATCATTGCGCAGGGTGCACTGGAAGTGTTTCGCGAAGGCGCGAAGGTCGCCAACCTGGGCGCGGGCACCTCGGTCGGCGAAATGGCGTACCTCGCGCCGAATCCCGAACTGCGCAAGCACAGCACCGACGTGCTGGTCAGCGACCCCGCCACCACCATCTCGTTCACGCCCGACACGCTGGCCCAGGTCAGCCCCAACTGCCGCCATTTGTTCGACGACGCCTTCATCCGCGTGCTGGTGCGCAGGCTGCACGCCGCACACGAAGCGCTGGCGCACCCGCGGCGCATTTTGTAAAAGTAGGCTGCTGCGTCGCTGGCGAATGGCGGCGGGTCCTCAGTCGACGGCGCGCACGGCGGGGACACCCGATGCGAGCGCTGGGCCACACGTGATTCAATCCGCGTGGGCGCTTGTGCCCAGCCCTACGATGAGAACTCCCCCATGAAATCACTGACCTCCGCCATCGCGCTCACCTTGCTTGCCGTATCGGCACTGACTGGCACCGCGTACGCCAACTCGCACAAAGAAGCACCGGCCATTGCCGCGTCGGCGGCCATGCCGGCCATGGCAGCCAAACCCGCCGCAGCCGACGCGCCCGCTGCTGCCGCGGCACCAGCCGCCGCGCCCGCCAAAGCACCCGCTGCCAGCAGCTGCAAAGCCCAGGCCAGCGACAAGAAACTGGCTGGTGCCGCGAAGAAGAGCTTCATGAAAAAGTGCAAGGCTGACGCTGCCCGCCCGGCCGCCTGATGCGCATCTGACAGGTGCGGCGCGTGATGCGCCCGACCAAGACCAAGCGGCCCCCGCATCTGTTTTTGCGGGGGCCGTTTGCGTTTTCGGACGGCCTGCCGAATGCACCGCCGGGTCGCCCGCCGGCGCGTTGAACCGCCCTGCCGCGCAACCCCTGCGCAGCGCCATCAAATAAAATGGCCGGTTCCGCCGAACGGCACCACCGCCATCGCGCGCACCGATTTTTCTGAAACCCAAAGGACGACCCCGATGAACACCCCCTCGACCACACCGGCCGGCACGCTGCCGCTGCCCGCAGGCATGCAAATCAACGCGCCGCTTCGCCTGGGTTTCGAGCAGGTGCTTTGTTTGCCCGCGCTCGAGTTGGTGGCCAAGCTGCACCGCGCGTTCGAACCACAGCGGCAAAAGCTGTTGGCTGCGCGGGTGGTGCGCGCGAAGCGCCTAGATGCCGGCGAGCGGCCCGACTTTTTGCCTGAAACCGCGCACATCCGCAGCGGCGATTGGAAGGTCGCCGCCATTCCCAAAGCGTTGCACCGCCGCCGGGTCGAAATCACCGGCCCCGTCGAAGCCAAGATGGTCATCAACGCCTTCAACTCAGGCGCCGACAGCTACATGACCGATTTCGAAGACAGCAACTCGCCGCTGTGGACGAACCAGATTCAAGGCCAGATCAACCTGAG
>JAYUGJ010000053.1:0-16872 GCA_043738425.1 Burkholderiales bacterium
TGTGTTGCGACCGCATCGACAACCTGCCGGTCGCCACCCTCGATGGTCTGCTGGCGTTGCTCAACCGGCGCGGTTTAGGCCGGGTGTTTTTAGGGCAGATGTCGCAGCGCCTGCAAGACGGTGCGGTCGCCCCGGCACCTGCTTCGGCTGAGGCCGAGCCGGCGGTGAGCGCGGTCAATCGGCAGCCAAAAGATCAGGCAATAAACCAGGCAACAGACCAGACAGTCGGTCAGCTAAACAACGCCCCGACCGTCGACCACCGCAGCGCGGCCATCGCCTGGTTGGCGCTCGCGTTGCCCGATGCGGCGGCCATGCAGGCGCAGCAACGCGCCAACCAGACCGCTGACAACCTGAGCGTGAGCAATGCGGTGTCGTCGCTGCGCGAGATCGGCGACGCCGACTGGGCCGACATCATCGCGCGCAGCAACACGCTGATGCGCTTGATGCTGACCGCGCCGTTGTTCGAAGCCGAACACGCCGCCACCCGCGACCAGTCGCTGCACGCCATCGAACGGCTGGCAAAGCAGGGCGGCTTGAGCGAGGTGGCGGTGGCGAAAACGCTGCTCGACTTGATGCAGCGGGTGCCGCCGGTTGCCCCGCTGCCCGTCAACGCGGCCCTGTCGCCACCGCCACCGCCAACGTGGCGCGCGGATGAACCCGACACGGCCACCGCGGTCCCCAGCTACTGGTTGGCTGGCGCGGGCCGGCCGCAGCTGTTGCGTGCGTTGGGTCTGCATGAACGCATCGCGGTGTCGTGGCGGTCTGCGGCACGGCGCATTGCGCTGCCGGTGTATTTGGGCACGCTGCTGTTCGGCACGCTGGGCCTGGTCGAATGGCTGCTGCTGCGGCAACCGCCGGGTGCGGCGGGCGCTGCGCCGTGGCTGCTGCCGTTGGCCGCCTTGCTGATGTGGTTTCCGGCCTCTGAGGCCGTGGTGGCGGTCATCAATCGACTTATCAGCGAATCGGCGCGGCCGGCGCACCTGCCACGCCTGGCATTGGCGGCAGGCATACCACTTGAGCACCGGGTGATGGTGGTGGTGCCCGCGCTGCTGACTGATTCGGCGGCCACCCGCGTGCTGCTGCATCGCTTGTTGTTGCACTACCTGGCGAACCCCGAGCGTCACGCCCAGTTTGCGCTGCTCACCGATTGGGCCGACGCCGATGCGGCCCAGATGCCGAACGACGCCGCCTTGCTGGCCGACGTGGTCGGGCGCATCCACGCGCTGAATGCGCGCTACCCCACCTGCTCGCAAGACTTGCTGCACGAGTTGGGCATCGCGGTGCCTGCGCCGCCGCGTTTCATCGTGCTGCACCGTGAACGGCGTTTCAGCGAAAGCGAGCAGCGCTGGATCGGCTGGGAGCGCAAGCGCGGCAAGCTGGAGCAACTGGTCGATGTGCTGGCCGCTACCCATGCGCAAGCCGCGGTCACCGACCGCGCATCAGCGGCCCGCGACGCGGCACCTTTCATCGACCTGGGCGAGGCATCGCGCATTGCCGACAACACGCAGTACATCGTGACACTCGACAGCGACACCCAGCTGCCGCCGGGCCGGCTGTCTGACCTGGTGGGTGTGGCGGCGCATCCGCACAACCTGCCTGTGCTCGATGGCAGCGGGCGCACGGTGCAAAGCGGCTACGGGATCCTGCAGCCGCGCGTGGTAACGCCGCTGCCCGAGCCGAAAGACTTCACGCTGTACCACTGGCTGTTTGCCGGGCAGTGCGGTATCGACCCGTACAGCGCGGCTACCTCTGAGGTTTACCAAGACGTGTTCGGTGAAGGCACCTTCACCGGCAAAGGCCTGCTGCATGTGCAAGCGATGCACGCGGTGCTGGCCGCGCGCTTGCCTGAGGGTCAGGTGTTAAGCCACGACTTGCTCGAAGGTTCACTGGCACGTTGTGCCGCGGTCACCGACATCACCTTGATCGAAGACGCGCCGTTCCATGCCGACGTGGCGGCGTCGCGGGTGCACCGCTGGACCCGCGGCGACTGGCAGCTGCTGCCGTTTTTGTTTGCGCGACGCGCGGGTGCCGGTGGTTTTCCGCTGCGCGCCATCAACCGCTGGAAGATGTTCGACAACCTGCGCCGCTCGCTGGTCGCACCGCTTTCGCTGGCGCTGCTGATGCTGGCGTTGAGTGGCGCGGCGGGCTCGCCGTGGGTCGCCTTGGCGTTGGTGTGGGCGGCGTTTTCAGCCGGACCGCTGATGGGTGCGATGGCGGGTTTTTCACCCAGCCGCGACGATGTGGCGCAGCGCCATTTTTATCGCCAGGCGGGGCGTGAAATGGCGCGCACCTTGCTCGGCGGTGCGTGGCTGGTGGCGCAGTTGCTGCAGCAGTCGCTGCTGTTGTCGGACGCGGTGGTGCGTGCGCTGTACCGCATGGCCATCAGCCATCGCCATCTGCTGCAATGGACCACCGCTGCGGCTGCGCAGGCGCATGCCAAAACCGATCTGCGGTTGCTGGCGCACATGCATTGGCGTGAACCGGTGGTGGCGCTGTTGTTGCTGTCGGTGCTGTTTGCGGTGGGCACGCCGCATCCGGTGTTGGCGGTTGCGCTGTGTGCGCTGTGGGGTGCCTCACCGCTGTGGACCTGGCTGGTCAGCCGACCGCGCGCCGCACGCGCCGAGGTGGTCTTGCCGCCGGGCGATCGCGCCTACCTCGAACGCATTGCGCACGACACCTGGGGTTTTTTCGAGCGCTGCGTGGTGGCCTCTGAAAACGACCTGCCGCCCGACAACCTGCAAACCGTGCCGCACGACATGGTGGCGCACCGCACCTCGCCGACCAACATCGGTTTGTACTTGCTCAGTGCAGCCTGTGCGCGCCAGTTCGGCTGGATCGACACCACCGAATTGCTGCGCCGGCTGGAGGCCACGCTCGCTACCCTGCAGCGCCTGCCACGACACCGGGGTCACTTCTTTAATTGGTACGACACGCAAACACTGGAACCACTGCCGCCGGCGTATGTGTCTACCGTAGACAGCGGCAACCTGAGTGGCCACCTGCTGGCCGTGGGGCAGGCGTGCGCAGCGTTTGCGAACGAACTGTCGTCGGAACGGTTGACCGATCCGACGGCTCAGTTCGTGTCGCGATTTGGGTCTGAATGTGCACAAGGTGCCACGCCTGCGTCCACACCCGCACCCACACCCACAGCCACAGCCACAGCCACAGCCGACCCGGTCGTGGCAACTGCGCAACCGGTAAACGCACATGCCGCCCGGCTGCGCTCGCTTGCCCACGAATTCGACATGCTGGCCTGGGCAGTCGACTTCCGGTTTTTGTACCACCGCAAGCGGCACCTGTTTCACATCGGCTACCGGGTCGTCGAAGCGCAACTCGACGCTGGTTTTTATGATTTGCTGGCGTCTGAATCGCGCCTGACCAGCTTGCTCGCGATTGCCAAAGGCGATGTGCCGGTGCGTCATTGGGCGTCGCTGGGTCGGCCGTTTTATGCGGTGGCTGCGGACGCCGGGTTGCGTTCGTGGTCGGGTTCGATGTTCGAGTATTTGATGCCCACGCTGGTGCTCGACGAGCCGTTCGGCAGCGTGCTGCACGAAGCGTGTCACGCGGCGCTGCGTGAGCAGATCGGGTTCGCCGAAACGCAAACCAAAGTGCGCACCGCGCTGGTTCCGACCGGTGCGCACCGGCCGTGCCCGGCGGTGCCGTGGGGCATTTCCGAGTCGGCTTACGCCGGGCGTGACCACACGCTGGCCTACCAGTACGCGCCGCAAGGTGTGCCGCGCCTGGCGCTGCGCCGCACGCCGCCCGATGAGTTGGTGATCGCGCCCTACGCCACCGCGCTGGCAGCGCAAATCGCACCGCACCTGGCACGGCAAAACTTCGCTGCGCTGGAAGCGTTGTCGGCGCGCGCGCAATACGGTTTCATCGAGGCGCTCGACTTCACGGCAGCGCGCCAAGCGGACGAAGCCGCCTACACGCCGGTCGGCACATTCATGGCGCACCACCAGGGCATGACCATCGTGGCGCTGGCCAATGTGTTGCTCGACGGCGTGGCGCAGCGCTGGTGCATGGGCAATGCGCACATTGAAGCGGTGGCGTCGTTGCTGCACGAGAAAGCGCCGCGCGAGGTGTCGGTGTTGTATGCGCCGAACACACCGCCGCCGCCGCCCGAGTCGCAGCGCCGTGCGCCGGGGTTGTTGCGCGAAGTGCTGCCGGGGTCGACCGCGGTGGCGGCCACGCACCTGTTGTCGAACGGCCGTTACAGCGTGGCGCTGCGTGCCAATGGCGCGGGCTCCAGCCAGTGGGGCCGCATCGGCATCACCCGCACGCGTGACGATGCGCTGCGCGACGCGTGCGGCAGCTTTTTCTATGTGCGCCGCTGCGCCGACGGCGGTGCAGCCGCTGACCGCGACCGCGACCGCGGCCGAGATCGTGAACAAAACCGTGAACAAGATCGCGCCAGCCCGCCAGCGCCGATTTTTTCGATCACCCAACACCCGGCCCCCGATCCCGCGGCCCATTACCGCAGCGTGTTCCATGCCGACCGCGTGTGTTTCGACGCGGCCTGGCCTGACCTGCAAGCGCACACCACCGTGTGGGTCAGCCCCGAAGACGACATCGAGTTTCGGCAAATCGAGGTGCGCAATTTAGGTGAGCAGCCGATCGACATCGAGCTGATTTCGGCCTTCGATGTGACCTTGGCCGAGGCACGTGCCGATGAAGCGCACCCGGCGTTCAGCAACCTGTTCGTCACCGCGCGTTGGCAGGCCGAAGACCGCGCGCTGATCTTCGAACGCACCGCACGGCTGGCCAGCGAGCGGGGTTTGCTGGCAGCGCATTTCTTGGCCGAAAGCGATCCGCAGGTGGTCGGCGTGCGGGTGCAAACCGACCGCCAGCGCTGGCTCGGCCGCAACCGCAGCGCGAGCGATCCGCTGGCGTCGTTCGAGCATGGCGTGGTGGCGTTCGCGCAGCCCGCGGCGGCCGGCGCGGCAGGCCCACCGGTGAGTCTGGCGGCGGCCGACGGTGAGCCGGTGCGTCAATCGGACAGCGGGCTCGACCCGCTGAAATCGTTGAACACCGGGCTTGACCCGGAGAACCCGTTGAACACCGGGCTCGACCCGGTGTGTGCCATGGCCGTGCGGTTGCACATCGAGCCGGGTGCAAAGGCACAACTCACATTTGCCACCGCGGCGTGCGACAACCTCGGCTGGCTGAATGCGGTGATCGACAAGTACCAGCAAGCCAGCCATGTGAAACGCGCGTCGTTGATGTCGGCCACTTTGGCGGGCATACGCTTTCGCAGCCTGCGCATGGGTGCCGAACACCTGAGCACCATTCAAACGCTGACCACCGCACTGGTGCTGACGCTGACGCGGCCGCGTACCTGGGCTGCCCGCGCGGCGGGTGCGCCGCACACCGCGGCAACCCAACCGGTGTGCGACCGGCGCGTGCTGTGGCGCTTCGGCATTTCAGGTGACCGGCCGATCGTGCTGGTGTCGGCCGGCGGCACGCAGGGGCTGGGGTTGCTGCGCTCGTTGGCGCAGGCGCTGCGCTGGTGGTCGTGGGGCGGTGTGGCGTGTGATGTGGTGGTGGTGAATGCGGAGCTGGCGTCGTACGCCATGCCGATGCAGCAGGAGCTGGCGGCCTTGCGTGACCGGCATGCGGCCGACCACGGTGACCCGGAATTTAGACCTGACCCCGGCACGTCAGGTGCTGACGGTAATGCGTACGGTGGTGCCCCCGCGGCCGCACCCATCGCCTCGGTGACCGGCTTTTACGTGCTGCGTGCCGACGAACTGTCGGTTGACGAGTTGAGCACCCTGCGCAGCCTGGCGCGGGTGCGGTTGCAAGCCGATGGCCGGCCGCTGGCGCACCACGTACAGGAATGGAGTGCGCTGCACGAGCAGGCATTCGAACAACGTCACGGCACCTCGACGGTCAGCGTCGGCGTCAAAGCGGCGGTGGTGCCGCGCAGCGGGGTCGGCGAGGTCGCAGCCCTGCCGACATCTCTGTCGACATCTCTGTCTGCATCTCTATCAGCATTAATGCCCGTACCACCGCCTGCATTGACGTCCACCGACAGCCGCGCAGACCCGCTCAGCGCGCCGCCGGTCGGCTCGTTCGCCGCCGCCACCGGTGAGTTTCGATTCGATGTGAACCCGCGGCAGCGGCCCCTCAAGCCGTGGGTCAACGTGCTGGCGAACCCGCACTTCGGCTGCCAGCTCAGCGAGGCCGGAGCCGGCACCACCTGGGCGCTGAACAGCCGCATGAACCAGCTCACCGCATGGTCGAACGACCCGGTCGGTGACCCGCCGTCGGAGTGGTGGTTGTTGCAAGATTTGAAAACCCTGGCCGCGTGGAGTGCAGCGCCTTCGGCCTGGGGCGCAGGTGATGTCACGTACCACGTGGCACACGGGCAGGGCTACAGCGTCATCAGCCACCGGCGCGGCGAACTGGACGCCACCGTGTCGTGGTGCGTCGACCCGGTGACGGCAGTGAAGCAGGTGCGCATTCGGCTGGTCAACCGTGGCCACAAAACACTGCGCCTGCGGGTGGTGGGTATCGCCGAGTGGATGTTGGGCGCGAACCGCGGTGACCGTGCCACGGTGCGCACCAGCGTGTACGCACCACGGCCCGAGCTCACCGCGTTGTTGGCCACGCAACACGAACGCAGCGCAGGCTTCGGCGACGGCACCGCGTTCATGGCGTTGATCGAACCACCCAGCGGTGCGGGTGATGACCGAGCCGCCGCCCGCACTGCCGGCCGCACCACGGGCCGCCCCACCGCCCGCACCGCCGATCAGGGCGCAGATTCAACCGACGATGCCGCGGCCGACGCCGACTGGACCTGCGATCGCCGCGAGTGCTTCGACGCGCGCGGCCGCCTGGTGCTGCCCGACCACCTCAGCCAGCGCAGCGGCAGCGGGCTCGACCCATGCGCCGCCATCGCCACGCGCTTCGAGGTCAGCGCGGGTGAGGCGGTCGAGCGGGTGTTTTTGATCGGCTACGCGGCCAGCCCCGACGCTGCGCGGCAACTGGTGGCCGCCGCCAGCGCCACGCCTGCGTTGCAGCGCATCGACGCCGCGCGCAACCACTGGGACGCGCTGCTGTCGACCACCAGCGTGGTCACGCCCGACCCGTTGTTCGACGCGATGGTGAACCGCTGGCTGCTGTACCAAACGGTGGCTTGCCGGTTGTGGGCGAAGGCCGGTTTTTATCAGGCGGGTGGTGCATACGGCTTTCGCGACCAGTTGCAAGACGCGATGGCACTGGCCTGGGCCGCGCCTGAGCTGCTGCGCGGTCAAATCATCTTGAATGCCTCGCGTCAGTTCGCCGAAGGCGATGTGCAGCACTGGTGGCACGCGCCGGGTGGTGCCGGCGTGCGCACGCATTTTTCTGACGATTTGCTGTGGCTGCCGCAGGCCTGCGTGCATTACCTGCACGCCACCGGCGACGCCGCGCTGCTCGATGAAAACGTGCCGTTCATCGACGGCGCGCCGATCCCCGAGGGTGCCGAAGACGCGTACTACACGCCCACCGTGAGCACGCACGAAGCGTCGGTGTACGAACACGCAGCGCGTGCCATCGACCGCAGCCTGCGCACCGGCGCGCATGGCCTGCCGCTGATGGGCAGCGGCGACTGGAACGACGGCATGAACCGCGTCGGCATCGAAGGCCGCGGTGAGTCGGTTTGGCTGGGCTGGTTTTTGTGCCAGCTGGTGGCCGATTTCGCGCCGCTGGCGCGTGCACGCGGCAACACGGCACGCGCTGATTCGTGGGAAGCCGCCGCAGTCGGTTGGCGCGCCGCGTTGAACAGCACCGCATGGGACGGCGAGTGGTTCAAACGCGCTTACTTCGACAACGGCCAGCCGCTGGGCTCGCACACCAACGCCGAGGCGCGCATCGACCTCATCGCGCAGGCCTGGTCGGTGTTGTCGGGTGCGGCGCCAGCGGGCTTGCAACAGCAGGCGATGCATTCGGTAGAAACGCAATTGATCGACCACGACGCCGGGCTGATACGCCTGCTGACGCCGCCGCTGCAACACGCGCAGCCGAGCGCGGGCTACATCCAGGCGTACCCGCCCGGGGTGCGCGAAAACGGCGGTCAGTATTCGCACGCCGGTGTGTGGGCGCTGATGGCGCAGGCGCGGTTACATGCGGTGTCGAGCCCAGCTGCTGCCATCACGGAACCCGCCGAACCCGCCGAACCCACCGACCGCGCAGACCGCGCAGACCGCGCAGACGGCGACTTGCCGTACCGCTACTTCACTTACCTCAGCCCGGCCCACCGCGCGCAGCATCCGAGTCACGGCGCGGTCTACGCCATCGAGCCGTATGCGGTGGCCGGTGACGTGTACAGCCAGCCGCCGTATGTCGGACGGGGCGGCTGGAGTTGGTACACCGGCGCAGCTGCATGGCTGCACCGCGCAGCGATCGAATCGATCTTCGGCTTGCAGCTCGGTGCCCACACACTGCGCTTCACGCCGTGCCTGCCGTCGCACTGGCCGCGCGCAGAGCTGACCTTGCGGCGCGGCAGCGGCGACCAGCTGCGCACGATGCGCTTCGTGCTGTTGCGTGAGGCGGTGCGTGGTGCGGGTGCCGATATCGGCGCGCTGCACAACACACCCATCGAAGCTGCCGCACTGACGCCCGATCTGCCAGCCGATGCGCGCACGCTGCAACCCGGTGCCACGCTGGCCTGGCCCGATCTGCCGGCGAATGTGTGTTTCGTGATCCCGCTGCCGGGGTGATTTCGCGGTGCGTGTTCAGCGCTGCTTTTGAAGTGGTGCGCTAAGCGTGCCATCGGCATTGCGCCAGCCACTCGTCCAACAGCGCCGCGCCGGCGCGGGCTTGCTCGGCAGCGTGCCGCACACCGGCCGCGCGCAAGGCCGGCACATCGGTGTGCGATTGGGCCAGTTCGCTTGCATGGCCAATCAACCACGCTTCGAAACGCGCGGGTTCGACCTCGGCGTGAAACTGCAACGCCAGCGCGTGCCGTCCGATGCTGAAGGCCTGGTGCGGCGTCAGCGGTGTCGATGCGAGCAGCGCCGCGCCCGCGGGCAAATCAAAGGTGTCGCCATGCCAGTGCAGCACCGCGGTGTCGGCCAGCTGGCGCAATGGCGACGCCGCACCGGCGACCGACAACTCCACCGGTGCCCAGCCGATTTCTTTGCTGCCGCTGGCGTATACCCGTGCACCGAGTGCGGCCGCCATCAGTTGCGCGCCCAGGCACACACCCAGCATCGGTCGTGCACTTCGCAGGCGTGTGCCTATCAGCGCGATTTCATCGTTCAGCCACGGGTACAACGCGCTGTCGTACACGCCGATCGGCCCGCCCAACACCACCAGCAAGTCCGCAGCGGCGGCCTCGGCGGCGGTTATCGGATCAATGCCGGCGTCGCGGTAGGCAATCTCGAAGCCGCGTTGTCGCAGCACCGGCGCAAAACTGCCCAGGTCTTCGAACGCGAGGTGCCGCAGGGCCAAACATTGCACGGGGAGTTTCCTGCCAGTGGTGCCGCGTGCATTGCGCACGCTGGCACGATCGTAAACACGGGCGGTCGGGTTGCACGGTGGTGTCGGGTCTTTACCGCCGACTAAACTGGCCAGGTACAAAAAACCCGATGGCCAGCCGCGCTGCGCCGAACCCTTTCTGTCTCGATGACCGCCATCGCCATGAACACCGCCAAAACACCCTGCCGTGCCACCGCTGCGGCCAGCGGGCTGCGCACGCGGCGGCTGTGGCCATGACGCGGCACTTTTTGCGTGTGGTGTGCCGGGCACTCATCGGCGTGGTGTTGTTCGCGCAGCTGGCGGTGTCGGCCTACGCCTGCCCCGCTTTGTCGATCGCGGTGTCGACTGCGGCGGCACTGGCCACCGCATCGACCGGCTCCGCAAGTGCAGCGCTGGCTGGCACCGTCGCAGCCGCAGCCGCCAGCGATGCGGCGCAGGCCGAACCACCCGCCATGCCTGTGATGGACTGCGCCAGCATGTCGATGTCGATATCGACGCCCACGCCGATGTCGGTTGATTCGGACTTTGCCAATCTGTGCGCCGCGCACTGCCACCACGGCCAGCAAAGCGATCAGGCGGCGACCTCGCTGGAGCCGCCAGCGTGGTGGCATGGGTGGTGGTACTACCTTGCGCCGCCGGCAGCGATGCCAGCGGTCGCGCCGCGTCCTGCGGCCGACACGGTCAGTGCATTGGCTGCGGCGGCCCCGCCGCTTGCGGTGTTGCACTGCCGCTTCCACATCTGATTTCCCAGACCACCTTGCGCTGACGGCCGAGCCGGTCGATTCAGCGCATCGAACGCACACGTTTGCGTTTGTCGGCTGTTTGCCGCCGCCGCAGCAGCAGCACACCGTGCCCACATGAGGCCGATGCCGCCGATGTTTCGTTGTCTGGAGAAGTTATGTTTTGTGCCCCATCTCAAGTACTGGCGCGCCAGCTGCGCGGCCACCGTGGTCTGCTGTGCATCACTGTGGTGTGCGCCACGCTCGCCAGCGTCGACTGCCGTGCGCAATCTGTGTTGACGCTGGAGCAGGCGCTGCAGGTGGCGCAGCAGCGGTCGCTGCAATTCGCAGCGCACGACGCGATGGCTCGGGCGTCGCGCGAGCTGGCGGTAGCCGCAGGCCAGCGGCCCGACCCGACGCTTTCGATCGGCATCAACAACCTGCCGGTAAACGGCGGTGACCGATTCAGCCTGACCCGCGATTTCATGACGATGCGTTCGATTGGTGTGGCGCAGGAGATCACCCGCAGCGACAAGCTGCTCGCGCGTTCAGCGCGATTTGACCGCGACGCAGAAGCAGCCGTGGCGGCCCGCATGGTCGCACTGACCAACCTGCGCCGCGACACCGCGCAGGCCTGGTTTGAGCGCTACTACCAGGAGCGCATGGCCGACCTGTCGCGCGCGCAGCGGGCCGCTGCCGCATTGCAGATCGACGCTGCACAGGCGGCCTTTCGCGGCGCGCGCGGCGGCTTGACCGAGGTGGTGGCGGCCCGCTCGGCGGTGGCGTTGATCGACGACCGTATTCGGCAAGCCGAGCGGCTGGCAAGCAGCGCCCAAAGCAAGCTCGTTCGGTGGGTCGGCGCGCACGGCAACCTGGCGTTGGGCGCGCCGCCATCGGTGACTACGGTGCACCTGGATGCGGCCGCGCTGGAGTCGCAGCTGGCGCACCACCCGCAGCTCGCGTTGCTGCAAAAGCAGGAAGCCGCTGCGCAGGCCGATGCCGATATCGCACGCACCAACCAGCAGGCGGATTGGAGCGTCGGGCTGATGTTCAGCCAGCGCGGTTCGGCGTACTCCAACATGGTGTCGGTCAATGTCTCGATCCCGCTGCAGTTCGATCAGAAAAATCGGCAAGACCGCGAGCTGGCGGCCAAGCTCGCGGTGGTGGAACAGCTGCGCGCGCAGCGCGAAGAAGCCGCCCGCGAACATCTCACCGAAACACGGGTGTGGCTGCAACAGTGGCGCGGCGACCAAGACCGCCTGGCGCACTACGACCGTGAGCTGATCGTGCTGGCTGCCGAGCGCACGCGGGCTGCTCTGGCGGCCTATAACGGCGGCGCAGGCAGCACCGCAGGCAGCGGTACGCTGGCCGCGGTGCTCGAGGCGCGGCGCATGGAAATCGACATCCGCATGGACCGGCTGCGCCTGGAGATGGAAGCCGCAGCCCAGTGGGCGCAACTCGAATACCTGCTGCCGCCTGAACCGCTGGCCGCTGCCCCGGCGCGCGCCGCGCTTGATTCGGTGGATCGTTCGGCGGACCGCGTTATCGGTCCCGCCATGAACCCCGCCATGAACCCCGCCACGACCCCCGCCACGACCCCCGCCATGGCGCGCGCTACCAACCCCGTGGAGAACTGACCATGCAACGCAACGCGCTCGTTTCGCTGGCGGTTGCCGCCGCGCTGGTGGCCGCAGGCGGCTACGGCACGTATCAGTTCGGTGTGCGGCGTGGCATGGCGGTACAGGCTGCGCCCTGGGCACTTGTGGTCGGCGCGCCGGATGCCGCGGGCTCGGCGGCAATCGAAGCCGTGCCGCAAAGCATCGCGAAAGGCGAAGCCGCGACCCGGCGGCACATCACCGCCGGCATCAAGGCCGGCGATGTGGACCCGCTGACCGGCAAACGGGTTTTGTACTACCACGACCCGATGGTGCCGGCGACCCGGTTCGACCAGCCCGGCAAGTCGCCGTTCATGGACATGATGCTGGTGCCGGTGTACGCCGACGCTGGAGCGGCCAACGGTGGTCGTGCCGACCGCGAAACCATCAGCCTTAGTGGCAACCTCAGCGGCAGCGGCAGCGTCAGCGTCAGTCCGCGCATGCAGCACAACCTGGGTGTGCGCACCGCGCTGGTTACCGAGGGCAGCTTGTCGCCGCAAGTCGACGCCGTCGGCAGCATCGCGTTCAACGAACGCGACCAGGCGATCGTGCAGGCGCGCGCCACTGGCTATGTCGAGCAGGTGCAGGTGCGGGCCACGCTGGACCGCGTGGCCAAAGGCCAGCCACTGGCCGAGTTGTATGTGCCTGACTGGATCGCGGCGCAGGAAGAGTTTTTGGCAGTGCGCCGCATGCAAGGCACCGACCAGTCACTGCCCGACGACCTGGTTGCAGGCGCGCGCCAACGGATGCGCCAGGTCGGCATGAGCGAGGCGCAGGTCGCGTTGGTCGAGCGCAGTGGCCGCACACAACCGCGCATGACACTGGTCGCGCCCATCGGCGGCGTGGTTACTGAGCTGATGGCGCGCGTAGGCATGACGGTGGCACCTGGGGCCACGCTGTTTCGCATCAACGGCTTGTCCACCGTGTGGGCGAATGCCGAGGTTCCTGAGAGCCAGTCGGCGTGGTTGCGGCCGGGCACTGCGGTGCGGGCCACGAGCCCGGCAGTGCCCGGTGTCGGCTTCGTCGGCCAGGTGCAAGCCATCGTGCCCGAGGTCAACCCCACCACCCGCACGCTGAAGGCGCGAGTCGAGCTGGCAAACGCCAGCGGCGCGCTGGTGCCCGGCATGTTCGTGCAAATGCAGTTCACCGGGCTGCGCGGCAGCAAGGCACTGCTGGTGCCCACCGAAGCCATCATCCAAACCGGCAAACGCACGCTGGTGATGCTGGCGGAAGCGGGCGCCAAAGCTGGCGACAAAGTTGGCCAAAAAACCGGTGACGAAACCGGTGGCGAAACCGGTGAAGAAACCGGTGAAGAAACCGGTAACAAGCCGGCCGCAGGCGGCAGCCGGTTCCGCCCGGTGGCGGTCGACATCGGCAGCGAAGTCGGTGGGCAAACCGAGGTCACGCGCGGTTTGCAGCTCGGCCAGCGCGTGGTGGTGTCGGCGCAGTTCCTGATCGACTCCGAAGCCAGCCTCAAAGGTGTCGAGGCGCGGTTGAATGTCGAACCCGCGCCACCCGCGGTGAACGCCTCGGCCCGGCACGCCGGCACCGCCAGAATCGAAGCCATCGGCACCAACACGATGACCTTGTCGCACGGCCCCATCGCGTCGTTGAAGTGGGGCGCAATGACGATGGAATTCAGCCTGCCACAAGCTGGCAATGCAAGTGGTGCGCCGCGCAATTTGAAGGCCGGCGACCGCATCGATTTCGAGTTCTACCTGAACACCGAAGGCGCGCCGCAGTTGACCGGTGTGACGCTGCTGCCGCCCGAACCGAAGGCTGCGCGCAACCCAGCGCAAAGCAAACCATGATCGCCCGGCTGATCCGTTGGTCTATCGCCAACCGCCTGCTGGTGCTGTTGGCCACGCTGCTGCTCAGCGCCTGGGGCGTCTATGCATTGCAGCGCACGCCGCTGGACGCGCTGCCCGATTTGTCCGACGTGCAGGTCATCATCCGCACCAGCTATCCGGGCCAAGCACCGCGCATCGTCGAGAACCAGATCACCTACCCGATGACCACCACGATGTTGTCGGTGCCGGGTGCAAAAACGGTGCGCGGCTATTCGTTTTTCGGCGACTCGTTTGTGTATGTACTGTTCGAAGACGGCACCGATTTGTACTGGGCGCGTTCGCGGGTGTTGGAGTACCTGAACCAGGTGCAGGCCAAACTGCCGGCGGCTGCCAAGGCCACGCTGGGGCCGGACGCCACCGGCGTCGGCTGGATCTACCAATACGCGCTGATCGACCGCAGCGGCAAGCTGGACGTGGGCCAACTGCGTGCGCTGCAAGACTGGTTCTTGAAGTTCGAGTTGAAAACGGTGCCGAATGTGGCCGAAGTCGCCTCGGTCGGCGGCATGGTGCGCCAGTACCAAATCGTGGTCGACCCCGCCAAGCTGGCGGCCTACGGCATCGCGCATACCAACGTAGTCCAGGCGATTCAGCAGGCCAACCAGGAAGCCGGTGGCTCAGTGCTTGAGCTGGGTGAGGCCGACTACATGGTGCGCGCCTCGGGTTACCTGCAGTCGCTCGACGACTTTCGCAAGGTGCCGCTGCTCAGCACCGCTGCGGGCGCGGCGGTGCCAAATGTCGTGGTGAGGTTGGGCGACGTGGCGCGCATCCAAATCGGGCCCGAAATGCGGCGCGGCATCGGTGAACTCGATGGCGTGGGCGAGGCCACCGGCGGCGTGATCGTGATGCGCTCGGGCAAGAACGCGCTGGCGACGATTGCAGCCGTCAAGGCGAAGCTCAACACGCTGCAGGCCAGCTTGCCCCAGGGCGTCGAAATCGTGCCGGTCTACGACCGCTCGGGCTTGATCGAACGCGCGGTCGACAACCTCGGCCACAAGCTGCTCGAAGAGTTCGCCGTCGTCGCGGTGGTGTGCTTCATTTTCTTGTTCCACCTGCGCTCGGCTTTGGTGGCCATCGTGTCGTTGCCGCTGGGCATCCTGATGGCGTTCATCGTTATGCATTACCAAGGTGTCAACGCGAACATCATGTCGCTGGGCGGCATCGCGATTGCCATCGGCGCGATGGTCGATGCGGCAGTGGTGATGATCGAAAACGCGCACAAGCACCTGGAGCGCTGGCGTCACGACCATCCGGCCCTCACGCTTGAAAACGAGGCGCGCTGGAAAGTCATCGGTGATGCGGCCGCCGAGGTCGGACCGGCGTTGTTTTTTTCGCTGCTCATCATCACGCTGAGCTTCATTCCGGTGTTCACGCTGGAAGCGCAAGAAGGGCGCTTGTTTTCGCCACTCGCGTTCACCAAAACCTACGCGATGGCCGCTGCGGCGGGGCTGTCGGCCACCCTGATTCCGGTGCTGATGGGTTACCTGATCCGGGGCCGCATTCCAGATGAAAAAAGCAACCCGTTGAACCGGTTGCTGATCGCGGTGTACCGGCCGCTGTTGAATGCGGTGCTGCGCGCGCCGAAAACCACGCTGCTGGCGGCCGCACTTGCCTTGGTGTTCAGCCTGTGGCCGGTGCAGCACATCGGCGGCGAGTTCATGCCCAAGCTCGACGAGGGCGACCTGCTTTATATGCCGTCCGCGTTGCCGGGCTTGTCGGCCGGCAAGGCGGCCGAGCTGCTGCAACAAACCGACCGGCTCATCAAGACCGTGCCCGAAGTGCTCAGCGTGTACGGCAAGGCGGGCCGGGCCGAAACCGCCACCGACCCGGCGCCGATGGAAATGTTCGAGACCACGATCCAGTTCAAACCGCAAAGCCAGTGGCGCGCTGGCATGACGCCAGACCAGCTGGTCGATGAACTCGACCGCATCGTGCAGGTGCCAGGTCTTTCCAACATTTGGGTTCCCCCGATACGCAACCGCATCGACATGCTGGCCACCGGCATCAAAAGCCCGGTCGGTGTGAAAGTAGCCGGCGCTGACTTGGCGGTGATCGACCGCGTGACCGGCGAGATCGAGCGCGCGCTGAAAGCGGTTCCGGGCGTGCGCAGTGCGCTGGCCGAACGCCTCACCGGTGGTCGCTATGTCGACGTGACGATCAATCGCGACGCCGCCGCGCGCTTCGGCTTGAACATCGCCGACGTGCAGTCGGTCGTTACCTCGGCAATTGGCGGCGACAACATTGGCGAAGTGGTCGATGGCTTGCAGCGCTTTCCGATCAACCTGCGCTACCCACGCGAATTGCGCGATTCGTTAGTGCGGCTGCGCGTGCTGCCCATCGTCACCGAGCAGGGCGCGCGGCTGGTGCTGGGTGATGTGGCCGACATCCGTATCACCGACGGGCCGCCGATGCTGCGCAGCGAGAACGCGCGGCTCGCAGGCTGGGTTTATGTGGACATACGCGGCCGCGACCTGAAGTCTGCGGTGCAAGCCATGCAGCGGGTGGTCGCTGAGCAGGTAGTACTGCCGCCCGGCTATTCGATTTCGTGGTCGGGCCAGTTCGAGTTTTTAGAACGCGCCAACGCGAAGTTGAAGCTGGTGGTGCCGTTGACTTTGTTGATCATCTTCGTGCTGCTCTATGCGACTTTCAAGACGTTCGGCGAGGCGCTGCTGATCATGGCAACGCTGCCATTCGCGCTGGTCGGCGGCATCTGGTTGTTGTACTTGCTGAACTACAACCTGTCGGTCGCCGGGGCGGTCGGCTTCATCGCGCTGGCCGGCGTGTCGGCCGAGTTCGGCGTGATCATGCTGTTGTACCTCAAGCAGGCCTGGGACGTTCGCATTGCGCAGGGCAACACGAGCACGGCCGACCTGCTCGACGCGATCCGCGAAGGCGCGGTGCTTCGCGTGCGACCGAAGGCGATGACGGTGGCGGTGATCCTCGCCGGCCTGTTGCCGATCATGTGGGGCAGCGGCACCGGCTCGGAGGTGATGCAGCGCATCGCCGCACCGATGGTCGGCGGCATGATCACGGCACCGCTGCTGTCGATGTTCGTGATCCCGGCAGCGTATTTCCTGATGCGGCGGCCGCGCCAGCGCGGGCTTACAGTCCAGCGCGAGGAGCCCTTCGATGACCACCACGACCACGCAGCCGCAAGCCCGAACGGGTAGCGCATCGGCATGA
>JAYUGJ010000054.1:0-1713 GCA_043738425.1 Burkholderiales bacterium
CGCCATGCGCTTCGGCATGCCCGCGGGTTTGGCATCGACGGTACTTCAGGCGCAGGTTTTTTTCACGGTGCTGCTGGCGGTGCCGGTGCTGGGCGAACGGGTGCGTGGCCACCAGCTGCTGGGCCTGCTGATCGCAGCCGTCGGACTCGCGCTGATCGCAGCAGCACACGGCAGCGGGCCGCGCGACATGACGCTGATCGGCTTTGTGCTGACGGTAGCGGCCGGGCTGGCGTGGGCCACATCGAATCTGTTGACGCGGTGGATGGGCCGGGGGTCAGGTCTATACAACCCGCTGCATTTCATTGTCTGGAGCAGCGCAGTGCCGGTGCTGCCGTTTTTGTTGATCGCATTGGCGCTCGACGGTGTCGATGCGAGTTGGCGCTCCGTGCTGGCGATGGGAGCGCGCGAGATGCTGGCGGTGGTCTATTTGTCGGTACTGGCTACGCTGGTCGGCTACACGCTGTGGACGGGACTGTTTCAGCGCCATCCGGCCTCGCAGGTGGCCCCGTTTTCGATGCTGGTGCCGGTCATCGGCCTGTGGGCGGCTTGGTTTTTCTTGAACGAACAGCTGACCGGTTGGCAATGGGCCGGGGTGGTCGGGGTGCTGGCCGGGTTGCTGGTCAACCAGTTCGGCGGACCCGCGGCACGCGCCAGCGAATCAACCAACGCGCCACCGACAGGTCGCTAAGCCGATGGGGCCGGATCAGGCCTGCAGTAACGCTGCGCGTGATCGGGCGGTGCGGCGCTGACCGGTGCGCTCGGCCGCGCGCCCGCGTTTGCGTTGGTCAGCGCTCACAGCATTGCTCTGGCTGTCGGTTGGGCTGTCGGTTGGGCTGTCGGTTGGTTTGTCGTTTGCGCTGTCGATCGGCGCATTGCGTTGCCCGGCGCTTCGGGCGGGGCGCTGTTTGGTGCCGCGCTCGGCTGCCACC
The DNA here is from genome assembly GCA_043738425.1 of Burkholderiales bacterium. GTDB lineage: Bacteria > Pseudomonadota > Gammaproteobacteria > Burkholderiales > Burkholderiaceae_C > PBB1. Next base: position 930 of record JAYUGJ010000054.1, read on the forward strand.
TGGGCAACGGCAGCTACCTCCAGCGCGTCCATGATGGCGCTGCCCTGGCGTTGCGCGGCGACCCATTCACGCGCTTTGCGCAACGCAAACTGCAGCGCTTCGTCGGCGGTTTGCCAGCGGTGACCACAGGCCAAACTGTCATCGCGGAACACTTCGATCAGCCGCGGCAACACGGTGGCGGATGCGGCTGCTGCCGGGCGCGACGCGGGCTGCCGCAGCCGTGCTGGCACCAGCGGCGGCACCACTTGCTGCACCACCAGTGCGGCGATGTGGCCGTCGCCCAAGCGGGTGTCCAGCGCACCGACATAAAGGCGGTAGCAGCCAATAACCTCTTCGTCGAATTTCATGCGGTGCTCCTGTCGGTGTGCGGCATTCGGTGGGGCGGCAGACAGGGCTCACAACACCAGCTGCCTATCATCGCCATGGCACATTACAAAAGAACGCTACCCATGTGACCCCCTCTTGCGAGGGGTGTCGCCACCGCGGACCAGCGCGAAGCCTTCAACCTGCCGCCACCCGCCGCGCCAAATGTGCCAAGGCCGCTTGCACCTGGTCGACCAGCAGCAGGCACAAATCACCCGGTTGCAGCAGGTCGAGTGCCCGGTCGATGGCGGTGAACTCGCCGTAAATCTCCTCGATGTGGCGGGTGCGTTCGGCGCCTGCCAAACCGTCGCGCAGCAAGCGGATCACCTCGCCATCGGCGCGGCCGCGCTGACACGCATCTTGAAACAAAAAAACCTGGTCGAACGCCGCGCCCAACACCTGTGTTTGTTGGCGGATGTCC
>JAYUGJ010000055.1:0-11849 GCA_043738425.1 Burkholderiales bacterium
GCGTCGGCCCGGCGAATGCCAAAAACATCACCGACCACATCGCCGTGCTGCGCCCGCATGCGTGGATCATGCTGGGCCACTGCGCCGGCCTGCGCAACAGCCAGCAACTTGGCGACTACGTGCTGGCCCACGGCTACGTGCGTGAAGACCACGTGCTGGATGAAGAGCTGCCGCTGTGGGTGCCGATTCCGGCGCTGGCCGAGGTGCAGATGGCGCTGGAGCAGGCCGTGGCCGACGTCACCCAGGTGCAGGGCGCGGCGCTGAAAAGCATCATGCGCACCGGCACTGTCGCCAGCACCGACAACCGTAACTGGGAGCTGCTGCCGAATAACCAACCACAGCGCCGCTTCAGCCAGAGCCGCGCGGTGGCGCTGGACATGGAATCGGCCACCATCGCCGCCAACGGCTTCCGCTTCCGCGTGCCCTACGGCACCTTGCTGTGCGTGAGCGACAAACCGCTGCACGGCGAAATCAAGCTGCCCGGCATGGCCAACCACTTCTACCGCGAACGCGTCGGCCAGCATTTGCGCATCGGCATCCGTGCGTTGGAACTGCTGCGCGCCCAAGGCTTCGACCAACTGCACAGCCGCAAGTTGCGCGGCTTTGCCGAAGTCGCGTTTCAGTGAGACCGCGCAACGCAGCCACACGCGCGATGCCGAAGTTTGCGATGCACCCGCTGCCATGAACCTTGCCGCAACCGTTGCGCTGCGCCAGGTCGGCAAGCGCTACGCCACCGGCACCGCTGCGCTGCACGATGTGTCGTTGACGGTGGGGCCACGCGAATTCGTTTCGTTGCTGGGCCCATCAGGCTGCGGCAAAAGCACCGTGCTGCGATTGGTGGCCGGGCTGGATACCGCCACCAGCGGGCACATCGAGTCGCCCGCGCTGCGGGACGTCAAAGGCGCATCGGGTGCAGCCACCGCGTTTGTTTTTCAAGACCCGACCCTCATGCCGTGGGCCAGCGTGTTCGACAACGTGTGGCTGCCGCTGCGCCTGGCCGGTATGTCGCGGGACGCCGCAGCGGGCCGCGTGCGGAACTCACTTGCCGGCGTGGGCCTCGGTGAGTGTCAAACCGCGTTTCCTGCGGAGTTGTCGGGCGGCATGCGCATGCGTGCCTCCATCGCACGCGCGCTGGTCACGCAGCCGCAGTTGCTGTTGATGGACGAGCCATTTGCCGCGCTCGATGAAATCACCCGTCAAAAACTCAACAGCGATTTATTGGCATGGTGGCAATCGACGCCGCTGGCCGTGCTGTTCGTCACGCACAGCGTGTTCGAGGCGGTTTTTTTAAGTCAACGGGTGCTGGTGATGGGTGCACGGCCGGGTCGCATCGCGGCCGACATTGCCATCGACGAGCCGGCCGCGCGCGGTGCCGAATTTCGTACATCGCAGCGCTACGCGCAGGCCTGCAGTGCGGTCACCCACGCACTGGCCGCAGCGCACGCTGGGGCGGGCGGTGCCACCGACTTATGAGTGCGACCGGCCTCGCCAGTGGCGTGCGGTTCATGGCGAAAGGTTTCACGGTATGAATTCGCGTGGGCCGCAACAGTCGACGCGCACATTGCGCGCTGTGCTGCATCGCTGGCCATGGCGCCGCTGGTTGCCGTTGTTGAGCGTCATCGGCTGGCTGCTGGCATGGGAAGCGCTGGTGCGGCTTGCGCACATTCCGCACTACACGCTGCCCGCACCGAGCTTGGTGCTGCAAACCTTGGTGGTTCATTTCGGGTCGCTGGCAGCGAGCTGGTGGTTCACCTTGAAGATCACGTTCGGCGCGCTGGCGTTGGCGTGCGCGGGCGGGGTGTTGATCGCCGCGGTGTTCACGCTGTCGCCGCTGGTCGAAGGTTTGCTGTTGCCGGTTGCGGTGGTGCTGCAAGTCACACCGATCGTCGCCATCGCGCCGCTGCTGTTGATTTACGTCGACAGCACCACGGCTGCGCTGCTGCTGTGCGCCTGGATCGGTGCGTTTTTTCCGATCCTCGCCAACACGGTGACCGGCCTGCGTGCGGCCGATCCGTTGTTGGTCGACTTGTTTCGGCTGTACGGCGCCACCCCGCCGCAGCGGCTGCGGCTGCTGTTGATGCCGAGCGCGTTGCCGTACTTCGCAGCCGGCTTGAAAGTGTCTGGCGGGCTCAGCCTGATCGGTGCGGTGACGGCCGAAATGGTGGCCGGCGCGGCGGGTCGAGAAACCGGTTTGGCATCGCGGATCTTGGAGGCCAGCTTTCGCACCGAGACGCCGAAAATGTTCGCTGCATTGCTGCTGCTGGTGCTCACGGGGCTGATGATTTACGCCGCGTCGAATGCGCTGTCGCGCCGCCTGCTGGCGCGCTGGCACGCCAGCGAGCAAAGCACATCGCGACAAAAAAACGTTCGGTAGCTGTTACCTGCGAACTGAGTTGGACGCCATGAAGCAAACCACCACAACATCGGCCAAGGCCCTTGCTGCACGCGCCCTGACCACCGCGGTGTGGATGTGCATGGCCGCTGCAGCACAAGCCGACGACAAAGTGCGGTTCGCTACCAACTGGAAAGCACAGGCCGCGCACGGTGGTTTTTATCAAGCCATTGCCGATGGCACGTACAAGCGCTACGGCCTGGAAGTGACGTTGCTGCAAGGTGGGCCGCAGATCAACAACCGCCCGTTGTTGGCAGCGGGGCGCATCGACTTCTTGATGACGGGCAACCTGCTGCACAGCTTCGACAACGTCAAAAACGGCGTGCCGACCATCGTGGTCGCCGGCATCTTTCAGAAAGATCCGCAGGCGCTGATCGCCCACCCCGGCCAAGGCTACGAAACATTTGACGCGTTGAAGACGGCACCCGTGGTGTTGATCGCCAAGGACGCGCAATTCAGTTGGTGGCAGTGGCTCAAGGTGACCCACGGCTTTCAAGACAACGCATTGAAGCCGTACAACTTCAGCCTGGCTGCGTTTCTGGCGAATCCGAAAGCGATCCAACAAGGGTATTCGGTAGCCGAGCCGATTTATGTGGAAAACCAGGCGCGCTTCAAGCCGGTGGTGCATTTGCTGGCCGACCACGGCTACAACACCTATTCAACCGTTATCGAGGCGCGAACCGACACGGTGACCAGGCAGCCCGCGCTGGTGCAACGTTTTGTTGATGCATCGATCCTCGGCTGGGTGTCGTATCTGTACGGCGACCGCCGGTCGGCACATGCGCTGATGCGCCAAGACAACCCGGAGCTGAGCGAGGCCGAGTTGGAGGCTTCGGTGGCGCTCATGAAGCAGCAAGGCATCGTTGATTCAGGCGACGCGACCACCCTTGGGATTGGCGCGATGAATGCAGCACGCATTCAGAGTTTCTATGCACAGATGGTGAAAGCGGGTCTGTATCAAACCGGCGAGGTGGACCTGAACGCCGTCGCCACCACCCGCTTCGTCAACCACCGCGTGGGCGTGGCGGAAAAGCGCAACCTCACGCGGTGAATCAGCGTGGCTTCATGAGCTGCCTTGGGTCTCACCAAAGGCAGCTTTGGCGCAGGGTTGCACGCCAGCGGCCGCGGCGCGGTGGGTTGCTGTGGTCATTCGGTGGATGCGTTGGTGCAATGGTTTCACCGTGCGGTCGTGAACACCACCCCGGCGAGAATTCAACGATGTTTGCCCCCTCCCAAAACGACGTGCGCCAGTTCTTTTGCGCAGCGCTTGCCAAGGCGCGCAGCGGCCGACCGATGAGTGCGCTGGAAAGCGTCGCGGCCGACTGGATTGCCGAACACCCCGAGTACCACGCAGACTTGGCCGATGTCGACGCGGCATTGGCCGCGGTGTACGCGGTGGACGCTGGCCGCACCAACCCGTTTTTGCATTTGTCGATGCATCTGTCGATCAGCGAGCAGGTGTCGATCGACCAGCCCCGCGGCATCACGCAGGCGATGGGTTGGTTGGCAGCGCGCCGCGCGTCGCTGCACGACGCCCACCACGAGGCGATGGAATGTTTGGGCGACATGATGTGGACCTCGCAGCGCAGCGGCTTGCCGCCCGACGGCGAGCGTTACGTCGCCAGCGTGGCGCAGCGGGCCACGCGCGATTGAGCGCGTGAAAGTCTTCGGGCATGCCCGCTCACCACGCCCGAAGACGCCCGCTCGTCGTGGCACATGCGCGCCATAGCCCGAACTGTCGCTGTGCTTTGCGCCTAGACCGGACGCCTTTTGCCGCGTTGTTCGGGCACGCCCAAAAAACTCTCACGCTCTGAGTTCGCCGCGGTGGCGGCACTGCCGTGGGGTTGTGTCTGCAACCAATAGCGGTATGCGCTCGACGGGTGCGCGCGCAACGGGTAGGGCGCGCGGCCGTTGTCGGCGCGCTGGTAACCGTGATACCTTCCGACACGAATCCCCCCATTTGGGGGGTGTCAAATGCACTTCAATGTCACGAGCAGGCATGACGTTTGCCCTTCTGTGGTGGGCGGTTTCGATGAAAAGCCCGGCATGGGCCGCGTCGGTTTGTGACGCTGGGCTAGGTGCCCGTGGTGCCCATGGCGCACTGGTAACGGAAAAAGACGCGCCCGCTTGCGTGCGCAGTTTGGACAAGCGGTTGTCAGCGCCATCGCCATCGCCAGCGTCGGCGCTGTTGTCCCGGCTTGCGTCAGCACCGCAACCAGCGCGCACGAAGCCATTCGCCAATCGCAACCGCGCGCCCGAGACGACCGGTGTGTCGAGCGAGGGTGCCGCCTGGGCGCGCCAGCTTGCTGCGACGCTGGGTCTGGTGCCCGATGCGCTGCCGTCGGGCGATGCCGAATTGAATCTGATTGGCGACGACGCAGTGGTCGCGGCCGATACGTCGGCGCTGCCCGGCGGCGAAGGCGACACCGCGCGGCACACCCCCGGCAGCCTGACAAGCGATGTCGCCACGGACCCTACCGAGCCGCCCGTGTTGCCACTTGCTGCCGATCCGGCGCAGTCCGACCGCGCCGACTCGGCCAGTGCGGTGGCGAATGCAGGCGCGGGGGCCGACCGCGCACGGCGCGTGTTGGTGCGACGTGGGCTGGCGCGCAGCGGGCACCGCCTGGCCGCGGGGAACCCGTCCAACCGCTTTGGTGCCTACGCGGGCCGCGGGCCCGACGCCACTTTTGCCGATTTCGCGCTCGGCGACGCCAGCCTCGACGCCGCCGACGCGTCGGCCGACGACGAGCGCGACGCGCAGCGACCGTTGCGCACCGGTGCGTATGGCGCGCACGCGATGCCGATCGTCAACGCGTCGGCGTTTGGGGCAGGCGGCGGATCAGGCGGTGGGTCAGGTAGTTGTGCCGTTGCGTGCAATGCAGTCGACGCCGGCAGCAACCCCGCCGCCGCGCCGGCCCGCGCATCGACCGTACCGATCACACCCGCGCAAGGCGTGCCCGAGCCTTCGACCTATGCGCTGCTTTTAGTCGGCCTGGCGATCGGGGTGGGTCGCGTCGGCCTGCGCCGGCGGCAGCGTCGGCGGGCCTGACAACCGGTCACCACCGGCCGCTTCGGCCCCCTGCATGTGCTCTTGCGAAGTCCCGGCCGCGCCTCTAGGCTGCACTGGGTTCTTCACTTCTGGAGCGGGTCATGGTGATTTCATTCGGGTCCCTTTTGCGCACGGCCGCAGTGGCCACCGTCGCCTGGATGGCGCTGGCCGCATTGCCGGCGCAGGCGTACAGCCGCCTTTATGTGTTCGGCGACAGTTTGTCGGACAGCGGCAACAACGCGCTGGCCACGCCACTGCGAACCGCCGCGGCGGACATCGCCAGCAACACCTTCGTGCCGACCTTCCCGTACCTGTCGGGCACGTACTCCAACGGCCCGGTGTGGGCGCAGCAATTCGCCAGCGCACTGGGCCTGGCCGCCGCCCCCTCGCTGGCAGGCGGCACCAACTTTGCCTTCGGCGGCGCTGAAACCGGTCGGGCCGGAACCGCGCCGGGTGGTTTCCCACCCAGTCTGAACAGTCAGGTCAGCCTGGCGTTGGGCGCATTGGGCAACGTTATTGCGGCCGACGCGCTGGTGGTCTACGAAGGCGGCGGCAACAACGCCCGCCGCACGCTGGGCTTGCTGGCGGCGGCCTCCGATGCCGCATCGTTCGCGGCCATCGTCGGCGCTGCGGCGGCTGAATACGCTGCCGATGTGCAGCTCGGGGTCGACGCGCTGCAAGCCGCCGGTGCACGCAACATCGTCGTGTGGAACACGCCCAATGTGGGTTTGACGCCGGCGTTGGTCAGCGCGGGTGCATCGGCTTCGTTCGTTGCGACCACGTTGTCGGGTGCGATGAACGGCGCGCTGGCCGCCACGCTGGCCAGTGAAACCGGCGTCAGCATTTTTGATGTGTTCGGCTTGCTCGGCGCGGCGGCGCAAAACCCTGCGGGCTACGGTCTCAGCAACGCGGCTCGGGCGTGTGGCACGGGCGCCGCAAGCTGTGCCACCGCCCTTTTCTACGACGGCATCCACCCGACCACCGTGGGCCACGCGCTGTTGGCTGGCGCGATGCTGAACACGGTCACTGCGGTGCCCGAGCCGTCGACCTACGGCTTGATGCTGCTCGGTCTGCTGGTCTGCGCAGGCGTTGCCCGGCGTCGCGCAGCCCGTTAAGCACTGGCGCAAATCGCGCGGCTACCATCGCTGCGTGACATTCTTCGACCCCACCACCGCCCGCCGAGACGCGCTGTGGACCGCCGCGGCGCTGGCCCTTTTATTGGCGTGGGACGCCAGCGGTGCCGATCTGGGCGTGATGCGCTGGTTTGGCGACCTGCAGGGTTTCGACGGGCGCAAGCAGTGGTTTTTTTCGCGTGTGTTGCACGACGGCGGCCGCTGGATCAGTGCGGCGGCGTTCGTGTTCGTGCTGATTCACGCGGTGCGGCCGTGGCCTTTTTTGCAGGTGGCAGCGCACCGCATGGAATGGCGAGTTCGCTGGTGGTGGTTGGCCGTCATCGTCATTTGCCTGGTGCTCATCCCCACGCTGAAGCACCGCAGCGCCACCAGTTGCCCGTGGGACCTGGCCGAGTTCGGTGGCACCGCGCGCTACGTGTCGCATTGGGCACTGGGCGTGGCCGACGGCGGTGGGGGGCGCTGTTTTCCGTCGGGCCACGCGTCGGCCGCATTCAGTTTTTGGGGCGGCTGGTTTGCCCTGCGTTCACTGTCGATAAACCGCAGCTCGCCGAGCGCACCGGCGCCGGTGGCCGCGCGCGTGTGGCTTGCCGCAGTCGCGGTGTTCGGCGTCGCGTTCTCCATCGCGCAATCGGTACGCGGCGCGCACTACCCCAGCCATTCCATGTGGACCGCATGGATCTGCTGGACCACCAGCGCCGTGTTGTGGCATGCCGCGCAGCCGTGGTTCGCGCGCGGCGTAGCGGCGAACCACGTTACGCCGTAGCCAACCAATCCCGCACCGCCACTTCGAACCGTGCAGGCGCTTCGATGACGCTCAAGTGCGCGGCAGCCTCGATGACCGTCAGCAGCGAATTCGGCAGCACATCGGCCATGGCTTGCAGCATCGCCACCGGGGTGGCGAGGTCGGCCCCGCCAGCGATCAACAGCGTGGGCAGATGAATGTGCGCCAGCCGCGCGGCGGTGTCGTGTTGCATCACCGCATGGCACGCGCTGGCGTATCCGGCTTGCGCGGTGCTGGTAACGCGCCTGCGCCAGCGCGCCACCGTCGCGGGTTGGGTCGCGCGAAACGCATCACTGAACCAGCGCTGCATGGTGCCGTCGGCCACGGCTTCGATGCCGTGCGCCTGGACCATGGCTATGCGTTGCTGCCATTGCGCGCGGGCATCGGCGGGGTACGCGGCGCACGCGTTGGCGATCACCAGGCCGCTGATGCGTTCGGGGCAACGCAAGGCGACTTCTTGGCCGACCATGCCACCGAGCGAAATGCCGATCCACACCACCGGCCCGGTGGCGAATTGCGCGTCGATCTCGGCCAGCAAATCGGCGGCGTCGTCGGCCAATGCGGCCATCGTGTATGGGCCTGCGGGGACGTCGGAATCGCCATGGCCGCGGTGGTCGTAGCAAACGACGCGGTGGGTCGCGGCAAGCGAATTGGCCAGCTTGTCCCACAAGCTCACGTCGGCCCCCAACGCGTGGCTCAGCACGATGGTGCGTGGCTGCGCGGTGGGGTTGCGGGGTGGGCGCACGGTGTAGTGCAGCGCCGGTGTGCCGCGGCTGCGGTACGAGCGGCCACAGCCGGGATGTGCCGCCTCGGTAGCGGGCAGCAGGGGCAGGTCGTGGCCGAGTTCATGCAGCAGCCGCGCGGCGATCGACATGCCGGTGTTGGCCGCCGGCACGCCCGCATAAATGGCGGTTTGCAGCAGCACTTCTTTGACTTCGTCGGGGCTGAGTTGCGTGTCGGCTGCACCTGAATCGGCGATGCCGGGAATGCCGCCGCCCGTCAGCGCGGCGCGCAGGTGCAACTCATATTCCTCCCACCGGCCCAGTGACGCGGTGATGGCCATCACGATGATGCGGCGGGTTTTCGCGTCGAGGCCGGGGCGGCCCCACACGCCGTGCCAGGCATAGCGGGTGATGAAGTTTTGAAAGTCGGCGTTGAAGCTGTGGGCGTTCGATACCGACTTGTCGACCCAGGCGTCGCCCAAGATGTGGCGCCGGTTGCGCACGCCGCGCTCCAGGTCGTGGTCGTATGGATCCATCAAAACGTCTCCGAAATGGTGTGCGGTGCAAGGCCGCGCGGGGGCGTCGATCATGGCGGAAAAACCACCTGCCGCGGCGCGGATCGAAGTGCAGCGGGAGTGGACTGCGCGCCGCCGCGAATGCCGCATCGACCCCCTGTCAACACGGCCATTCCCTAAGTGCCCATGGGCCGCGCGTAATTAGCATCGCGACCATGACAAAGCACATGACGCCGCAATATCTCGCCCTGGCCATTTGCGCGCTGCGGGCGCGTGCCATCTACTGCGCATTGATGCGGCGGTTGGGCGTCGGCATCCGCGCCGACTGAAACTGCGCCCGGCGCAGGCGGGCTTGAACCCAGCGCAATGGTGCAATTGCGCCGACACAAGGCGTGTCAGGCCACGCCAAGTTGCATCCCTAAAATGCGGGGCTTCTCACCTACCTGAATCGCCCATGAGCTTCGACAAAGTCACCGCCGGTAAAAAAGCCCCTGAACAATTTAACGTGATCATCGAAATTCCGATGAACGCGGACCCGGTGAAGTACGAAGTCGACAAGGAAAGCGGCGCTTTGTTTGTCGACCGCTTCATGAGCACCGCGATGCACTACCCCTGCAACTACGGCTACGTTCCGCAAACCATCTCGGGCGACGGCGACCCGGTCGATGTGCTGGTGATCACGCCCTATCCGCTGCTCGCCGGCTCGGTGGTGACCTGTCGAGCCATCGGCATGCTGAACATGGAAGACGAAGCCGGCGTGGACGCCAAGCTGTTGGCCGTGCCGATCGACAAGTTGCTACCCATCTATGCAAGCTGGCAAAAACCGGAAGATCTGCACGAGCTGCAGCTGCGCACGATCCAGCACTTCTTTGAACACTACAAAGACCTGGAGCCGAACAAATGGGTCAAGGTCCAAGGCTGGTCGGGGCCACAGGCAGCACACGCCGAGATCAGCTCGGGCATGGTCGCTTACCAAAAAGCCAAAGCAGTCTGACGCGTCGCCGCCGCCATCGAGCGGCGCGCGTCGAGGTGCGACGCGATCCACGTACAGGGGGCTTCGGCCCCCTTTTTTATGGCCGTGCTGCAGCGCAACCTACACTGCCGGCCGACCCCCACTCGACGAGAGCCATGACGTGAAATTGACCCTGCGCACGCTGCTGTTTTCCCTTATTTCCATGGCAGCCGGATCGGCGTGGTCCGCTGCGGGCGCACCGGGTGCGCAAGCCACCACGCTGCCCACAGGCATCGCACGCGTGCAGTCGGTCGAAGGCATCGACGAATTCCGATTGGCCAACGGCTTGCAGGTGCTGCTGATTGCCGACGACTCGAAGCCGACCACCACCGTCAACCTGACTTACTACGTCGGGTCCCGCCACGAAAACTACGGCGAGACCGGCATGGCGCACCTTCTCGAGCACCTCATGTTCAAGGGCTCGAAGAGGCACCCTGCGATCGACGCGGAATTCAACCAGCGCGGGGTGCGCTACAACGGCACCACGTCGATCGACCGCACCAACTACTACGAGCTGTTCCAGGCGGGCGACGCGAACCTCCAGTGGGCGCTCGAGCTGGAGGCCGACCGCATGGTGAATTCCTTCATCGCGAAGAAGGACCTCGACAGCGAGATGACGGTGGTGAGGAACGAGTACGAGCAGGGCGAGAACTCGCCCTTCGCGGTGCTCTTCAAGCGCCTGCAGAGCGTCGCCTACGACTGGCACAGCTACGGGCGCTCCACGATCGGCAACAGGAGCGACATCGAGAACGTGAAGATCGGGAACCTGCAGGCGTTCTATCGGATGTATTACCAGCCCGATAACGCCGTGCTGCTGGTGGCCGGCAAGTTCGACGAGGCAAAGACGCTTGCGATGGTCGCGAAGTACTTCGGGGCCATACCCAGGCCGAAGCGCGCGCTGCCCCCCTTGTGGACGGTCGAGCCCACGCAGGACGGCGAGCGCGAGTTCACGGTGAGGAGGAAAGGCGACATCAAGATCATCGCCATCGCCTACAAGGTGCCGTCCAACCTTCACGCCGACGCCGACGCGATCGGCTTCTCGTCGAACATCCTCGGCATGGCGCCCACCGGGCGGCTGCACCAGGCGATCGTCGAGAAGGGGCTCGCCTCCCAGGTGTTCGGCTATCCGGTGTTCGGCCTCGATCCGGGCCTGCAGATCTTCGGCGCGGTGCTGGGCAAGGGCCAGGACCCGGGTCCGGTGCGCGACGAGATCGTGAAGATCGTCGAATCCTTCGGCGCGGCCCCGCCCACCCGCGAAGAGATGGAGCGCACGCGCGTGAGCTTCCTCAACCAGTCGGAGAAGGCGCTCGCCAACCACGAGTCGATCGGCGTGCAGCTCTCCGAATACATCGCGCTCGGCGACTGGCGGCTTTTCTTCCTGGCGCGCGACGAGCTCGACACGATCACCGCCGGGCAGGTGGCCGCGGCGGCGAGCCGCTACTACCGGCGCGACAACCGCACCGTGGGCCTCTTCCTGCCCGAGGACAATCCACTGCGCGCCGAGATCGCGCCCGCGCCCACGCTCGCCGAGGTGCTGAAGGACTTCAAGCCGAAGGAGGCGGCGAGCGCCGCCGAGTCGTTCGATCCGTCGCAGGCGAACATCGACGCGCGCACCAAGATCCTGCAGGTCGGCGGCATGAAAGTGGCGCTCCTCGCCAAGAAGAACCGCGGCGAGACGGTGAACGTGTCGATGTCGATGCACATCGGCAACGAGAAGGCGCTCTTCGGCCAGCAGACCCACGCCTCGCTCGCCGGGCGCATGCTCGCGCGCGGCACGTCGCGCTTCACGCGCTCGCAGCTCGCCGACGAGTTCGAGCGCCTGAAGGTGTCGGGCGGCGTGGCGGGCCCCGGCGCCTCGATCCAGACCACGCGACCGAACCTGGAGGGGGCGCTGCGCCTCGTCGCGCAGGTGCTGAAGGAGCCCGCCTTCCCGAAGGGCGAGTACGACCAGCTGGTCGCGCAGACCGTGACCGGCATCCAGGCGAGCCTCGCGGAACCCGAGGCGCGCGCCTCCGACGAGCTCGCGAAGCATTTCAACATCTACCCGAAGGGCGACTGGCGCTACTCGCCCTCGCTCGAGGAGTCGCTCGCGGAGGTGAAAGGCGCGAAGCTCGAGGACGCAAGGCAATTCCACCGGCAGTTCTACGGCGCGCAGGTGGCCGAGATCGCGATCGTGGGCGATTTCGACGAGGCGCAGGCGCTCGCGTGGGTGAAGGAGCTCTTCACCGGCTGGAAGCCGGCGGTG
>JAYUGJ010000056.1:0-22290 GCA_043738425.1 Burkholderiales bacterium
AGAAAAATCGCCAGTTCGCAAGGCGCATGGCAAACAGAAAACGGAGCCGAGGATGGGGCGCGCTGCAACGCACATCGGGGTCGAATTGGCGTGCAGCGCAGGCCGCTGATTTGACCCACGCATCAACCGGCGCAACCAACAAAACGAAGCCCCTGCGCCGATTTCTCGACCGGTGCGGACCACCACACCACACGCTTCATGGTGCGTCGAAAACTTCGCTGACCAACCGGTCATTAATGTATTTGTCGCTCCGGACGGTGTCAATTCCGGCGGCCGCATTCCGCTTGCATCGCGGTGGTGTGCAGGCCCGCCGTTCCTGGTCCCGCCCGCGCGGAATTTGCACGGCCCAACGGGTGCCGCAGCTGCATGGACAATGCGCGCGGTGAGCGTTGACCATTACGAAAATTTCCCGGTTGCTTCTTGGTTGTGCCCAGCCCATTTGCGCGCGCCGATTGCGGCCATTTACTGGTTCGCGCGCACCGCAGACGACCTCGCCGACGAGGGCGACGCGCCGGCTGCGCAACGTGCGGCCGATTTGGCGGCTTACCGCGCGGACCTGCGGGCGGCTGCCGATGGCCGGCCCGCAGCCGGCCGGTGGCGTGCGGTGTTCGGGCCGCTGGCGTTGGCCATCGCCGAGCACCAGCTACCGGTCGCGCTGCTAGGCGATTTGCTCAGCGCGTTCGAGCAAGACATCGTGAAGACCCGCTACGCCAGCCGCGCCGAGCTGCTCGACTACTGTCGCCGGTCGGCCCATCCGGTCGGCCGCTTGTTGTTGCACCTGCACCGCGTGGACGACGCGGCGTCGTTGCGCCAATCCGATGCGGTGTGCAGCGCCTTGCAGTTGATCAACTTCTGGCAAGACCTCAGCGTCGACACCGCGCGTGATCGCTTGTACGTGCCGCTGGCCGATGCCGCGGTGCATGGCGTGGCGCTGCACGCACTGCTGCAGCAACAAGACAGCGCGGCCAGCCGCGCACTGGTGGCAGACCTGTGCGTCTGGGCGCGTGACTTGATGCAGCAAGGCGCGCCACTGGTGCATGCGGTGCCGGGGCGCGCCGGTTGGGAGCTGCGGCTGGTGGTGCAAGGCGGTTTGCGCATCCTCGACAAAATCGAATCGCTGCAATTCGCCACGCTGCTGCAGCGGCCTTGCATCGGCAAGCTCGACGCGCCACGGCTGGTGTGGCGCGCCTGGCAGATGCGCGCCAGCACGGCGGCGGCGCAGGCCGTCGCTGAATCGTGAGCCCGCATGACGCCTGAGCAATACGTGCAAGACAAAGCCGCCAAAAGCGGCTCCAGCTTCTATTACGCATTCCTGTTTTTGCCACCGGCGCGGCGCGCGGCCATCACTGCGTTCTATTCGTTCTGCCGTGAGATCGACGATGTGGTCGATGACGCCGTTGACCCCGGCGTGGCCGCGGCGAAGCTGGCGTGGTGGCGGCAAGAAGTTGCCAGCGCCTACGCAGGTCAGGCCAGCCACCCGGTGATGAAAGCGCTGATGCCGCACCGTGCCGCTTATGCGATCGAAGCGACGCACCTGCTGGCAGTGATCGATGGCTGCCAGATCGACCTCGACCAAACGCGCTTTCTCGACTTTCCCGGGCTCGCCCGCTACTGCCATTTGGTCGCCGGTGTGGTCGGTGAAGTGGCGGCCAACATATTCGGGCGCAGCAGCGAGGCGACGGTTCAATATGCACACAAGCTGGGCCTGGCCATGCAGCTGACCAACATCATCCGCGACGTCGGCGATGACGCACGTCGCGGTCGCATTTACCTGCCGGTGTCCGAGCTGCAGCGCTATGAGGTGAAAGCCAACGAGCTGTTGTTGCGCACCGCGCCGCATGGCTACAGCGACCGCTTCACCGCATTGATGCAGGCGCAAGCCGAACGTGCGCACCAAACCTACGATGCCGCTTTTGCGCTGCTGCCCGAGGTGGATCGGCTGGCGCAAAAACCGGGGCTGATGATGGCCAACATCTACCGCACCTTGCTGCGCGAAATTGAGGCCGATGGCTTCCAGGTGCTGCACCAGCGTACCTCGCTCACGCCGGTGCGCAAGTTGTGGATCGCGCTGCGCACGCACTGGCAAGGTCGCTGATTTGAGGCATGCATCCGGGGCCCGTGTGGCCGTCATCGGCGCGGGTTGGGCTGGGCTGGCAGCCGCGGTAGAAGCCACTACCGGCGGCCACGCAGTCACGTTGTTTGAGATGGCACCCACCGTGGGCGGGCGCGCACGCAGCGTGGCCGGCTCGGCTGGCGCGGGCAGCGGCTTCAGCCCCGATGACCTGCCATTCGACAACGGCCAGCACATCCTGATCGGCGCATACCGCGAGACGCTGCGCTTGATGGACCAAGTCGGCGCCAGTACCGAACGCGTGTTGTTGCGCGCGCCGCTGGCCTTGGTCGACGCCGACGGCGTGGGCCTGCGGCTGCCGACCGGTTGGCCGACGCTGGCGTTTGCACGCGGCGTTTGCGCGCACGGCAGTTGGACCGCCGGTGAGCGATGCGCGCTGTTGTGGGCCGCCACCGGCTGGGCAGCCGCGCGTTTTCGCTGCAGCGCCGCCTTGAGCGTCGAGGAGATGTGCGCCGGCTTGCCGCAGGCGGTGCAGCGCGACCTGATCGAGCCGCTGTGCGTTGCCGCACTGAACACACCCGCAGCCGAAGCCAGCGCGCAGATTTTTTTAAGCGTGCTGCGCGATGCGCTGTTTTCAGGGCCGGGCTCGGCCGACTTGTTGTTGCCGCGGCGGCCGCTCGGCGAGCTGCTGCCCGAGCCCGCGCTGCGGTGGTTGACTGAACGCGGCGCGCAGGTGCACACGTCGCACCGGGTCAATCGACTTGAAGCTGACCACGACGGCGGCTGGCAAGTCGATGGCGAACGCTTCGCCGGCGTCGTGATGGCGTGCACTGCGGGCGAAGCCGCTCGACTAGTGCGGCCGCACGCACCGGCATGGGCGCAGTGCGCTGCGGCACTGCGCTACGAGCCGATCGTGACGGTGATCGCGCAGTCAGCCGCAACGCGCCTGCCGCAGCCCATGACGCTGCTGCGTTCGGACGGCATGAATGGCAGCCACGGCAAACCCAGCACACACGGCCCAGCGCAATTCGTCTTCGATCACGGCTGGCTGAACGGCCACGACGGCATGCTCAGTTTTGTCATCAGCGCCGCGCAGTCGTGGGTCGATGCAGGCAGCATCGCCATTGCTGACGCCACCATCGCGCAAGCCGTCGCGCAGCTAGGCGGCCACCTCAAGTCGCCGCTGCGAACCGTGCAGGTATTCAGTGAAAAGCGCGCGACGTTTCGCTGCACACCCGGCTTGTCGCGTCCGGCGGCACGGGTCGCGGTGAACCTGGTGGCGGCCGGCGACTACATCGCCGGCCGTTACCCCGCCACGCTGGAAGGCGCGGTGCAGTCGGGTGTGGCTGCGGCACGCAATTGGCGCGGTGGCTGAATGCACCTTGGCGCAGTTCAGCGCTTGGAAAAAGGTGCGGCCAACGGCTCGCCGATGAACAACCCCTGCTGCGGCCAGGCCACGCTTTTCCAGTAGGCCTCGAGCAAGCTGGCGCCCTGGATGTAGTGCAGCAGCACGATTTGCGGATGTGGAAATTTCTGCGGGTGCGAGCACGGTTCGCTGACCGTGCCGTAGCTGGCGGTGGCACCGGACGCGATCCACTCCAACGCACTCATTTGCCCACCGGTTCCATCGATTCGGCCGCCGTAGGACGTGAGGTGGTCGCCCAGGCCGCCCGGCACCCATTGCAGCGTGTCCAGGCTTTGCACCGCGGCCAACCCGGTTTGGTACAGCAGCAGTCGGTCGATGTGCGACAGCACATCCGAGCGCTGAACATAGACATCCACGCCCGCACTGCGGATCGGGCCGGGCGGCGGGAACAGCGCAGCGCGCGTGCTGCGCGCGGCGTCGGAAGTAATCAGGTAGGCCGCATGCACCGGCGGCGTGATCCACCAGCCCAAGGTGTGGTCCGACGCAACACCGCGTTCGATCATGGCTTCGGCCATGGGCACGGTTTTCGCGGCCAGCAACATCGATGGCCGCATTTTCAAATCAGTGTGTGGGCGCAGCGTCGCCGAATTGAAGTACGGCGACACACGCGATGGTGCGCACGACTGCGCGCACAGCGCCGGATCGAAGCCCAGCGCCAACGCGCCGGTGATCGAGTTGCATGCCACCGCAAAAGGTTGATTCCACGCCAGCGCCAGCGCCTGCGTGCCGGCGCCGAAAAACTTGTCAATTTGCGATTGCAGCAGCGCGAACTCCACCGGTGAAAGCTCGGCGCGCACCGGTATTTGCACCCGCAGCACCTGCGCGTCGGTCAGCTTGCGCGCGGTTTTGTAAAACGCGCCCACCGCCACCGAATACGGGTCGTCGGTGTTGATGACCAAGCCCAGATCTTTGGCCTTCAACCGGCCTGCAATGCGCGGCGCGGCCACCACTTTCTGGCGCGGCGCGGCGGGTGTCGAGGCGGCCGCGGCCGCAGCTGCTGGTGTGGGTTCGGGCGCGGTTGAAGGCACCGGTGCCGACGCAGGCGCAGGCGCTTCAGTGGCCGAGGTGGCAGGTGCAGACGCCGAGGCAGAAACGCCAAACGGCGGCTCGTCGGTATCGGCCGCAAAGGCCGCAAAGGCCGGCCGCGGTAGTGCGAGTGCGAGTGCGAGTGCGAGTGCAAGTGCAAGTGCCGGTGTCAACACCACCACCAACGCGAGCCGCCGTACGGACGCAAACGCGCTGGCTGACGGTGTTGACTGTAATAACGGCACGGCCGTGTGGTGCGCCGCCAAACCCAACCCAACCGAGCATGCGCGCCGCGTCGCGGTGGCCAGACCGGGCGCGCAGAACCCGCGGACATGCGAGCGCGCCATCAGCCCCTCAGGACACCACTTTCGGTTGCGCTTCGGTCAGCCACCGGCGCACCCGTTCGGCATCGGCCAAACGCGAATAGCGGCCGCTGGAATCGAGAAACACCATGATCAACTTGCGACCGGCGAGGCTGGCCTGCATCACCAAACAGCGACCCGCTGCGGCGATGTAGCCGGTTTTCTGCAGGCCGATGTCCCACTCGGGGCTGTTGACCAAACGGTTGGTATTGCGAAACGCCAGTTGCCGGTTGTCCACATCGACCAGGTATCCGGGCGAGGTCGACAACTCGCGGATCAGCGGGTGGGTGTAGGCCACTTTCACCAGGCTCGCCAGGTCGAGTGCGCTGGATTGGTTGAGGCTCGACAAGCCGGTCGGGTCCACATAGTGGGTAGCGGCCATGCCGAGGGCCTGTGCTTTGCGATTCATCGCGTTGACGAACGCCACCAAGCCGCCTGGATAGCTGCGGCCCAGCACATGGGCCGCGCGGTTTTCCGATGACATCAGCGCGAGGTGCAGCATGTCTTCGCGCGTCAGCTGGGTGCCCACGCTGAGACGCGACCGACTGCCTTTTTCGGTATCGACATCGTCCGCAGTGACGCTCAACATGTCGGTCATTGGTAAACCGGAATCAGTGATCACCAGCGCGGTCATCAACTTGGTGATCGACGCAATCGGCAACACCGCACCGGAGTTTTTGCTGAACAACACCTCGTTGGTATCTTGGTCGAGCACCAGCGCGACGCTCGACTTGAGATCAAGGCTATCGACCGTGGCTTGCAGGCCGGCCAGTGTGCCCATCGATGGAGCCGCCGGTGTCACCATGCGCGCCACCACTTGGCGCGTGGCGACACGGTGGCGATGGCCATTCAAACTGACCACCACCCGCGACCGATGAATCAACCGCGATGCCACCAAATGACGTTGCGCAACCCTGGACGGGGCCACGGTGAGCCGGGACTTTTTGGTGCTTGCAGTTTTTGCGGCTGATTTGGTAGCCACTTTGGTGACTACCTTGGACGCAGCCAGCTTGGCAGGCGTCTTGCCAGCCGCTTTCGCGGCCTTGGCGTGTCGCGCGGCGGGCTTCGCAAAGGCATTCGGCGCTGCCGCAACCAGCACCGACATCGAGACGACCAAGGTCAAAAACATTTTGCAAAGTGTCGTCACGAGAACCCCGTTTCACGTCGAAAGTTGAGTGTAGGACACTCGAAAAAAACTAGCAATATCAAACGCTTACGTGAGGTTCCTCAAGTGCCGCTCAACCTCGTTTGGACGCCCGGCTCAAAACGTTAACCCTGGGCCGCCACCCGATCTGGGCTGCTGTGCAATTTGTTCAATGCGCCCAGGTACGCCTTGGCCGAGGCCACCACGATGTCGGGGTCGGCACCCACACCGTTGACGACACGGCCGCCGAGCTGCAAACGCACGGTCACCTCACCTTGCGACTCTGTGCTTCCCGAGGTGATCGCATTGACCGAATAAAGCAGTAATTCCGCGCCAGTTTTCAGCTTCGATTCGATCGCTTTGATGCTGGCATCCACCGGCCCGTTGCCGTCGCTTTCGGCATGCAACTCGGCCGCACCTGCGGCAAATGCGACGCTGGCATGCGGGCGTTCACCGGTTTCCGAATGCTGCGACAACGCGAGCAGGCGGTAATGCTCATGCAACGCGGAAACCGACTCGTCCATCACCAGCGCGGTGATGTCTTCATCGAAGATCTCGCTCTTGCGGTCGGCCAATTCTTTGAACTTTGCGAAAGCCGAATTGACTTCGGCTTCCGAGGCCAACTGGATGCCCAAATCGTGCAGGCGCTGCTTGAACGCATTGCGGCCCGACAACTTGCCCAGCACGATTTTGTTGGCCGCCCAGCCGACGTCTTCGGCACGCATGATTTCGTAGGTATCGCGCGCCTTCAACACGCCGTCTTGGTGGATGCCCGACGCGTGCGCAAACGCATTCGCACCGACCACTGCCTTGTTCGGCTGCACCACAAAACCGGTGGTCTGCGACACCAGCCGCGAGGCCGCCACGATCTGCGCGGTGTCGATGTTGACGTCGAGCCCAAAGTAGTCGCGTCGCGTGCGCACCGCCATCACCACTTCTTCCAGTGCACAGTTGCCGGCACGCTCGCCTAGCCCATTGACCGTGCATTCAATTTGCCGCGCGCCGCCGATCTTCACGCCCGCCAATGAATTGGCCACCGCCATGCCGAGGTCGTTATGGCAATGCACGGACCAGATCGCCTTGTCGGCGTTCGGGATGCGCTGCCGCAAGTCGAGAATGAAGTCGCCGTACAGCTCGGGAATCGCGTAGCCGACGGTGTCGGGAATGTTGATCGTGGTGGCACCTTCTTTGATGACCGCCTCCAGCACGCGGCACAAAAAATCGGGGTCAGATCTATAGCCGTCCTCGGGTGAGAACTCGATATCGCCGATCAGGTTGCGCGCGAATCGCACTGACTGCTTGGCTTGCTCGAACACCTGGTCGGGCGTCATGCGCAGCTTTTTTTCCATGTGCAACGCGCTGGTAGCGAGGAATATGTGGATGCGTGTGGATGCGCCACCCTGCAGCGCGTCGACCGCGCGCGAGATGTCGCGGTCGTTGGCGCGAGCCAATGAACACACCGTGCTGTCTTTGATTGCCTGCGCGATCAGCCTGACGGCCTCGAAGTCACCGTTTGACGACGCCGCAAAACCGGCTTCGATGACGTCGACCTTCAGTCGCTCCAATTGGCGTGCAATGCGCAGCTTTTCGTCCTTCGTCATGGAGGCACCGGGCGACTGCTCACCGTCGCGCAAGGTGGTGTCAAAGATGATGAGCTTGTCGGCCATGGGGCGCTCCTGGAGTGACGCAGATGAAAAGCGTGAACACAAAATAAAACGGCCCGTTGCGGTTGCAAGCGGGCCGGTGAGACGAAAACGGTTGAGACGTGAACGGTCAGCGAGCCCGGGTGGTCATTAGCGGTAGCGCAAACGAAAGTGGCGTCGTGAAATTCATAAGTTCAATGTAGCACGCAGTCTTCAGCGGTGGAGCCCTTGCTCCTCCGGCTCATCGGTCGAGGTAGCGATCACGCTGACTGGGCGGCCGGTCATGCGCCGCCATACATACACGCCGTAGCCCGACAACGCGTAAACGCAAAACACCGAAAAAAGCACGATCGGCGGATGCAGATTGACCAACGCAATCGCCAATGCCAACGCGACGATCACGACGAACGGCACGGTGCGTTTCAAACTGAATTCTTTGAAGCTGTAGAAAGGCAAGTTGGTGACCATCGTCAACCCTGCCGTCAGCACCAACGCCAGCGCGGCCCAAGCCAAGCCGCCACGTATATCGGCTTGCTGGAAACCGGCGTCGTCCATCACCCAAATAAATCCCATCACCACGGCCGCCGCCGCAGGGCTGGGTAACCCTTGAAAAAAGCGTTTGTCGACCACGGTGAGGTTGGTGTTGAAACGCGCCAGGCGCAGCGCAGCGCAGGCGCAGTACACAAACGCAGCTACCCAGCCCGGTTTGCCCATGCCGCGCAATGCCCATTCGTACACGATGAGGGCCGGCGCAGCACCGAACGACACCATGTCGGACAAGCTGTCCATTTGCTCGCCGAAGGTGCTTTGTGTGTTGGTCATGCGCGCGACGCGGCCGTCCAGGCTGTCGAGCACCATGGCGCAAAAAACACCGATCGCAGACTGTTCAAAACGGCCGTTCATCGCCATCACGATCGCGTAAAAACCGCCAAACAACGCGGCCAGCGTGAACAAATTAGGCAACACATAAACGCCCTTGCGGCGCGGCCGTGACTGCACGGCGTCGTCAGATTCGGGCTCCCGCCGGTCGTCTGCCGCGCTCACGTTGGGCGACTCATGTTCAAGCCTGCACGTCTAGACGCATCGCAAGCCGCTCAAGCCGCAAGCGTTGCCAGAATCGTGGTGGTCGCGCTTACCTTGTCACCAGGCGCCACTTTCACCGTCGCCGTGATCGGCAAGTACACATCGACACGCGAGCCAAATCGTATGAAGCCGTAGCGTTCGCCGCGCGTCAACGTGTCACCCACATTGGTGTAGCAAAGAATGCGGCGTGCGATCAAGCCCGCCACCTGCACCAACGTAATCGTGTGTTGACCGGACTTGATGACTACCGCGTTGCGCTCGTTTTCGCTCGACGCTTTGTCCAAGTCGGCGTTGACAAATTTGCCGGGAAAGTACGCCACCTTCGTTACTTTGCCGTCAACACTTGCGCGGTTGCTGTGCACATTGAACACATTCATGAACACACTGACCAGCACGGCATCGCGATCGGCATACGGGTCGCGAACCCGTTCGACCTTGACGATGCGACCGTCAGCGGGTGACAAAACCGCATTGGTTTGCCAGGGAATGGCACGCGGCGGATCACGAAAGAACTGCACCACAAATGCAAACAGCAGCCAGCAGATCAGCGCCAATAGACCTGACCCCACAAAAAACGTGACCGCCAGTGCTACGCCGAGCGCGATCAAGATAAACGGCCAGCCTTCTTTAGCAAGGATCGGGTGGGGGTAATTCATGGGTTCAGGATACCGCAGGGATCAATGAAAAAGCCGCGAGAGTGCCCCTCGCGGCTTGCAGCTGACACAGCAGCGGATAGTCACCCGCTCGCCGCTTGCGTTACGGCCCCATCAGTTCTTGGTCTGGTCCACCAGGCGGTTCTTTTTAATCCACGGCATCATCGCGCGCAGCTGTTCACCAACGACTTCGATCTGGTGCTCAGCCATCAACCGGCGGCGCGACAGCAAAGTCGGCGCACCGGCGCGGTTTTCAATGATGAAGCTCTTTGCGTACTCACCACTTTGGATGTCGGCCAGCATCTTTTTCATCGCCAGTTTGGTGTCGGCCGTGATGATTTTCGGGCCCGACACGTACTCGCCGTATTCGGCGTTGTTCGAAATCGAGTAGTTCATGTTGGCGATGCCACCTTCGTAGATCAAGTCGACGATCAGCTTGAGTTCATGCAGGCACTCGAAGTACGCCATCTCGGGCGCATAACCCGCTTCGGTCAGCGTTTCGTAGCCGGCCTTGATCAGCTCCACCGTGCCACCGCACAACACCGCTTGCTCGCCGAACAAATCGGTTTCGGTTTCTTCGCGGAAATTGGTTTCGATCACGCCCGCTTTGCCGCCGCCATTGGCCGCCGCATAGCTCAGTGCCAAATCACGCGCCTTGCCGCTTTTGTCGGCGTGCACGGCTATCAGGTGCGGCACACCGCCGCCCTGGGTGTAGGTTGAACGCACGGTGTGACCGGGGGCCTTGGGGGCCACCATCCAGACGTCGAGATCAGCGCGCGGCACGACCTGGCCATAGTGCACGTTGAAGCCGTGGGCAAATGCGAGCGACGCGCCCTGCTTGATGTTCGGCTCCACATCGTTTTTGTAGACCGCAGCAATCTGCTCGTCGGGCAACAACATCATCACGATGTCGGCTTGCTTGACCGCATCGGCCACATCCACCACCTTCAAGCCGGCTTTTTCGGCCTTCGCCCACGACGGGCCGCCTTTACGCAACCCCACTACCACTTTGACACCGCTGTCGTTCAAGTTTTGCGCGTGTGCATGACCCTGCGAACCGTAGCCGATGATCGTGACGATCTTGCCTTTAACGAGGCTCAGGTCGGCGTCTTTGTCGTAGTAAACCTTCATAACTATCTCCTGGTGTTGGTTGGTGTGGGGTGGTGGGGCAAGCGAACAAGGGGCGGGGGTCAAACGCGCAAGATGCGCTCTCCGCGCCCGATCCCGCTGGTACCGGTGCGCACGGTTTCAAGAATGGCGGCCCGGTCGATGGCTTCGATGAAAGCGTCGAGCTTGGGCGAATCGCCGGTCAATTCGATGGTGAAACTTTTCTCGGTCACGTCGATGATGCGGCCGCGAAAGATGTCGGTCATGCGCGTCATCTCTTCGCGCTCTTTACCCACCGCACGCACCTTGATCAACATCAATTCGCGTTCGGTGTAAGGGCCCTCGGTGAGGTCGACCACTTTCACGACTTCAATCAGCCGGTTCAGGTGTTTTGTGATTTGCTCGATCACGTCGTCCGAGCCGGTGGTGACGATGGTCATGCGCGACAGCGACGCGTCTTCGGTGGTCGCCACCGTCAAGCTTTCGATGTTGTAGCCGCGCGCCGAAAACAAACCCACCACCCGGGACAGCGCACCGGCCTCGTTTTCTAGCAGCAAAGCAATGATGTGTTTCATGTGTTTTGGCAGCCCGTTTTCGGCGGTTCCGCTGCGGTAGCAGCGGCTTCCAGGCGGGTCCGCTAAAAAAGTTATTGCGTTGTGGTGGCCAAGTAAAAGCCGTTCATCTGCGGGCTGTGCCACCGCGCTAAAGCCGGCTCCACCGCCATGTTCAGCGCGTCACAGATCTTCGGAACCGAGCACCATTTCGCTGATGCCCTTGCCGGCTTTGACCATCGGCCACACGTTTTCCTCTTGGTCGGTCAGGATGTCGAGAAACACCGTGCGGTCTTTCAAACGAATGGCTTCGCGCAACGCGCCTTCCACGTCGCTCGGCTTCTCGACTTTCAAGCCAATGTGACCGTACGCCTCGGCCAGCTTGACGAAATCGGGCAGCGTGTCCATGTAGCTGTGCGAATAGCGGCCGCCGTAGTCAAGCTGTTGCCACTGCCGCACCATGCCGAGGTAGCGGTTGTTCAGCGAAATGACTTTCACCGCGGTGTTGTATTGCAAACAGGTCGACAGCTCTTGGATGCACATCTGAATCGAGCCGTCGCCAGTCACGCAAAACACATCGGCATCGGGCTTGGCCAGCTTGATACCCATCGCGTAGGGCAAGCCCACACCCATGGTGCCCAGCCCGCCCGAATTGATCCACCGGCGCGGCTCATCGAAGCGGTAGTACTGGGCCGCCCACATCTGATGCTGGCCAACGTCAGACGTGATGTAGGCGTCGCGGTCCTTGGTCAACTGCCACAGCTTTTCGATGACGAATTGCGGCTTGATGACGGTGTCGCTGTGGGTGTATTTCAAACACTCGCGCTTGCGCCAGTCGGCTATTTGCGTCCACCACGCAGAAAGCGCCTGCGCGTCAGGTTTGGCTTGCGCTTCTTTGAGTTGCGCGATCAATTCCTGCAGCACTTCTTTGACATCACCGACGATGGGAATGTCTACTTTGACGCGCTTGGAAATGGACGACGGATCGATGTCGATGTGAACGATCTTGCGCTCAACCGAGGCAAAGTGCGCCGGGTTGCCGATCACCCGGTCATCGAACCGAGCGGCCACCGCCAACAGCACGTCGCAGTTTTGCATCGTCATGTTGGCTTCGAAAGTGCCATGCATGCCCAGCATGCCGAGAAACTTCGGGTCACTGGCCGGGTACGCGCCCAACCCCATCAAGGTGTTGGTGCAGGGGAAGCCGAGCAAGTTGACCAACTCGCGCAACTCAGCCGACGCGTTGCCCAAAATGACACCGCCGCCGCTGTAGATATACGGCCGCTTGGCCGCCAGCAGCAGTTGCACTGCCTTGCGGATTTGCCCGGCGTGGCCCTTGCGAACCGGGCTGTACGAACGCATTTCACAACTCGCCGGGTACTCGAAGGCGGTTGTTTTGAGCGACACGTCTTTCGGAATGTCGACCACGACCGGTCCGGGACGACCGGTGCGCGCGATGTGAAACGCCTTCTTGAGCGTCATCGCCAGGTCGCGCACATCTTTGACCAAAAAATTGTGTTTGACGATGGGGCGGGTGATGCCCACCGTGTCGCATTCCTGGAAGGCATCCAGGCCGATTGCCGGCGTGGGAACCTGCCCGGTGATGATGACCATCGGAATGCTGTCCATGTACGCGGTGGCAATGCCGGTGATCGCGTTGGTCACCCCGGGGCCCGACGTAACCAGCGCCACACCGACCTCACCAGTGGCTCGGGCATAGCCGTCCGCTGCGTGAACCGCCGCCTGTTCGTGGCGTACCAGCACGTGTTCGATGGTTTTTTGTTTGTACAGCGCGTCGTAGATGTACAAAACCGCGCCGCCTGGGTAGCCCCACAGGAACCTGACGTTTTCCGCCTGCAGGCAGCGCACCAATATTTCGGAGCCATTCGGCTCGGCAGCCGCTGCGGCCTCGCCCGCTTGCGCGACCGCGCGCTTCAAATCATTCGATGGCATATCCATGTGGAACCTTTGTGAATTTCTCTAACGAAAAACCATTGGTGCGCCTGACCGTGCTCTTGTGAAGCAGGCGTAGCGACAATTTGTCGGCAATAAAAGTGCATTGGGCGGACGGACACCGAGCTCGGTGTGCCGTCGGCGAAGCCCGCGATTATGGCACCGGGCAGCCCAGCGGGCACGCTTTGCGTGACCAGCCGCAGGGTGCAGTGAGATACTCGTCGGCTGAACTTCACGTCCTTTTCGCGGGGCGCTTCGTCATTGGCCTCCGATCAACAACTGTCCGCGTTTCTCCGGAGCATCGAAAAGCGCGCCTTCAAACGGGTGGTGTACGCGGTACGCGACGAAGACGCCGCACTGGACGTTGTGCAAGAAGCCATGATCAAGCTGGCGGAAAAATACGCAGATCGACCTGCCGAAGAATTTCCGCCGTTGTTCCAACGCATCCTTTCCAACGCCACGATGGACTGGTTTCGGCGGCAAAAAGTCCGCGGTGCTTTGTTCAAAAACTTCTCTGACTTCGAACCCGCCGGCAGTGATGGCGATTTCGACATACTCGACATATTGGAATCCGCGCAAGACAGTACCGGCACCGAAAGTGCGGCCGATACGGTGTCCCGAGAACAAGTCTTGCTAGTCATCGAGGCGGCCGTCGGGCTGCTGCCGGCCCGTCAACGCGAAGCATTTCTTTTGCGTTACTGGGAGGAACTGAATGTTTGCGAAACCGCACTGGCAATGGGCTGCTCAGAAGGCAGCGTCAAGACCCACTGCTCCAGAGCGGTGCATGCGCTGGCCAAAAGCCTCAAGTCCAAAGGAATCACCTTATGAACACGCCCCAGCCGACTCCAGCCGACCAGGCGAGCGCGCTTGAGTCCCGCTTTGGTCTTCGACTGGCAGCCCGATTGAGCGAAGGAACCGACCGACTACCCCACGACGTCACCGAGCGCTTGCGCCATGCACGAATGGGTGCGCTGACACAGCGCGTTTTTACTTCGCCCGTGGGCACCGCGGCCAGCTTGCCAGCCACGTCGGTGGTCGGCTCGTCGGGTGTCGGCAACGTCACGCCGCCGGGCTTTTCTTGGTGGACACCATTCGGTACGCTGCTGCCGCTGATCGCCTTGTTGGGGGGGCTTTACCTGATCGGCCAGCTGCATGCGCGCGAGCAAATTTCCGCAGCCGCGGAGATTGATGCGGCGTTGCTGGCAGACGACCTTCCGCCCGACGCTTACAGCGATCCAGGCTTCGTCGAATTTCTCAAGATGGCGCGAGATTGAATCGATCGGGCATGCTGCCAACGCGCATCCTGGGCGAGCGTCTGCCGTCGGTTGCGCGCGCCGCGCGCGGTGCCGTGGTGGTGGCCGCGCTGTGCACCGCCGGTTTAGCGGTGGAGTCAGTCGCCGCGCCGCTCATGCCGATGCAACCGGTGGTGCCCGCATCCGGCCCCGAGCGAGGTGTGCTGTGGTCAGCGCTCAGTGCGAACCAGCGCATCGCGCTCGCGCCCTTGGCGCGCGATTGGCGAAATATCGGTGCCGACCACAAGCAAAAATGGCTCGAGGTCTCCGCCCAGTTTTTGACGATGTCGGCGGATGAACGCAGGCGGGTGCAAACCCGCATGGCCGAGTGGGCAAAACTGACGCCGCAACAACGTGGCGCAGCGCGTCTGCAGTTCAAGCAAGCCCGTCAATTGGCGCCGTCGAATCGACCATCGCAGTGGCAGGCCTACCAGGCGCTGACCGATGCGGAGAAAAAGGACCTGGCGTCGCGTGCCGCACCGGCTGCGGCGCGCGGAGATGCGCTGCGCAAAGCCAGAGCCGACGATTCGGCCGATCGAACCCCATCCGGCGTGCAGGCCAAGTCGAATCTGGTGGCACAACCTGATGCCGAGCGTACGGTTCGTTCTGTGGCACCCACGATGTTGCAAGCACCCACGGGTGCCACCACCACGTTGATCTCGAAACCAACCGTGCCGCCAGCCCATCAGCAAACCGGTTTGCCGAAAATTGCTGCATCGCCTGCTTTTGTCAACCCGTCTACCTTGTTACCGCAACGGGGCCCGCAGGGTGCAGCCGCGGTGGCGAGCAGTGCGGCGCCACCACTTGCCCGCCCCTGAATGGGTTGGGTAACTGATCAGGCCAACCGGTTGGGCGTTGCACCGGTTCGTGCTCCGGGTTTGAAACGACGCATGGCCTGTTTTGTCTACGAGTTCATGGTGCTGTTCGGTATCGGCCTGATACCGGGTGCCATCGGCGCGTTGTTCGTAGCGCAAACCGGCCCCAATCACCCGGTGCAAAGCGCACTCGTATTGCAGTTGATTGGTTTTGTTTTCTACGGCTTCTACTTCGTTTGGTTTTGGTCCGTTCGCGGGCAAACGCTGCCGATGCAGACCTGGCACCTCCGAGTGGTCACCACCGCCGGGCTGCCATTGACACGGTCGCGTGCGCTGCTGCGCTATCTGGCCAGTTATGTGTGGCTGGTGCCGGCGGCAGTGGTCGCCAAACTCAACCACTGGCCACCGCGGGACATGGCCATAGCGATTGGTGTGGGCATCGTGATTTATGCGCTGCTGGCTTTATTGAATCCACAGCGCCAGTTCTGGCATGACGTGCTGTGCAGCACCCAATTGATCGACGCCAAGCCCGAGCCGCGCGTCAACCAGTGAAATATTCGCCACGCGGCAGTTGCCATCGGATCGCTCGATGAGCAATCCCTACAAAGGTCGCTCGGGCCTGGACCGCGTGGTGCGCGCCACCGGTTACTCAGTGTCTGGCGTGCGCATGGCCTACCAAGGCGAGAGCGCATTCCGCCAGGAAGTGTGGGTGGCTGCGGTGATGCTGCCCGCGGCCTTTTGGCTCGGCAACGGCTGGCTGGAAACCGCCGCGCTGGCAGGCTCGGTCGTGTTGGTGCTGATCGTCGAGTTGCTCAATTCGGCCACCGAGGCGGCGATCGATCGCGTGTCGTTCGAGTTGCACGACTTGTCCAAGCGGGCCAAAGACCTGGCCAGTGCGGCCGTGTTCCTGTCGGTGTTGTTGTGCACCAGCGTTTGGGGTGCCGCGCTGTGGCATCGCTTCATGGCCTGACGCGGCGGCAACTGAAAAAAATTGAACGTTAAAAAAGCCCGCAGGTCGCGGGCTTTTTCATGAAGGGTGCGATGCCTGGGTAACGATCACACCGCAGCTTCGTCAGTTTCGCCGGTGCGTATGCGCACCACCTGCTCGATCGTTGTCACGAAGATCTTGCCGTCACCGATTTTTCCGGTCTTCGCCGCTTTCACGATCGCCTCGATGCAGCGATCCAGGTCGGCGTCTTTGATCACCACTTCGACTTTCACCTTCGGCAAAAAGTCGACCACGTACTCGGCACCGCGGTACAGCTCGGTATGGCCTTTCTGGCGACCGAAGCCTTTCACTTCGGTGACCGTCAGACCGGTCACGCCCACCTCGGCCAGCGCCTCGCGCACTTCTTCCAACTTGAACGGTTTGACGATGGCGGTGATTTGTTTCATGGCGAAGCTCCAGCGGGCAAGTATTGACTTTGAGTCTACGCGCGGAACTTCGAGGTGATCGGGTAACGCCAATCTCGACCGAACGCGCGGTGGGTTATGCGAATACCAACCGGTGCCTGCCGCCGCTTGTACTCGTTGATCTTGATCAGTCGGGTGACCCGCTCCACATCGCTGCGATTGAACCCATCGGCGACGATATCTTCGATGCTTTGGTCGCCTTCCATGTAGCGCTCCACCACCTCGTCGAGCACCGCGTACTCAGGCAGGCTGTCCTGATCGGTTTGATCGGCTCGCAACTCCGCAGACGGCGGCCGGGTCAAGATGCGTCGGGGAATCACCGCACCCAGACCCGCATTGGGTTGTGCATTTTTCCAAGCGCACAGCCGGTACACCAGCGTCTTCGCCACGTCTTTGATCACCGCAAAGCCGCCCGCCATGTCGCCGTACAGCGTGCAATAACCGGTGGCCATTTCACTTTTGTTGCCGGTGGTCAGCACGATCGAGCCGAACTTGTTCGACAGCGCCATCAGCAACGTGCCGCGTATGCGTGCCTGGATGTTTTCTTCGGTGGTGTCTTCGGCTTGGTCGGCGAACTCGGCCGCCAGACTTTGCTTGAATGACGCGAACATCGGCGCGATGGAAATCTCGTCGTAGCGCACGCCCAAACGCTGCGCCATCTCGCGCGCATCGATCCACGAAATGTCAGCGGTGTAGGGCGACGGCATCATGACCGTGCGCACTTTGTCAGCACCCAACGCATCGACCGCGATTGCCAACACCAGCGCCGAATCGACACCGCCGCTCAAACCAATCAATGCGCCGGGGAAACCGTTTTTACCGATGTAGTCGCGCACGCCACACACCAACGCGCCCCAGGCCTGGGCCTCGATGCACGGCACCTCGGCGATATCGCCACCTGCAGCGTTGGCGGTGACTTCCAGCATCAACAGCGATTCTTCAAACATCGCCGCACGGGCACCCACGCGGCCGTCGGCATCGAGTGCAAATGACGCACCGTCGAACACTACTTCGTCTTGCCCACCGACCAAATGCGCATACAGCAGCGGCAAGCCGACATCGCGTGCGCGCTCGCCCATGCGCGCTTCGCGCTCGGCGACCTTGCCGAAATGAAATGGCGATGCGTTGATCACGCACAGCACCTGCGCACCCGCATCGCGTGCGCTGCGGGCGGGCTCGGTGAACCACGCATCCTCACAAATCAACAAGCCGATGCGCAAGCCACCGACTTCGAACACCACCGGGCCGCCACCGGCATCGCGACCGGATGCAAAGTAGCGGCGTTCATCAAACACCTGATAGTTCGGCAGCTCCCGCTTGCAATAGGTAGCCGCGACGCGCCCGCCGTACAGCACCGACGCCGCGTTGTAGCGGTGCGCTATCGCATACGACTTAGTGCGGATGTCTGCGGGGTCGTTGCCCAGTTGCGGATGACCGACCACCACCTGCAAATCAGGCAGATCGGCCAGGGCGATTGCGCAGTTGATCAGTGCTTCGTGACATGCTTGCAGGAACGCCGGACGCAGCAGCAAATCCTCGGGTGGATAGCCGCACAAACTCAACTCCGGTGTGACCACCAGCTGTGCGCCCAACGCCTGCGCGCGGCGTGAAAAATCGACAATTTTGGCCACGTTGCCAGCCAAGTCACCCACCGTTGCATTGATCTGCGCGAGTGCGACTTTCACCGGTGAAATAGCAGGCATATGGGGTGTGAAAAAAGTGGAAATCAGAGGCAAAAACGCATTGAAGAATTATGTCATTCGGGTTATCGATCACCCTGCTGCGATAGCGGCCGAAGCGTGGGACGCCTTGCTGCATGCGCAACCCAGCGCCACGCCATTCATGCGCCATGCGTACCTGCTGGCGCTGCACGATTCCGGCAGCGCCACGGCCGACACAGGCTGGCAGCCGCAGTTTCTAACCGTGCACGACGGTGACGAATTGGTGGCGGCTTGCCCGCTGTACGTCAAGTCGCACTCCTACGGTGAATATGTATTCGACTGGGCCTGGGCCGACGCGTATCAGCGGCACGGCTTGAACTACTACCCGAAGCTGCTGGATGCGATTCCGTTCACGCCGGTGCCGGGACCGCGCTTGCTGGCACGCGACCAAGCGGCCCGCGTCGCGTTGCTGCAAGGCATGCAGCAGCTCGCCACCGATGCGCAGATGTCGTCGGCGCACCTGCTGTTCTTGGATGTGGCCGACAGCGCCGCAGCACAGGCCGCGGGCTGGATGCTGCGCAGCACCGTGCAATTCCACTGGACCAACCGCGAGCCGCAGCCCTACGCCGACTTCGCTGATTTCTTGGCCAGCCTGCAGCGTGAAAAACGCAAAAAGATTCAGCAAGAACGCCGCCGCGTTGCCGACGCTGGCGTCGCCTTCGAGACGCTGCGCGCTGCGGAAATTAGCGAAGCCGATTGGGATTTTTTCTACCGCTGCTACACGCTGACGTACGAAGCCCACCGCTCGACGCCCTACCTCACACGCGACTTCTTTACGCGCATGGCGCGCACCATGCCCATGCACTGGCTGCTGTTCATCGCCCACCGCGACGGCGTGCGCATTGCGGCGTCGTTGATCGGCATCGACGCCGATCGCGGCACCGCGTTCGGCCGCTATTGGGGCGCCACCGAGTCCATCAGCTGTCTGCACTTCGAGGCCTGCTACTACCAGCCGCTGGCGTGGTGCATTGCGAACCGCTTCAACCGCTTCGAAGGCGGTGCGCAGGGCGAACACAAAATGGCGCGGGGCCTGCTGCCGGTGCAAACCCAGTCAGCGCACTGGCTGGCGCACCCGCAGTTCGCTGAGGCAGTCGCGCAGTTTTTGCAGCGCGAAGGTGCCGGCATCGACCACTATGTCGACGAGCTGAATGAGCGCCGACCGTTCAAGGCTGCTTGAAGTCACCCGCGAAGCCGATCACGAATTTATCAGGGGTCAGGTATTTACGCAGCGCCGCATTGACCTGGTCCAACGTCAGCGCCTGCAATTGCGCATCGACCTGCGCTGAGCGCTCGAACGTGCGGCCTAAATGCAAGTTGGTCGCCAAGGCGCTGGCAATCGAGCCATCTTGCGCACGCGACAAACGGCGAAAGTTCAACAGGCCGCGCTGGCCTTCAGCCAACTCGGTCGCGGTGAAACCGTCCTTCAGTGCGCGCGTGACTTCCTGCCGAAAAGCGGACTCGACTTTCGGTTGGTTTTGCGGCGCAAAAATCGCGGTGGCCGTCCACTCCGAATGCGCTTCCACTGCGCTCCAGTTGACCGAACTGCGCACGTCGTACGACAGTCCGTCAACTTCGCGGATGCGCCGCCACAGGCGCGAGTTACCGCCCGAGCCCAGCAGGTAATTCGCCATCGTCACCGCCGCGTAATCGGCGTCGTTGTCGGACAGCGCGATCGGCAGCTCGACCCGCATATTCGCGTTTTGCTTGTCGGGCGTGGGCAGCATCAGCCGCTGCGCAGGCACCGCCACCAGCGGGTTCGGCACGCGGGTGTACGGCATGCCGCTGGGCCAGTCGGCCAGCGCGGTTTGCAACGCTTTGCGAACTGCGGCCACATCGAGGTCGCCCACCGCCGCGAACTCGCCGACCGCCGCGCCATAGAACTTTTGATGGTGTGCACGCACCTGCGCCAGCGTGACGCGGCTGACGTCTTCGACCATCTCGTCGAAGGTGCTGGCGTAGCGCACATCGCCGCGCGGGTACGGATTGCCCAACCGGTTGAGTGTGTTGGCCACCACTGCGCCGGGTTCTTTGCGCTGTTGCTCGATCGCCGACAGCGACTGGCGCTGCACTTCGACCAAGGCATCGGCCGGAAAGCTCGGGTTACGCAGCAGATCGCCGACCAGCAAGATCGCATCGGCCAAGTGTTCGCGGCGCGAACTCAAAGCCACGGTGACGACACCCGCGCCGCCGCCGATGCTCATTTCAGTGCGCAGCGCATCGAGCCGGTCTTGCACCTGTTGACGCGTCATCGACGCGCTGCCTTTGTCGAGCAGCGCAGCCACCACCTCGGCCACATCCGACTCACCAAACAACGTTTTTTCGTTGCCGAAACGCAGCGTCAACGTCGCTTGCACCGCGTTGCCGCGCGTGCCTTTCGGCAGCACCGCGACATGCACACCGCCGACATCGAAGCGCTGCGTGCGGCGTTCAATGGTGGCCGGCGTGGCCTCGAACGCTTCGACGGCAGCGGCGGCTGCGTGCGGTTGGAAAGTTTTGAGCTCCGCTGCCACATCGACCCGCGCCG
Source organism: Burkholderiales bacterium (assembly GCA_043738425.1). Lineage (GTDB taxonomy): Bacteria > Pseudomonadota > Gammaproteobacteria > Burkholderiales > Burkholderiaceae_C > PBB1. Next base: position 20,785 of record JAYUGJ010000056.1, read on the forward strand.
GCACCGGTGCGCGCAGCGGCTGGTCGGACGGCAAGTACACACCCAGCGTGCGGTTCGACACCAGCAGCTGCTGCGTGGCCACGCGCTGCAAGTCAGCCAAGGTGGCATCGCGCACGCGGTCGCGTGTCAGAAAAAACAAGCGCCAGTCGCCGAGAGCCACGCTTTCGCTGAGCGCGACGCCGATGGTCTCGGGGTTGGTGAACGCCTGGTCCCAGCCATTGAGCCACTTGGTCCGCGCACGTTCCAGCTCTTGCGTGGTGATGGGTTCTTTCGCTACCGACTCGACGGTTGCCAACAGTTCAAGCCGCGCCGCATCCACGTCTTGACCCACGCCGAGCTGCGCACCGAACAGCGCAAACCCAGGCTCAGCCAAACCCTGTGCGAAGCCGTAGGTGGTGGATGCCAAACCTTTTTCGGTCAAGCGTTTGTGCAGGCGGCCACCAGGGGCGTCACCCATCACCGAGGTCAACAGCTCCATCACCGGGTAGTCGACATGCGCACCCGGCGCAACGTGGTACGCGGCATAGAGCAGCGGCACACCGCCGCTGCGGCGCAGTGTGATGCTGCGCTCGCCGTCTTGCACCGGGTCCAGCGTGTACAGCGTGGGCAGCTTGCGCGTTGGTTTTTTGACCGCGCCGAACGACTGCGCAATCCAACTTAACACCTGACCCCGGGGGAACTTGCCCGACACGATCAGCGTCGCGTTGTCGGGCTGATAGTACTGACGGTAGAACGCCTGCAGCCGCGGAATGTCGACGTTTTCGACGTCAGCACGTGCGCCGATGGTGTCTTTGCCGTAGTTGTGCCACTGGTACATCGCCGACAAGGTTTTCGAAAACAAGATGCGGTCGGGGCTGTTTTCGCCCATTTCCATTTCGTTGCGCACCACCGTCATTTCGGTGTCCAGGTCTTTGCGCGCAATGTAGCTGTGGGTCATCGAATCGGCCTGCCAGCCGAGGTACCACTGCAGGTTGTCGTCGTTGGCAGAAAAGCTGGCGGTGTAGTTGGTGCGGTCGTACCAGGTGCTGCCATTGGCGGCCAGGCCGCGTTTGGTGAACTCGGCCCACACCGCCGGGTGTTTTGGCGAGCCCTTGAACAGCAGGTGTTCCAGCAGGTGCGCCATGCCGGTCTCGCCGTAGTTTTCCTGCCTTGAGCCCACGTGATAGGTCAGGTTGACGGTGGTGGTGGGCTTCGAGCTGTCAGGGATCAGCAGCACCTGCAGGCCATTGGCCAGCCGGTACTCATCGATGCCTTCGACCGACTGCACCCGGGTCACGCCCGACGGCAGGCTTTGCGCCTGGGCTGAAGGTGCCACGAGCGGCAGCGCGGCCACCCACAAGGACAGGACGAGGGGAAACGCGCGCAGGAATGGATTCACGGGAGTGCTCTGCAAGCCAGGTGGGCGGGCGGGCAGTGTAGAGCGCGAACCTGCGCGGTCGGTTCCGCGGGATTTCCAGCGGAGGCACCAGAAACGCGAACAGAAACCTGGACAGAGAAACGGACAGA
>JAYUGJ010000057.1:0-11129 GCA_043738425.1 Burkholderiales bacterium
GTGCAGAACCAGCAATTGATGGTCTTGGTGCTGGCAGTGGGCCGGCGCGAGCGCAATGCGGCCTACGACGCGGCGCTGGGTCGGCAAGAGGTGCCGTGATCTTTTGTGCACGCGGGTTGCGGCGCACGGCTTGGAAGCGAACAGGCCCCGCACGGCGTGCCCTATTCGTTCAGCGCCCCACGGCTGCGCTAGGTGCGCCGAAAACCTCGGCCGGTGCTTTACCGCACCGATGCGACAAACGGCCCGGATCGTGCGGGGGGGTAGAACGCGCAGCCCCCTGTTCACGGGGTCCGGGAAGAAAAGCGCAATCGGCACCACAGTTACTCGCCCTTCCTAGAATCCGGCCATGAAAACCCAGTCCTACACCCGCGGCGCAGCGCTGCCCGAGCTGCTGCGCCAGCGCATCGTGATCCTCGACGGCGCGATGGGCACGATGATTCAGCGCTACAAGCTGGGCGAATCGGATTACCGCGGCCAGCGGTTCAAAGACCACGGCAAAGATTTGAAGGGCAACAACGAGTTGCTGCAATTCACCCGGCCCGACGTGATCTCTGAGATTCACGACCAGTACCTGGCGGCCGGTGCCGACATCATCGAGACCAACACCTTCGGTGCCACCCGCGTGGCGCAAGACGACTACGGCCTGGCCCCGGTGGCACGTGAAATGAATGTGGTGGCAGCGCAGTTGGCGCGTGCCTCGTGCGACCGCCACAGCACGCCCGACAAGCCGCGTTTCGCTGCCGGCGCGTTGGGCCCCACGCCACGCACTGCCAGCATCAGCCCCGATGTGAACGATCCGGCGGCGCGCAATGTCAGCTTCGATGAACTGAAGGACTCGTATCTCGAACAAGCCGCGGGCCTGCTCGAAGGCGGCTGCGATTTGTTTTTGGTCGAAACCGTGTTCGACACGCTGAACGCGAAGGCGGCGATTTTTGCGCTGGACGAACTGATGGAGTCGACCGGCGAGCGGCTGCCGGTCATCATCTCCGGCACGGTGACCGACGCTTCCGGCCGCATCTTGTCGGGCCAAACCGTGACCGCGTTTTGGCACAGCGTGCGCCACGCGCGGCCGCTGGCCGTTGGCCTGAATTGCGCGTTGGGTGCCACGCTGATGCGGCCGTACATCGAAGAGCTGGCCAAAGTGGCCGGCGACACTTTCATCAGTTGCTACCCCAACGCCGGGCTGCCCAACCCGATGAGCGACACCGGTTTCGACGAGACCCCCGAGATCACTGGCAGCCTGGTCGAAGAGTTCGCAAAGAGTGGGTTCTTGAACATTGCCGGTGGCTGCTGCGGCACCACGCCCGATCACATCGCAGCGATTGCGCAGCGGGTGGGCAAGTACAAACCGCGTTGCTTGCATGAGCGCATGTTCAGCCAGCTGGTGTCGGCGTGAATTGGTTCGGCAAACCCAGGCAAAAGCCCACGCTTTGACGCGGTGACTGCGCGGGTCGCGGTTTTAGAATGCAGTGGTCGGCTCAAGGAGCGCTGCGACAACCTTTGCGGTTGCCAGGCTTGGGCCCGATGTGGTCCAACGGCGCTCACCCAACCTGAATGGCTGCGGTGGGTTGCGCAGTCTGATTTCTGAACAGATTGCCGCCCCGCCATGACCGATCTCGCTACGCCCTTCGCCGTGTCACCCATGATGTTGTCGGGCCTCGAGCCGGTGCGGATCGGCAGCGGTTCGCTGTTCGTCAACATCGGCGAGCGCACCAACGTGACCGGATCAAAGGCGTTCGCAAGGCTGATCTTGAACGGCGAGTTCGAGCAGGCGCTGGCGGTGGCGCGCCAGCAGGTCGAAAACGGCGCGCAAATCATCGACATCAACATGGACGAAGCCATGTTGGACAGTCAGGCTGCGATGGTGCGGTTTTTGAATTTGATCGCCAGCGAGCCCGAGATTTCGCGCGTGCCGATCATGATCGACAGCTCAAAGTGGAGCGTGATCGAAGCCGGCTTGAAGTGCATCCAAGGCAAGGGCATCGTCAACTCGATCTCACTCAAAGAAGGCATCGATCAGTTCAAGCACCAGGCCACGCTGGTGCGCCGCTACGGTGCGGCCGCGGTGGTGATGGCGTTCGATGAAAAAGGGCAGGCCGACACCTACGAACGCAAGATCCAAATCTGCGAACGCGCCTACCGCATTCTGGTCGACGAGGTCGGCTTTCCGGCCGAAGACATCATCTTCGACCCGAACGTTTTCGCCATCGCCACCGGCATCGAAGAACACGACAACTACGCGGTCGATTTCATTAACGCCACCCGCTGGATCAAGCAACATTTGCCGGGCGCAAAGATCAGCGGCGGCGTCAGCAATGTGAGCTTCAGCTTTCGCGGCAACGAACCGGTGCGCGAAGCCATCCACACCGTGTTTCTGTACCACGCGATTCAAGCCGGCATGGACATGGGCATCGTCAACGCAGGCATGGTCGGCGTCTACGACGACCTGGAACCGGTGCTGCGCGAGCGGGTCGAAGACGTGGTGCTGAACAGGCGCCCGGATGCAGGCGAGCGGCTGATCGAAGTGGCTGCGTCGGCCCAAGGCGCGGCCAAAGACGACAGCGCCAAATTGGCCTGGCGCGGAACCGCTGAACACCCACGGCCAGTCGATGAACGACTCAGCCACGCGCTGGTGCACGGCATCAACGACTTCATCGCGGTCGACACCGAAGAGGTTTATCAGCGCGTGCTGGCCAGCGGTGGCCGGCCGCTGCATGTGATCGAAGGCCCGCTGATGGCCGGCATGAATGTGGTCGGCGACCTGTTCGGCCAGGGCAAGATGTTTTTGCCGCAGGTGGTGAAAAGCGCCCGCGTCATGAAGCAGGCGGTGGCGCATTTGCTGCCGTACATCGAAGCCGAAAAGCTGGCGATGGTCGAAGCCGGTGGCGAGGCCAAAGCCAAGGGCAAGATCATCATCGCCACCGTCAAAGGCGATGTGCACGACATCGGCAAAAACATCGTCACGGTGGTTTTGCAATGCAACAACTTCGAGGTGGTGAACATGGGCGTGATGGTGCCGTGCCACGAAATTTTGGCGCGCGCCAAAGTCGAGGGTGCCGACATCATTGGTCTCAGTGGGTTGATCACGCCGAGCCTGGAAGAAATGCAATATGTGGCCGGCGAAATGCAGCGCGACGATTACTTCCGCATCAAAAAAATACCGCTGCTGATTGGTGGCGCGACCTGTTCGCGGGTGCACACCGCGGTAAAAATTTCGCCGCACTACGAAGGCCCGGTGGTCTACGTGCCCGATGCCAGCCGCAGCGTGAGCGTGTGCAGTGATTTGCTGTCCGACGAAAGAGCGACGGCTTACATCGCTGAGCTGAACGCCGATTACGACCACGTGCGCACGCTGCACGCCAATAAAAAAGCCACGCCGCTGGTGACGTTGGCCGAGGCGCGTGCCAACAAAACGCGCATCGACTGGAGCGCCTATCAGGCAGCGCAACCGAAGTTCACCGGCCGCCGGGTGTTCCGCAATTACGACCTGGCGGAACTGGCCAGGTGTATCGACTGGGCCCCGTTTTTTCAGACCTGGGATTTGGCCGGGCCGTATCCCGCCATCCTCACCGACGACATCGTCGGCGAATCGGCACGCCGGGTATTGAGCGACGGTCAGCGGTTGCTGAAGCGGCTGATCAGCGGACGCTGGTTGAGCGCCAACGGCGTGATCGGTTTGTACCCGGCGAACACCGTGGGCGATGACGACATCGAGATCTACACCGACGAAACCCGCAGCGAGGTGCTGATGACCTGGCGCGGGCTGCGCATGCAAACCGTGCGGCCGGTGGTCGATGGTGAGCACGGCGAAAAAATCCAGCGGCCCAACCGTTGCTTGGCCGACTACATCGCGCCCAAGGGGTCCGGTGTGAAGGACCACATCGGCATGTTCGCGGTGACCTCGGGCGTTGGCACCGCCAAAAAGGAAAAACAATTTCTCGACGACCACGACGACTACAGCGCCATCATGTTGAAGGCGCTGGCCGACCGGCTGGCCGAGGCCTTTGCCGAGCGCATGCACCAACGCGTGCGCACCGAGTTTTGGGGCTATGCCGCTGACGAACAGTTGAGCACGGTCGATTTGATCGGCGAAAAATACCGCGGCATTCGGCCCGCACCCGGCTACCCGGCGTGCCCCGACCACACGGTGAAATCGGCGATGTTCAACGCGCTGCGCTGCGACGAGATCGGCATGGCGCTGACTGAAAGCTGGGCCATGACACCGGCGGCCAGTGTCAGCGGTTTCTACATCGCGCACCCTGAGGCGGCCTACTTCAACGTCGGCAAGATCGGCGAAGACCAAATCGCCGATTGGGCGCAGCGCACGCAGCAAGACGCGGCGTTGGTACGCCGCTCGCTGGCCGCGTTGTTGTAGTGGGCTGTAGGCGGCTGCGCGATCGACGCGCCGCTGTGCGGCCAGCCTCGCTCAACGCGCCGTCAGCACCCGCCGGTATTGCACCGCTTCGGCGATGTGGCTGGCCTCGACCGCCACGCTGCCCGCCAGGTCGGCCACCGTGCGGGCAACACGCAGCACCCGATGGTGGCTGCGCGCCGACCACGCCAGCCGGGTTGCGGCAGCGTGCAAAAACGTCGCGGTGACCGGGGTGATCTGGCAGTGGGTGGTCAGCGCGTCGCCCCATAAATCGGCGTTCAAGCAGGCTTGGCGCGACCGCTGGCGTAGTTGGGCCGCGGCCACTCGCGCCGCCACGTCGGCAGTCGACTCGCCCGCGGGCGCGTTGGCCAAGGTGTCGGGCGAAAGCGCCGGCACGTCGATTTGCAGGTCGATGCGGTCGAGCAGCGGCCCGCTGATGCGGCCTTGGTAGCGGCCCACTGCCTCGGGCGTACAGCGGCACTGGCGCAGCATGCTGCCGTGGTGGCCGCAGGGGCATGGGTTCATCGCGGCCAGCAGTTGAAAACGCGCCGGAAATTCGGCTTGCCGTGCCGCCCGTGAAATCACGATGCGGCCCGATTCCAGCGGCTCGCGCAGCGCCTCCAGGGCGGCCCGCGGAAATTCAGGCAGCTCATCCAGAAACAACACGCCTTCGTGCGCCAGTGAAATTTCTCCAGGCCGCGGCGGTGAACCGCCGCCAACCAGCGCCACCGATGACGCGGTGTGGTGCGGGCTGCGAAACGGCCGTTTGGCCCACTGGGCCACATCGAACGCCTGCCCGTTCAAGCTGATCACCGCCGCCGATTCCAGCGCCTGGGCCTCCGTCAGGCCAGGCAACAGGGCCGCAAACCGCTGTGCCAACATCGACTTGCCGGTGCCGGGCGGCCCAGCCATCAAGACGCTGTGACCGCCAGCTGCGGCAACTTCCAAACCGCGCTTGGCAGCGGCTTGGCCTTTCACGTCGCGCAAGTCGGTGGCACCCAGCGGGCGCGCTGGCTCAGCGGGCACCACGGCCACTGCCAGCGGCAGCGGCTGCAGCAACTCGGCAGCGACCGGCAGCAACGCCTGCACCACCTGCAGCAAATGCGTGGCCGCGTGTACCTGCAGCCCACGCACCAGCGCGGCTTCTTGCGCACTGGCCTGCGGCAGAACCAGCGCACGGGCGGCTTCGGCATGTTTCAGCGCCAGCGCCATCGCGATGGCACCACGCACGGGCCGCAGGTCACCGGCCAACGACAGTTCACCCGCGTATTCGGCGTGGGCCAGGCGTTGGGCATCGATTTGCCCACTCGCCGCCAGGATGCCCAATGCGATTGGCAAGTCGAATCGGCCCGACTCTTTGGGTAAGTCGGCCGGGGCCAGGTTCACCGTGATGCGCTTGTTGTGCGGAAATTCCAGGCCGCTGTTTTGAATTGCAGCGCGCACCCGCTCGCGGGCTTCTTTGACTTCGGTGTCGGCCAAACCGACCAGCGTGAAACTGGGCAGCCCGTTCGCCAGATGCACCTCGACGGTGACAGGTGGAGCGTTGAGCCCATCCAGGGCGCGGCTGTGGATGACGGCAAGTGACATGCGGTGACCGGGAAAAACTGGCAACTCGAGTCGGCGGCGAGTTGGGGCAAACCAACGCCGGTGAGCCGCCGATGGTGCGGGCGACGCGCCCGGCACACATCCCCAATAAGGACGTGCCGGACGGCTTTTCATCGCCTGCGACCGCGCTTGCCGCCCCAAATTGAGGCGCACGACGCGCGCGGCTGCGTGCAAGCGCATGCCAAGACGCCCCGAATGGGTGCGCGGTTCGGTGGCACAAAACATGCGGAAACACCCCGCACATTGCTGGACCGCGCTGCTGCCCCAAGCGCTACGCGCGCAGCACCACCGCGGTCACAGCCACCGATGTTTTTGAAACTGCAACCGGGAGAAAACCATGAAGATGGTGACTGCGATCGTCAAGCCGTTCAAGCTCGACGAAGTACGTGAGGCGCTGAGCGCCATGGGTGTCCAAGGCGTTACCGTGACCGAAGTCAAAGGCTTCGGCCGCCAAAAGGGCCACACCGAGCTGTACCGCGGTGCCGAGTACGTGGTCGATTTTTTGCCCAAGGTGAAGATCGAAGCGGCAGTCGATGACGCCGTCGTGGATCGGGTGATCGAAGCCATCGAAAACGCAGCGCGCACCGGAAAAATCGGCGACGGCAAGATTTTTGTCTCGGCGCTGGAGCAGGTGGTGCGCATCCGCACTGGCGAGACCGGAAAAGACGCCCTGTGACCCTTCCTTCCCAACACACTCAAAAAATAGAGACGAGCACCATGACTAAATTTTTCCGATGGGCACTGTTGGCGTTCGTGTTGTCGGCGCTGGGTACGGCCCTGGGGCTCGCCCAGGCGGCCGACTTTCCAGCGGCCAAAGTGAGTTTCGACCTCGGTAAATCCGAGTTGCCCGCCGCCAGTGGTGACGCGGTGAAAAGCGTGGCCGAGTTCCTGGCTGCGAACGCTGCCGCCAAGGTGCAGCTGTCCGGCTACACCGACACCAGCGGCGACGCTGCGGTGAACGCCGCGTTGGGCAAGGCGCGTGCACTGGCCGTGCGTGATGCGTTGGGCGCCGCGGGTGTCGCCGCAGACCGGATCGTTTTACAAAAGCCCGATGCGGTGCAAACCTCAGGCAACGCGGAAGATGCGCGGCGGGTCGAGTTGACGCTGGCTGATGCGTCGGCTGCGGTTGCCGCGCCGGCAGTCGCTGCCACAGCAAACGCCGCCGCAACAGCCGCGGCACCGGCAGACGCGGCCCCGGCCGCCGCTGGTGCCGCGGCTCCCGTGCCCAATAAAGGCGACACCGGCTGGATGATGGTGTCGACGCTGCTCGTCATCATGATGTCGGTGCCGGGTCTGGCGCTGTTTTACGGTGGCTTGGTGCGTAGCAAAAACATGCTGTCGGTATTGATGCAGGTGTTCGTCACGTTTTCGCTGATCGTGGTGTTGTGGTTCATCTACGGCTACAGCTTGGCGTTCACCGAAGGCAACGCGTTTTTCGGCGGGCTCGACCGGTTGTTCATGAAAGGCGTGTGGGACAACGCTGCGGGCACCTTCGCGAATGCCGCCACCTTCAGCAAGGGCGTGGTCATTCCCGAGATCGTGTTCGCAGTATTCCAGGCCTCGTTCGCCGGTATCACCTGCGCGCTGATCGTTGGTGCATTCGCCGAGCGGATGAAGTTCCCCGCGGTGTTGATGTTCATGGCGCTGTGGTTCACCTTCAGCTATGCACCTATCGCGCACATGGTTTGGTTCTGGATGGGCCCTGACGCGTACACCAGCAAGGACGTGATCGATGCGACCACCGGCAAGGCCGGCTACTTGTGGCAGATGGGCGCGCTCGACTTTGCCGGTGGCACGGTGGTGCACATCAACGCAGCCGTTGCCGGCTTGGTCGGTGCTTACATGGTGGGCAAGCGGGTCGGCTACGGCAAAGAAGCATTCACGCCGCATTCGCTGACGTTGACGATGGTCGGTGCTGCGCTGCTGTGGGTAGGCTGGTTCGGCTTCAACGCTGGCTCCGCGCTCGAGGCCAATGGCTTTGCCGCGCTGGCCTTCATCAACACCTTGGTAGCCACGGCCGCGGCGGTGTTGGCGTGGTGCGTCGGTGAGGCCTTGATGAAAGGCAAGGCGTCGATGTTGGGCGCAGCCTCGGGTGCAGTGTCTGGTTTGGTGGCCATCACGCCAGCCTGCGGCAACGTGGGCATCGGCGGTGCGCTGGCGATCGGCGTGGTCGGTGGTTTCGCCTGCTTGTGGGGTGTGACCGGCTTGAAAAAGCTGCTCGGCGCGGACGACGCATTGGACGTATTCGGCGTGCACGGCGTGGGCGGCATCACCGGCGCGCTGTTGACCGGTGTGTTCAATTCGCCTGCGTTGGGCGGCCCGAGCTTCGTTGCCGATTGGTCGACCGTGACCATGGTTACCCAGGCCGACTATTCGATTGCGGCGCAAGTGTGGATCCAGGCCAAAGCGGTGCTGCTGATCATTGTTTGGTCTGGCGTGGTGTCGTTCGTCGCTTTCAAAATCGTCGACCTGTTGATCGGTCTGCGTGTGCCGGAAGACGAAGAGCGCGAAGGCCTCGATATCACCTCGCACGGAGAAACGGCGTACCAACAGTAAGGTGCGGTCGGCCACGGCCAAGAGCTGTGGCCAGTAGCAAAAGCCGCCACCAGGCGGCTTTTGTTTTTGCGCGATGGCTTGGCGGTGCGGCACCAAAGTTTTGTCGTTGCGCAGCGCAGCCGAACACACCATAGTGCCTAAACTCAGTGCCCACCCATTGCAATCAGGCGGTCCCTATGGTTCCCCATCTCATCACCGCGCTGACCGGTCCGATCAATGAACTTGAGCAGCGCATTCTCGAATCGCTGCCTGCCATCGAGCGCTGGTTTCGCCTCGAATGGATGGAACACACACCGCCTTTTTACACCTCGGTCGATGTGCGCAATGCGGGTTTCAAGCTGGCACCGGTGGACACCAATTTGTACCCCGGCGGTTTCAACAACTTGACGCTTGAAATGCTGCCGTTGGCGGTGCAGGCCGCAATGGGGGCCATTGAAAAAATTTGCCCCGAGGCAAAGAACCTGCTGCTGATTCCGGAAAAGCACACACGCAATACGTTTTACCTGGCCAATGTGCAGCGGCTGCTGCAAATTTTTCACATGGCCGGTTTGAATGTGCGGCTCGGCACGCTCGACGACACCATCACCCAGGCCACGCCGATCGAATTGCCCGATGGCAGCACGCTGACGCTGGAGCCGCTGGTGCGCAGCCGCAACCGGTTGGGGCTGAAAGACTTCGATCCCTGCACGATTTTGTTGAATAACGATTTGTCGGCCGGCATTCCGAAGGTGCTGGAAAACCTGCACGAGCAGTACCTGCTGCCGCCGCTGCACGCCGGCTGGGCAGTGCGCCGCAAGACCAATCACTTTGCCGCGTATGAAGAAGTGGCGAAGCGATTCGCCAAGCTGCTGGGCATGGATCCGTGGCTCATCAACCCGATGTTTTCAGGCTGTGGTTCGGTCAACTTCACTGACGGCACCGGTACCGAAGAATTGATGGCCAACGCCGACGCGTTGCTCGGCAAGGTGCGGCGCAAATACAAGGAATACGGCATCCAGGAAAAGCCGTTCATCATTGTCAAGGCGGATTCGGGCACCTACGGCATGGGCATCATGACGGTGCGCGACCCGAAAGACCTGATGGACCTGAACCGCCGCTCGCGCAACAAGATGAGCGTCATCAAAGACGGCCAGGAAGTCAGCGAAGTGATCTTGCAAGAAGGCGTGCCGACGTACGAACGGGTGAATGACGCGGTTGCCGAACCGGTGGTCTACATGATCGACCGCTATGTGGTGGGCGGCTTCTACCGCGTCAATGCCGAACGTGGCGTGGATGAAAACCTCAACTCGCCCGGAGCCAGCTTTGTGCCGCTGGCGTTCGCCGAGGCGAACCAGTTGCCGCGCCCCGGCATGAAGCCCGGTGCCAGCGCACCGAACCGGTTCTACATGTACGGCGTGATTGCGCGGCTGGCCATGGTGGCCGCAAGCTATGAGCTCGAAGCCACCGACCCCGAGGCCGACGTCGACGAGTAACCGCGGCCTGAACGGAGCTGCAGGTCGGCGCGAAGCGGCACCTGATGGGTGGCATTTCGACATGCAATTCAGCGCCGCTTTTCCAACGCTTCATGTGGGGCATTCAGTGCGGGCAGAGTCACGTTGTTGCACCGCAACATTTTCGCGCTCACTGCCCGCTGCAGCGGTCCGAAATCCGGGTGCGTACGCCGAGGCCGGGGCCATAATCGGCGTCCCGCATTACCGAACCGCAGGCCGTTGAGGCGTGCGGCGGACCGTGAATCAGCCTCAACCTGCCTCCCATTCCCGCCTCGCCGCCCTTACGTTAGGTGCCATCGGTGTCGTCTAGGGCGACATCGGCACCAGCCCCCTTTACGCACTTAAGGAGGTCTTCGCGCACAACCGCGTTTCACTGACCGAAGCCAACATCTACGGCATCTTGTCGCTGGTGTTCTGGACCCTGACGGTGGTGGTCTCGATCAAGTATGTGCTGCTGATCTTGCGCGCCGACAACAACGGCGAGGGCGGCTTAATCGCGATGTTGGCGTTGGCGTCTCAGGCGGTGAAAGACAAACCCGCGTTGCGCCGCACCTTGCTGATGCTGGGCATTTTTGGCACCGCGATCTTCTTCGGCGACGGCGTTATTACCCCGGCCATCACCGTACTGGGCGCGGTTGAAGGGCTCGAGGTGGCGGCACCCGGGTTGCACCGCTACATCGTGCCGCTTTCGCTGGTCGTGCTGACAGCACTTTTCATGGTCCAGCGCTACGGCACCACCAGCATCGGCAAATGCTTCGGGCCGATCATGGTGGCGTGGTTCTTGGTCTTGGCAGCGATGGGTTTGCCGCACATCTTCCACAACCCGGCCATTTTGCGGGCGCTGAGTCCGCACCACGCACTGGCGTTTTTGACCGCCAACCCGACAGTAGCGTTTGTGGCGCTGGCATCGGTGGTGTTGTGCGTGACTGGGGCCGAGGCGCTGTACGCCGACATGGGCCACTTCGGCAAGCGGCCGATCCGAATGGCATGGTTCGGTTTGGCCATGCCGGCGTTGGTGTTGAATTACTTTGGCCAAGGCGCGATGCTGCTGGAGCACCCTGGTAACGCAGCCAATCCGTTTTTCGAGATGGCCCCGCCGTGGTCGG
>JAYUGJ010000058.1:0-40345 GCA_043738425.1 Burkholderiales bacterium
ATCACCTCGCCATCGGCGCGGCCGCGCTGACACGCATCTTGAAACAAAAAAACCTGGTCGAACGCCGCGCCCAACACCTGTGTTTGTTGGCGGATGTCCACATCGCGCCGGTCACCGGCACCACTGATGACCACCGAGCGCGTGACCGCGGGCATCGCTTGCACCGCGGCGACCAGCGCGCGCATGGCGTCGGGGTTGTGACCGTAATCGGCGATCACGGTGGCGCCGCGAAACGCCATCACGTTGAAGCGGCCGGGCACGTTGTCGGTGTCGCCTGAAAAACTCGACAAGCCGCGGCGCACGCCATCCCACGGCAGGCCCACCGCCCAGGCGGCGGCCAGCGCGGCCATCACGTTGTCGACCTGGAACGCGATGGTGCCGCCGCGCGTCAGCGGCACATCGCGCAGCGCCACCCGTTCTCGCCACGCGCCTTGGGCGGCCACCAGCCATTCGCCTTCCACGCACACCGTGCGGTGGCCCTGCGCGCGGTGCGTGACCATGACCGGGTGCTGGCGGTCGGCGGCGAAGTAGGTGACGAGTCCTGGGCAGCTGGCGGCCATCGCCACCACGTGGCGGTCGGTCGCGTTGAGCACCGCATAGCCGTTGGACGCCACGTTTTGCACGATCACGCGCTTGAGCACTGCCAAGTCTTCGACGGTGGTGATGTAGTTGAGCCCGAGGTGGTCGCCACTGCCGATGTTGGTGACCACCGCGACCTGGCAGCGGTCGAAGCCGAGCCCCTCGCGCAGCACGCCGCCGCGCGCGACCTCGAACACTGCCGCGTCGACATCGGGATGCATCAGCACATTGCGCGCGCTTTTCGGGCCGCTGCAGTCGCCGCTGTCGATTTGCCGGCCTTCGACATAGGCACCGTCGGTGTTGGTCATGCCGACGCGCAAGCCGCTGGTCGACAACAGGTGCGCAATCAACCGCGCGGTGGTTGTTTTTCCATTGGTGCCGGTGACTGCCACCACCGGAATGCGACCGTCGTCGCCCGGCGCGTACAAGGTCGCAACCATCGCGTCGCCGACCGAGCGGGCCTTGCCGTACGACGGCGCGAGGTGCATGCGCAAACCCGGCGCGGCGTTGACTTCGACCACACCGCCGCCTTGTTCTTCGAGCGATTTATGCACGCTGTCGCACACCACGTCGACGCCACAAATATGCAGCCCAACGGTTTGCGCCGCGGTCACGGCGCGCGCCGCCAGCTCGGGGTGCACGCTGTCGGTGACATCGGTGGCCGAGCCGCCGGTGCTCAAGTTCGCGTTGTTGCGCAGCAGCACCCGCTGGCCTTTGTCGGGCACCGATGCGCTCACCAAGCCTTGCTCGGCCAGCCGCGCCACGGCAATCGCGTCGAAGCGAATTTTTGTCAGCGAAGTCGAATGCCCGCTGCCACGCTTTGGATCGGCGTTGACACGCTCCACCAGCTCGCGCACGCTGTGCACGCCGTCGCCTTGCACCTGCGGCGGGTCGCGACGGGCAGCGGCCACCATGCGGTCACCGACCACCAACAGCCGGTAATCGCTGCCGGGCAGAAAGCGCTCGACCATCACGGCGCCGATTTCAGCCGCCGCGCGGTAGGCTGCATCGAGCTGATCGCGGCTGTTCACGTTCACCGTGACGCCTTTGCCCTGGTTGCCGTCTTGCGGTTTGACGACCACCGGCCAACCGATGTCGAGTGCGGCTGCCCACGCATCGTCGGCACTCGCCACCGGACGGCCGTACGGCACCGGCACGCCGGCTGCAAGCAGCAACTTTTTGGTCAGGTCCTTGTCTTGCGCAATCGCTTCGGCGACCGCGCTGGTCGAGTCGATCTCGGCGGCTTGGATGCGCCGCTGGCGCGCGCCCCAGCCGAACTGCACCAGGCTGCCCTGCGTCAGGCGACGCCACGGTATGCCGCGCGCGGCAGCCGCATCGACGATGGCACCGGTGCTCGGCCCCAGGCGCACCTCATCGAAGGTGTCACGCAACGCCGCCAGCGCCGTATCGACGTCGAACGCGGTGTGCTGCTGTGCGGCTGCCACCAACGCACCCGCCAGCCCGAGCGCCTGGCGGCCGACCGCTTCTTCGCTGTAAGCGACCACGACCTGGTAAACGCCCGCATCGAGCGTGGCCGAGGTGCGGCTGAACGTCACTGGACAACCGGCTTGCGCCTGCAACGCCAGCGCCACCGATTCGAGCACGTGCGCCAGCGACTTTGGTGGCTGGTGGTTGACCGCACGCAGTGAACCGATGGCGGGAAACAAGCCGCGCACACAGGCTTCGACGCTGGCAATGAGCGAATGCGCGCTTTCGGCCGGCGCGCACGCCACGATGGCTTCGATGGCGGTGTGCCGCGACCACAGGTTGGGGCCGCGCAAAGCGCGTATGCGGGAAACGTCCATGGCGGGCCGGTCGAAGTGGGTGGGTGAAAGTGGATAAGGATGTGGATGTGCGTCGGCGCAGGATCAATGCGTTGCCGGCTAGCTCGGCTTCAAAACAAACGTCTCGATGCCCGCCGATATCAACTCCGGCGACACGCCCAGCGCCCATGCGGTGGCCACTGCGGCAAGCAGCACCTCAATCAGCTGCGCATCGGTATCTGTATCGGCATCGATATCGGTGCCGGTGCCGGCAGCCGATTCCGCACGGCCGGTTGCGCACGCATCGGCAAAGCGGCGGCTGGCGTAGGCGACGTGGGCGCAGCGCTGTTCGACACCCGCCGCATCCAGCACCGCCCAGCCACCACGCACGAACACCGTGCGGCCGCCATCGGCGCGGTGCGCCACCAGCGCGTCGTTGTTGCCGTCGCGGGCATACAGCAGCACTGCGCCATCGCACAGTGTGGCCATGTCGGCAATGCGCGCATCGGCCGCATGCAGCACCGCCACGCCGCTGGCCATCACCACATCGACTTGCGTGCGCAACACTTTGACGAGTTGGTCCGACTGCTGCACGTCGTGCGCCGCCAGCGCGGCCGCATCGCGCTCGCTGATGGCCAGATCGGTCACCACGCCGACATGGCAGCGGTCGTAGGCCAGGCCATCGTTGAGCACCGAGGTCGCGCCGTTTTCGATCACCGCCGCATCGACCGATCGGTTCACCAGCAAGCGGTGGCCGGCCTCGAAGCACGCGCCGTTGCCGGTATCGATACGCCGGTTGCCTAAAAACACGCCGTCGCGGCAGGCCACACCCACGCGCCGCCCGCTCAAGTGCAGCAGCCACGCCACCAGCCGCGCAATGCGCTGCGTGCCCTGCGAGCCGGCAATGCCGACGATGTCGATGCGGCCGTTATTCGGCGCGCAGCCATCGCCATCAAGCTCAGGAAACAGGTGATCGACGATGGCTTTGCCCACCGGCCGCGGCAGACCCACCGCAGGCCGCAGGTGCATCAACAAGCCGGGCCCGGCGTTGACCTCGACCACCGCGCCGCCTTGCGTGTGCAGCGGCTGCGCAATGTCTTGCGCCACCACGTCGATACCCGCGATGTCGAGCCCGACCACGCGCGCGGCCAGCGCCACCTGGTGCGCTACCTCCGGGTGTACGTCATCGGTGCAGTCGATCGCCACATTGCCGTTGCGTTGAATCAGCACCCGGCGGCCCAGCGCCGGCACGTCGTTCGGTGCCAAACCTTGGCGCTGTAAATCGAGGCCGACCGCGCCGTCCACCGCCACATCGATGCGGCCCAGCGGGTGGTCTTCGGTGCTGCCGCGCCGTGGGTCGCTGTTGATCTGCGCATCGGTCAACGCGATCAGCGTCGACATGCCATCGCCGGTGACCCACGCCGCTTCGCCACGTGCGGCGGCCACCACCTTGCCGCCGACCACCAACAGCCGGTGCTCGTGGCCACGGATGTAGCGCTCGACGATGACCTCGCTGCCGTGCCGCGCGGCCACCGCAAACGCGGCTTCGACATCGGCGCGCGTCATCAAATCCAACGTGACACCGCGGCCGTGGTTGCCGTCGGTGGGCTTCACGACCACCGGCAAGCCGATCGATTCGGCCGCAGCCCAGGCAGCCGCCGCGCTGGCCACGACCTCGCCTTCAGGCACCGGCACGCCACACGCTTTGAGCAAGGTTTTGGTCAGGTCTTTGTCGCTGGCGATGCCTTCGGCGATGGCGCTGGTGTGTTCCGTCTCGGCGGTCCAGATGCGCCGTTGGCGCGCGCCGTGGCCCAGCTGCACCAAGTTGCCCGAGTTCAACCGAATATGCGCAATGCCGCGCTCGGTGGCCGCTGCCACGATGCTGGCAGTGCTCGGGCCAAAGTAGCAGTCGTCGATTTTTTCGCGCACCTGGCTCACTGCCAACGCCACATCCGCGGCGGCCACCGGCAGCGCATTGATCACCGACATCAGCAACCGATGGCCGGCTGCCAGCGCGGTGCGTGCGACCTGCTCGTCGCGGGCGCGAAATACCATGCGGTACACGCCCGGCGTCGAGGTGCTGCGGGTCTGGCCGAAGCCGGTCGGCATGCCGGCCAGGTTCAACAGTTCGATCACTACGTGCTCGAGTACATGGCCGGCCCAGGTGCCTGCTTGCATGCGTTCCAAAAACCCACCGCGTTCACCGACGCCGCAGTGGTGTTCAACCAGCGCAGGCAGCAGCGCCACCAGGCGGTCGGTGAAGCCGGGCAACTGGTCGGTCGGCAGTTGTTCCAGCGCGCCCAGATCGAGCCAGGTCTCCAGCGCAGCGCGGTAGGTCCAGAGGTTCGGGCCGCGCAAATAGTTGATGCGCAGCAAACGGATGTCGGCGATGGTCGTCATGGTTCAGTGGCAGGGTCACGCGGCCTGGCTGCTCGGCGAGAATCGTGCACCGTTTTCGAGCCCGACCGGCCGCGGTCGGCAAGCGGTGCGGAACCCCAATGCAGCAACTCCCTCATGTAGACATTCCAGAAGCTTGTGCAGGCACCGATGCGACAGCGCAGGCGATTTTTGAATCAGGGGAAACCGCGCTGGCCACGCTGCAGGTCGACCTGAATTCGCAGCTGCGTTTTGACAATCACGCGCTTATTTTGACCGACCGCCGACTGCTCAGCCGTGCTGCGGGTGCCACCACAAACGCAACGGCAACCGCAACAACAAATGCAGCAACTACGGCCAGTGCGGGTGCCGCGCCGTGGACCGTCTGGCGGCTCGATGGGCCCGAGTGCAGCGCGCTGACGCTGCAGCAAGCCGACCACGCAGGCATCGGCACGATCGCGCTGCACAACGCCGAGCAGCGGCTGGCAGCGTGGCGCTACACGCTGGCGCAGCACACCGCGGCACTGCGATTGGTGGCGCTGTTTGATCAACAAAAAAAGCGCCGGATCGCGCGACCGGACGTGGCCGCTGGTGTGGTGAACGGTGTGGTGAACGGTGTAGCGATCGGTGTGGCGATCGGTGCCACCACCGGTGTCACAACCGAGACGGTTGACGACACCGCGCTGTGCCCGTCGTGCCGCGCGCCACTGCCGCCCGACAGCGACGACTGCCCGCTGTGCAACCGCGAAGCGCACACCGTGCCATCGACCTGGGTGCTGCTGCGCCTGTGGCGTTTTGCGCGGCCGTACCAAGGACAACTGGCAGCGGGTTTCGCGCTCACGCTGGCCTCCACCGCCGCCACGCTGGTGCCGCCGTACCTGGCCATACCGTTGATGGACGACATCTTGATTCCGTTTCAAAACGGCCAGGCCATCGAGCCACGGCTGGTGCTCACCTACCTCGGCGGCTTGCTGCTGGCCGCACTGCTGGCGTGGGGCCTGGGCTGGGCGCGCACCTATTTGCTGGCGCTGGTCAGCGAACGCATCGGTGCCGATTTACGCACCGCCACCTTTGAGCATTTGCTGCAACTCTCGCTCGACTTTTTCGGCGGCAAACGCACCGGCGACTTGATGTCGCGCATCGGCAGCGAGACCGACCGCATCTGCGTGTTTCTGTCGCTGCACGCACTCGACTTTGCGACCGATGTGTTGATGATCGTGATGACCGCCGTCATCTTGTTTTCGATCAACCCGTGGCTGGCCGTCATCACGCTGCTGCCGCTGCCATTCATCGGCTGGATGATTCATTTGGTGCGCGACCGGCTGCGCACCGGCTTCGAAAAAATCGACCGCGTGTGGTCCGAGGTCACCAACGTGCTGGCCGACACGATTCCGGGCATCCGCGTGGTCAAAGCGTTTGCCCAGGAAGGCCGCGAGGCGCAGCGTTTCAAAGCCGCCAACCAGAGCAACCTCGAGGTCAACGACCGGCTCAACAAAACCTGGTCGCTGTTCACGCCGACCGTGTCGCTGTTGACCGAAATCGGCTTGCTGGTGGTGTGGGCGTTTGGTATTTGGCAGGTCTCGCAACACCAGATCACGGTCGGCGTGCTGACCGCCTTCATCGCCTATATCGGCCGCTTTTATGGCCGGCTCGATTCGATGAGCCGCATCGTCTCGGTCACGCAAAAAGCCGCCGCCGGTGCGAAGCGCATCTTCGACATCCTCGACCATGTATCGAACGTGCCTGAGCCTGCTGCGCCGGTGCCGCTGCTGCAACCGCGCGGTCATATCGAACTCAACGACATCGGCTTTCGCTACGGCAACCGCGCCGTCATTCGCGGCTTGCAACTCGACATCCGACCCGGCGAAATGATCGGACTGGTCGGCCACAGCGGGTCGGGCAAAAGCACGCTGGTGAATTTGATTTGCCGCTTCTACGACGTGACCGATGGCGCGATCAAAGTCGACGGCGTCGACGTGCGCCGCTACGGTGTGGCCGACTACCGGCGGCACATCGGCCTGGTGCTGCAAGAGCCGTTCTTGTTCTTCGGCACCATCGCCGAAAACATTGCCTACGGGCGACCCGAGGCCAGCCGCACCGACATCGTGGCCGCTGCGCGCGCAGCGCACGCGCACGAATTCATCTTGCGGCTGCAACAGGGCTACGACTCGCTGGTCGGCGAGCGCGGCCAGGGCTTGTCGGGCGGCGAACGCCAGCGCATCAGCATCGCACGTGCACTGCTGATCGACCCGCGCATCTTGATCCTCGATGAAGCCACCTCGTCGGTCGATACCGAAACCGAAAAAGAAATTCAGACCGCACTCGACAACCTAGTGCAAGGCCGCACCACGATTGCGATTGCGCACCGCTTGTCGACGCTGCGCAAAGCCGACCGGCTGGTGGTGATGGAGCGCGGCCGCATCGTTGAAGTCGGGCCGCACGATGCGCTGTTGGCCGAGCGCGGCGCGTACTGGCGGCTGCACGAAGCGCAAGCGCGACAAGTCGATGCCGACGATGAAAACGCCGAGCGGCGCGAGGTGTTGCAGTCGGCAGTGATCGCCAATCCTTCTAGCCACGCCGAGCGACCCGCATGACGGCTACGACGAACACACAGCTGGGCACCATGCCGTTTCAACTCGAGCGCACCGCCCACGGCCGCTTGCTGCTGACGCTGCCCGATGGCACCCGCCACGACGGCGTGCTGCCGGTGCGCGCGTTCCCAATCGCCGCGCCCGAGCAATGCATTTCGCTGGTCGATACCGATGGCCGCGAGCGGGTGTGCATCGCCGCGTTGGCCGAGCTGTCGACAACCCAGCGTGCGTTGATCGAAGAAGAATTGACCAGCCGCGAATTCACGCCGGCCATTGCCAGCATCGTGGCGGTGTCGACCTTTTCCACGCCCAGCATCTGGCAGGTAGAAACCGACCGCGGCGCGACCAGCTTCGTGCTCAAAGGCGAGGAAGACATCCGCCGACTGTCCAGCGGCGCACTGTGGATCACCGACAGCCGCGGCATCCAGTTCATCGTGCGCGACCGCAAAGCCCTCGACCGCAAATCACGGCGGCTGCTGGAACGCTTTCTTTGAGCGATCGAGTCGAAGCTATTGCGTGAGCGCGTGGTTCGGCATGCGCAGACCGCCCGCCGTGAAGTGCTTATCGCCGACCACCACAACAAGCGAAACCGTCAGGCTGTGCAAAGTACGGTTGGCTGGTGAAAAACGATAGACCTGACCCCATTTATTTGATCGTATTCATGCACTGGTGCGGTTGGTTAATGAAACCACCAAGACGAAATTGGATCTGGGGTCACGTCTTTCATTTCTCACCGTTGGTTTAGCCGCGCCTGGCGCAGCGCCGGCTGCGGCGATGGGCACCTGCGGCGCAAGCTGGTGCATTTAATTTAAGGAAGCGTGAAGTTGAGCGTCCCGGTCAAACCACCAATCGCCCTGACTCGGCTTGGGATTGAAGAGAAATCTGCTCCGCGCGACCGCTTGCCGTTCAAGCGTTTTCGGCGAGTGCCCGGAACTCGTCTTTGAGTTTGCCGATCACCGCGGCTACATCGATCGGCTTGGTCCAGTAATCGTCGAAGCCCAGCGACAGCGCGTGCTGTATTTGCTGTGGCAGCGCGTCGGCGCTGAGAGCGATGCAGCGCAGGTGGCGGGTGCTTTCGTCAGAGCGCAGGCGCTCGAGAATTTCGAAGCCCGACAGGCCCGGCAGGTTCAAGTCGAGCAGCACCAGCGACAACTCGTGTTGCTGTGCCAGCGCCAAGCCCTCGGGTCCGGTGGCCGCGGTAATCAAGCGCCAGTTCGGCTGGTTGCGAAAAATTTGCTCCATCAGCACCGTGTTGACTTCGTCGTCTTCGACATACAGCACCACCTGCTCGATGCCGTCGTCCCACAGCGACGGTGCCGCCATGGCGGCAGGCATGTCCGGCCGCAGTGCCACCGATTGTTTTGGCGCACCGGTTTTCGCCAGCGGCAGCGACACCGCGAAACGGGTGCCGCGACCTGGCCGTGACAACACATCGACCTTGCCGCCCATCGCGCGCACCAGCTTGCGGGTGATGGTCAGCCCGAGGCCGCTGCCTTGCGCATCGGTGCGCTCGGCACCCAAGCGGTTGAACGGTTCGAACAATTTTTCGAGCTGGTCGCCTGACATGCCGACGCCGGTGTCGTCGACCGTCAGCACACCTTGCTCACCGGCTTCAAAACGCACGCGCACCCGGCCACCGGTCGGGCGGTTGTATTTGATGGCGTTCGACAGCAAGTTGGTCACGACTTGCTCGAGCGCGTCCGGGTCGCCCCGCACGGCTTTGGTGGTGGCGGGTATTTGCACCATCAAGTCGACGCCGCGCGCCTGCGCCAACGGCATGATTTGCGCGGCACAGCGCTCGACCAGCAAGCGCACGTTGATCGGCCGATTGCGCATGCGCATGCGGCCTTGCTCGATGCGCGAGACATCGAGCAGCTGATCGATCAGCGCCAGCAGCCGCGCGCCCGAATGGCGCAGCACGTCGAGCCGCTGTGCCTGCGCGGCCGCAAGCGGGTGGTCGACGTCGAGCGCCATCAGCTGTGCGAAACCCAGAATGCCGTTCAGCGGCGTGCGCAGTTCATGGCTGACGCGGGACATGAATTCGCTCTTGCTGCGGTTCGCGTTTTCAGCGTCGAGCTTGTCGCGCTTCAACGCGTCCAGGGTTTGCCGCTCGGTAACGTCGATGCAGGTTCCTACCAAACGCATGTCATCGGCCACCGCTTGCAATACGAACTCGAGCGTGCGCCGGCCCAGCGATTCGCCTGCGTTCACCGTCAGCGTCAAACGCGTGCGTTCATCGCGCAGCGCAGGCACGGCCAGCAGCGCGCGCGCGGCCTGGCGGTCGGCCACCACCACGCGGTCCAGCCAGGCGTCAAAAGCCCAGTGGCCTTGCGCCACATCGAGCCCGTGGTGCCGACACGCCACCGGGTCGAGCTGCAGCGCACCGGTCAGCAAATTGATGTCGACTACGCCGATATCGGCCGCCGCAGTGGCGCGACGCCAGCGGTCGGATTGCAGTTGCAGTTGTTGCAGTTGTTGCAGTTGCGCGGCCGCTGCGCTGCTGGCGTGCGGCTCCGTGCTGGCGCTGACCGCCGCACCGGCTGCGGTGTCGGCACCAACGTTTAGACCAACCTCCACGCCAGCATGCAAACCAGCTGAGCCAACACCAGCAAAAGCGGCGGCCACCGCGTCGTCTGGCGACACCTGCCGCGCCGGGCTGCTGTCGGTCAGCAACAAGTTCCACAAGGTCGCGCCCTCCGGCGTGCGGTCGACCACGGCCGACACGTCGAAGCGGGCCCACTGGCCATCGGGCAAACGCAAGCGCAGGCAGCCCGCCAGCGGCAGCGCCGCCACGCCGCCGCGCACCCACGCCTGCTGCAGCGCTCGCCAGTCGTCGGGGTGCACCCGTTGCACCAGCGGCCGGGCGTCGTCGCGCATGGCTTGCAAGCGCAGACCGCACAGGCCGGCAAATTCTTGCGACGCATACGACACCGACCAGCGGTTGCCGGCGGCGGCGCGTTCTAGACAAACCACCATGCCGGGCAGCTTGTCGAGCAACGATTGCATGTCGGTGGTGGGGCCTGCGGCGGGGTTGCGGTCATCACGGCGGCGCAGCGCGCGGGCGGCAGCGTCAATACGAATCGACGCCAATGAAGCTGGCCGGTCGCTGCGAGGAAATGGGGCGGAAGGTGGCATCGTCAGCAGGGCAGTCAGCAAGTCGGTCAGCAAGTCACACGCGACCGATCGGCGCCCAATTGCGCATCATCCGCGTTGCATTTTGTAAGGACTTGTTTTTACCATCCCCGGCGCGCCTGATGGACCGTCAAACACCGATTTGAGCCCCCGCATTCAGGGGAGTGGCCGACACAAACCGCGGCTTGACGCGACAAAGTTCGCACACCGACCGGTAGCTGCGGCGGGGCCGCTGGGCGACCACGGCATGATGCAAGCTCCAACCATCGAGGGCTCACCATGGATACCGATTTGATACAGCGTCGCGCGTGGCTGGTGTGGAGCCTGGGCCTCGCCTCGGGCGCTGCCTCGGCCGGCTCGATGGGCGAGCTGGCCGAGGCAAAAAACACCGCCCCATCCGCTGACCGCGATCGCAACGGCGTTTCTGATGCGCAGGCAGCGAAAGCCCGCGCGGTGGTGCAAGCGCAACTCGATGCGTTTGCCGCCGACGATGCACGGCGTGCATTCATGCTCGCGTCGCCCGAAGTACGCAAGCGGTTCGGCTCGCCCGACAACTTCATCACACAGGTGCGCACCGGCTACCCGGTGGTGTACCGGCCTGCATCGGTGGCGTACTTGAAGCCGCTGCGCATCGAAGGCTATGTGGTGCAGGCCGTGCGAATGACCGACGCGCAAGGCACATCGTGGCTGGCGACCTACCACCTGCAACCGCAGCGCAACGGCTCGTTGTTGATCGGTGGCTGTGAGGTGGTGGCCAGTGAAGGCCGCTACACCTAAGTCTGGGTATTGGCGGCGCGCAGCGTGATCACACCTACTGTGCTGCTGCGCTGACGCGAACGGTGGTGCTGCGGTGAGCGGTACCGAACCGTGCGTTACGGGCAAATTTCCATCTTGCGCGTCACGCCCTTGAGCGTTTCGTCGCTGAACCAGAAGAAATACTTCGTGATGGCCACCGAAGTGCCGTCTTTGTTGCGGTTGTTGTACTGGACCGGAACGACCCAGCCGACGAGGCCGTTGCTGCCTTGGCCCATCGGGCAGCTGCCGCGCTCGGGGTTGCCGAGGATGAGCTCACGGTTGGTTTGCGGGCCGCGGATCGCCAGGTCGAGGTAATTGGTGATGGTCGATACGTAGTTGACTGGCGGCTTCGAGCGCACCACTTCACCCGTCGTACCCAGATTGCTGCTGCTGGCACAACCGGCCAACGAACAGGCGGCAACGATGGCTGCGATTCTTGACATGCGTACTCCGTGGTCTCATTTTTCATTCAGCGGCGTCGCACCGCGATGGCTGACTTTGCCGCACAAACCGTTGCAATGGCGCGCGCTTGCTGCCCGATGCGCGCCACTGCGCCCAAAAACTGCCGAATCGGCCGCGATTGAACGACGCCACCTGAGGATCATGCCCGGCATTGCGACGCCAGCCGTAACTTGGAGTGCCGGAAAAACCACCTTGTTTGCGACGCTGGCGGGCGGGCGTGGCCGGGAACCAGCATACCGGTGCTGTGTGTGTGCGCTCGATCACGGTAGAGGCAGATGCCGGCGCTGCGCGCTTGCCAATTGCGCCGCAACTTGGCAGCCTCTCGCGATGCGCACACACCTACGCCAGCCATGGGCGAACTGACCCACACGCTGCGGCATCTGAGCCCGCTGCAACACCTGCTGGCGCTGCTGTTTTTGCTCGGCTATGCGGCAGCTCTGGGATCGATGTTGGGCCCGCTGGCGCGGCTGCGGTCGCTCGGCATCGCGTTGCTCGCTGCGGGCGGTTTTGTCGCCGCCACCCGGCCGTGGGAACACGGCGTGTTGCTGGTGCTGTGTGCAGTCGGCGGTGTGGCGCTGTTCATCGCGGCGACCTGGCTGCTCGGTCAGCTCGACAGCGCAAATCAACCCAAGCCGCTGGCGTCGGTGGACGGTCGATGGGTTGCGGCACATGCCACTGCTGCTATCCCGACCGCGATCGCCACAGTCGCCACAGTCACCACCGCCACGCCGCCTCCCGCTGCTGGCGCAACCGCGCTGCACGGCTAGGCCTTTCAGTTTGTGCGCGCAGCCATGCGCGCCAAGCTACCGGCTACCAAAGCTTTGGTGCGGCTGCCCGGTTTGCCCCGCCACCACAGCCGCGACACCTGACTCGTCTAAGCTGCCGACATGACCCGCTTTTTACATCGCCTGTTGGCCAGCATCAGCCTTGGCGCTGCGCTTTTTAGCGCCGCACCTGGTTGCGCCGCGCCGAAGTTTTTACCGCCGCAAGAGGCATTTCAATTCGACGCGCGTGCGCTCGACGAACGCACGGTCGAAGTCCGCTTCACCGCAGCCGACGGCTACTACCTGTACGGCGACCGGTTCGCCTTCGATGCGGCAGAGCCGGCCACCCAATTCGGCCGCGTACAGCTGCCGGCCGGCAAGATCAAATTCGACGACACCTTCGGCAAAGACGTCGAAACGCACCGCGGTCGCATCGTCATCCGGTTGCCGGTAACTGCCGCGCCGACCACCTTCACACTCAGTGTCACCAGCCAGGGATGCGCCGATGCAGGGCTGTGCTACCCGCCGCAAAAAAACACCGCACAGGTTTCGCTGACCGGCTTCGCAGGCGATGGCAGCGTGGTGGTGCAACCCGCTCGCGGCCCCGGTTTGTCGGCGGCCAATGTCGACGCGGCGCAGTCACGCGTCGACACAGCCACCGCCGAAACGGCCGCCCAACCCGACACCGCAGTGGCCAACCGCGACCAGCCCAGCCGCATCGATCGCGCCTTGCGCAGCGGCCGCTGGTGGGTGGTGGTCGGGGTGTTTTTCGGGGCCGGGATGTTGCTGTCGTTGACGCCGTGCATGCTGCCGATGCTGCCGATCCTGTCATCGATCATCGTCGGCCAGGTCGGTACGCGGCAGGCGGATTCGGCACCCCGCGCCGCGTCGCGCAGCCGTGGCCTGGCGCTGGCGCTGACTTACTCGCTCGGCATGGCACTGGTCTACACCGCGCTGGGCGTAGCCGCCGGGCTGGCGGGTGAAGGACTGGCCGCGACCTTGCAAAACCCGTGGGTGCTCGGCGCGTTTGCGTTGCTGTTGGCCGCGCTGTCGATGTCGATGTTCGGCGTCTACGAATTGCAGCTGCCAGCGGCATTGCGCCACCGCCTCGATGCCAGCGCGCGCCGCACGCACGGTGGTCGCTGGGCGGGCGTGTTTGCAATGGGCGGCATTTCGGCGCTGATCGTCAGCCCGTGCGTGGCCGCGCCGCTGGCCGGTGCGTTGATTTACATCAGCCACAGCCGCGACGTGGTGCTGGGCGGCGGCGCGCTGTTTTCGCTGGCCGCCGGCATGAGCGTGCCGCTGATCCTGGTCGGCGCATCGGCCGGTGCGTTGCTGCCCAAAGCCGGCGCGTGGATGGAATCGGTGAAACGCTGGTTCGGCGTGTTGTTGTTGGCAGTCGCCTGGTACGTGGTGAGCCCCGTACTGCCGGCCGCACTGGTGGTGGCCGGATGGGGCGTGCTGGCCCTGCTGGCGGCAGCGGTGCTCGGTGCATTCGGCGCGCTCAATCGCCGGGGTCAGGTCTCCAGCCTGGTCCACAGTGCGTGGCCCGCCAAGGCGGCAGGTTGGGTGTTCGCCATCGTCGGTGCGGTGCAGTTGGTGGGCGCCGCCGCGGGTGCCACCAACCCGCTACAGCCGCTGCTGCCGTTTGCTCAGAGTCGTGGGATCACGGCCGGGTCGGCGACCGATCCGTCGCTCGGCAACCCACTGCGTTTTCAACGCGTGCGCGACATCGCCGAACTCGATGCCGCGATCCGCGCCGCCAACCGTGCCGGCCACACCGTGATGCTGGACTTCTACGCCGACTGGTGCGTCAGCTGCAAAGAAATGGAGCACCTGACCTTCACCGATCCGCGCGTCGTTAAACACCTGACACCGGTGGTGCTGCTGCAGGCCGACGTGACGCGAAACAACGATGCCGACCGCGCGCTGCTCAAACGCTACGACCTGTTCGGCCCGCCCGGCATTCTGTTTTTCGATGCGCAAGGCAATGAGCTCGCCAGCCAGCGCGTCATCGGCTTTCAAAACGCCGAAGTTTTTTTGGCCAGCTTGCAGCGCACCGGGCTGCGCTAAGGCGGCACTGAACAACGCCGCAGGCGATTCATCACGGCGGCCAAAGTGCAGTGCAGCGCGGATGATTGCGCTGCAACCGGCACGTGGGTAGGCCAGCCCAGCCGCTGCCACCACGCAGCCGCTACCGGTTATTTCGCCGTCAGCTTGTCCCGCATGCGGTCGGCGCGCTTGGCTGCATCGGGATGGCTGGACAACATGCCGCCGCCACCTGAACCAAGTTTGCGAAACGCCGACTCCATGGCTTTGGCGTCGTACTTGTGTCGCTGCAGAAAGGCCAGGCCGTAGTCGTCGGATTCGGTTTCTTGCGCTTGCGAATACTGCGCGTTCAACACCGCTTCGGCCATGCTGCCGAGGTCAGACGCGGCGATCACGCCGAGCGCACCACCGCTGGCGGCCGCACCTTTGCGCGCGGCGGAGGCCATGTACGCGGTGCGCATTTCCGCCATCGCGTGTTTGTGCTTCACGTGGCCGATTTCGTGGCCGATCACGCCGAGCAATTCGGCGTCGCTCATCTTGTCCATCAAGCCGCTGTAAAAACGCACTGAGCCATCCGGCGATGCATTGGCATTGACTTCGTTGCTCAGGTAAACCTTGAAGTTCAGCTGCATACCGTCTTCATTTTTATGGCGTGCGGTCAGCTTGGCCAGCCGCGCGCCGTATTTGTTGCCCGCCGGTGCGACGCTGCGCTTTTTGTCTTCGTAGGCGCGCATTTGTTTCGATGCGCTTATCAGATCGGCCTCCGACACGGTGGCTGCCTTGGCCATGTCCACACCAGCGGCCAGCTTGCCGTCGGTGGATGGTGACGCTTTGCTGCCGGCAGCGGCTGAGCCGATCGCGCCCAATGCGCCGAGCGAACCACCGCCGGTGTTTTTGCTACCGGTACCGGAGCACGCGGCCAGGGTGAGCACCAAAGCGCCACAAAGAAGTTTTTTCATATCCCGCTCTCACTGCAAGTTGAACCACAACGCGCAGCACCGACGCATCGGTGCCACATCTGACTTCGTTGTCGGTTGCGCGGTTGAAAACTGAAGGCGCGGCCGGATGGCGCGGGCAAGGCCGCGCGCCTATTCGACGACCTTGACCAACTCGCCCGGCTTGCGTTCGCCACTCGCATACACGCCGTTGATCAGCTTCAGCTGTTGTTCAGGCAGCGTGTTGAGCGGCGACTTTTGCGCCAGCGGCGCGAACCCGCCTTTGGGGAACGGCACGGTTTTCAGCGTCCATGGCTTGGCAGCGATTTTGTCGGCCGCGGTGAGCGCCCGGAACGACGCTTCGGCCTGGCGCATTTGGCGGTACGCACGCTGTTTGGTTTCGGCGTCTTTCGCCGCGAAACCGAGCAGGTAGTTTTGCCCGGCCGGGCCGGTCACCACGGTGACTTCGAAGCCGTGCGACTGGCCTTGTTCGTCGCTGCTGCTGCCGATGAAGTGGGTGGCCGCCAAGCCGTTCAGCGCCGACGCCTCGGCGCGGCCACTGGCGGGCTTCAACAGATTGCGCACGATTTCTTCGTGGGTCGTGCCGGCCTTCGGCGGCACCAGTTTCACCACCAGCCCGGCGTCACCTTCGGCGTTGACGAGTCGTATCGCGTCTTGGCTGTTTTGTACTTTCCAACCCGGCGGTGCGGTCAGCGCAATACCAAGCGGCTCGTGGTAGAAATTTTGGCCTCGCGTGACGCCTTGGTCGCGGCTTTCGCCGAAGGCCATGCCGTTGATTGCCTGCAGGTAGCGGGTGCGCGCCTCGTCGGTGTATTTGCCTCGGTAGCCCTCGGCGATTTTCGTGATGTCTTCCAGCCGCTTGTCGTTGCTCGGGTGCGACGCCAGCCAGTTGTTGTGCGGCTGCGGCGGGCGCCCTTCAGCGCGCGCCGCGTCGTCGGCAAAGCGCTCCTGGTTTTTCAGCACGTTGATCACATCGATCATGTTGCGCGGGTCGTAGGTGCTGCGTGACAAGTATTCGGCACCCAGCTTGTCGGCCTGCGACTCTTGTTCGCGCCCGTAGGTAGCCACATAGTTCGCCGCCATGCCTTGCGACATCTGGCTGGCCATCTGCCCTGCTCCTCCCATGCCTTGGCTTTCCAGCACCGCACCCAGGATCGTCGCGGCCATCACGCCGAGGCCCGCGGTTTGTTGGCGGGTGGCGCGCTGCGAGCCGTGGCGCGCGGTGACGTGGCCGATTTCATGGCCCATCACGCCGGCCAAATCGGCCTCGCTTTCCATGTACGCCATGATCCCGCGCGTCACGTACACATAGCCACCGGGCAGCGCGAAGGCGTTGATTTCGGGGCTGTCGAGCACGGTGAAATGCCACTCCAGTTTGTCGCGCTCCGAGTGGCTGGCCAGCCGCTGACCCAGTTCGTTGACGTAGGCCTGCAGCTTCGCATCGGGGTACGCGCCGTACTCGGCCATCACCTGCTCATGGCCCTTTTTGCCCTCGGCCAATTCGCCCGCCTCACTCATCACGGTTTTCTCTTTTTTGCCGGTCACCGGATTGACGACGGTGTAGTTGGCGCACCCGCCGAGCACGGCAGTGGCAACGATCAATGGCAGGTAGGCAAGGCGCACGGGTCGACTCCGGTGGTGGGCTGCGCATTGCGCGCAAAGGCTTCAGTATCTCAGCGCACCGGCTGCACGGCGGACCACCGGCGCAGTCTCACGCCGTCGATTTCAGCAACAGCTCGGTTGCAGCGCTGGCCGCGGGCAAGCGTTGATTTTTCGCGGGCCGCAAAGTGCGACCCGCACCCCGGTCAGCGACAAACGTGCGCAAACGCAAACGCAAACGCAAGATCGACATCGACATCGACATCGACATTGGCACCATCACGCGATGTGGAATTCACGCCCACCGGCCACCAGCGCGTTGCCGACCCCGTGATGTTCAGAACAGGCGGCCCACATTGAGCAGCGTGAGCACGCCCAGCACCAAAAATATGGTGGCTGCGATGCCGTGCACCAGCTTCATCGACACCAGCTGCGCGATGCGGTGGCCCATGAATACTGCGGGCACGTTGGCCAGCATCATGCCCAGCGTGGTGCCGGCCACCACCGCCAATAAATCGGGGTAACGCGCCGCCAACGCCACGGTGGCGATTTGCGTTTTGTCGCCCATCTCGGCCAAGAAAAACGACACCACGGTGGTGCCGAACACGCCGTACTTGCTGAGCGTCAGAGCAGCGCCATCGTCCAACTTGTCGGGGATCAGCATCCAGCCTGCCATGGCGATGAACGACACGCCGATGACCCAGCGCAGCACGCCCGCACCCAGTGCAGTGGCGACCCAACCACCCAGCGCGCCCGCCGCGCCATGGTTCAACAAGGTGGCCACGAAGATGCCGATGATGATCGGCCAGGGGCGTTTGAACTTGACCGCCAGCAGCATCGCCAGCAGCTGGGTTTTGTCGCCCATCTCACCCAGTGCGACGATGCCCACCGACACAAAAAACGCTTCCATTCATGCTCCACCGATCCACCGGTCAGTCTAGCAACGCCCTGCTTGATGGTGGCCATTGCGCCAGCCGCCACACTGCACTCGGTACTGCGTGAACAAGCAGGCACACATCACTGCATCGCGAGGTCAGATGACAGCCCTACCCGATTGGATTCAAGCCGCACGCGACCAATGGCAGTGGCGCGGCGACGTGCGACCGGCTTTCGCGGTGGTGCCCGCTCCAGGCCAGGCGTCGGTGTGGGACTACCCGCGCCCACCGTGCGTGGCAGCTGACGGTCGCGAGGTGGTCGTTCAGTGGGGCGGCGTCGAGATCGCGCGCACCCGACGTGCGGTGCGCGTTCTGGAGACGTCGCACCCACCCAGTTTTTATCTGCCGTGGGCCGATGTGGCGCGGCAGTTTTTCAGGGCGGCCGCCGGCTCGTCGCATTGCGAATGGAAAGGCCCGGCACAGTACTGGACCCTGGTCGACGGCGCGCGTCGGCTCGACAAAGTGGCCTGGAGTTATCCACGACCTTTGGCAGGTGCCGAGGCCTTGGCGCAGTGCGTCGCGTTTTATCCGACCGACCTGCAGTGCACCGTGGGCGGGGCGCCGGTCACGCCGCAGCCGAGCGGTTTTTATGGCGGCTGGATCACGCCTGAGCTGGTCGGCCCGTTCAAAGGCGAGCCCGACAGCGGCAGTTGGTGAGCCGCGCCGCGGCTGGGTTCGCGCCCGACGTAGCGCTGATCGAGCGGATCTGAGCGGAGCAAGCCGCGTGGCAACCTGAGCCCATTTTTATGCACCTACTTTTTGTTCACGGCATGGCGCGTTCGCCGCTATCGGGTTGGCCGATGCGCTGGAAATTGCAGCGCACCGGCTGGCGCACCGATACCTTCGGCTACATCGCGGCGCTGGAAGACTTCGATGCGATTACCGCGCGTTTGATGCCACGCGTGGCGGCACTGGCAGCGCGCGGTGATTACGCACTGGTCGGCCATTCGTTGGGCGGCGTGTTGCTGCGCGCAGCACTGCGTCGCTTGCCAGCCGACACACGGCCGCCGCGCCGCTTGTTTTTGGTCGGCTCGCCGGTGCGGCCATCGCGCATCGCGGTGGCAGTGCAGCGCAACCCGCTGTACCGCGCGGCCACCGGAGACTGCGGCCAGCTGCTGGCATCGACCGCGCGCATGGCCGCTTTGGGCGCACCCACCGTGCCGACCACCGGCATCGTCGGCGTGCGCGGCTGGTCGGGGCCACGCAGCCCGTTTGGCGATGAGGTCAACGACAGCATCGTGTCGGTGTCCGAGGCCACCGACGACTGGCTGACCGACACCGCGCAGGTCCAGGTGGTGCACACCTTGTTGCCATACAGCAGCGCAGTCGCCGACGTCATCTTGCAGCGGCTCGGTGCCTGACCGCGCCGTCTGATCTGTCATCTCCAACGCCATGTCGTGCGCCATGTCGTGCGCCGCGTCATGCGCGATGTCGTGCGTGATAGCCCGCGTCCTGCGCGCCGCAGACGATTGCACTTATCGTCTCGCCTCTTTCATCACGCCTGTCCTTTTCAGGAGCCTGTCTATGTTTTGCTCGTTTCCACGTTTAGCCCGCTCGGTGGGTGCCGCGGCCGCCACATTGGCAGTTGCGTGGACGGTTTCGTTTGCGGCACACGCGCAAACCGTGCTGCGCGTGACCGCGATTCCCGACGAAGCGCCGACCGAATTGGCCCGCAAATTTGCACCGCTCGGTCAATACCTGGAAAGCAAGCTCGGCATGAAAGTCGAGTTCACGCCCGTCACCGACTACGCCGCCGCGGTCGAAGCGCTGGTGAACAAAAAGGTCGACCTGGCGTGGTTCGGCGGCTTCACTTATGTGCAGGCCAGCGTGCGCTCGGAAGGCAAGGTCATTCCGCTGGTGCAGCGCGAAGAAGACGCGAAATTTCGCTCGGTATTCATCACCGATGCGGCCAGCGGCATCAACACGCTGGAAGACTTGAAAGGCAAAACGCTGAGCTTCGGTTCGGCATCCAGCACCTCGGGCCACCTGATGCCGCGCAGCTTCATGCTGGCCGCCAAAGTCAACCCCGACGCCGACCTGAAGCGCATCAGCTTTTCGGGTGCCCACGACGCGACCATTGCCGCAGTGGCCAGCGGCAAGGTCGACGCGGGTGCGTTGAACGCGTCGGTGTGGGAAAAGTTCGTGGCCGAGAAAAAGGTCGACCCCGCGGTGGTCAAAGTGTTCTACACCACGCCCGGTTATTACGACTACAACTGGACGGTGCATGCCGACATGCCGACCGACGTGCGCGTCAAGTTGCAGCAGGCGTTTTTGGCGCTCGATGCCAGCACGCCGCAAGGCAAAGAAATTCTGGCCCTGCAGCGCGCCACCAAGTTCATACCCAGCAAGGCAGAAAACTACCTCGGCATACGCGCCGCGGCTGAAAACGCCGGGCTGCTGAAGTAATGCCAGCCGCGTCCGCGCACGACGCGTTGGGCGCATCCGCGGCCGAGCCGCTGGTCATCTCGCTGCGCGACCTGCGCGCTGCCGCCGCACCGCTGTCGAGCACCGAGGTGCTGCACGGCATCACGCTGACGGTGCGACCTGGCGAGCAGGTCGCGCTGATCGGCGCATCCGGTGCGGGCAAAACCAGTTTGCTGTTGGCACTGGCCTGCGCGGTGCGGCCGCTATCGGGCACCCAACAACTGTTCGGGCTGACGCCGTGGTCGCTTGCGCCTGGCGCGCTGCGCCAACTGCGCGGCCGTTTTTTTTTGGCCCCGCAGGTGCCGCCGCTGCCACCACGCCAACGCGTTGTCACTGCGGTGTTGGCGGGTCGGCTGCCGGCGCAGTCGTTGTTGCAAAGCCTGCGCACGCTGTGGCATCCGCGCGAAGCCGCACTGGCACAGGCTGCGCTGGCCGCACTCGGCGTGGGCGACAAGCTGTGGCAGCGCGTCGACCGGTTGTCCGGTGGCGAGCGGCAACGTGTCGGCCTGGCGCGCGCACTGGTGGCCGATGCCGAGCTGTGGCTGATCGACGAGCCGCTGTCGGCGCTCGATCCGGCAGGTGCTGAACTGGTCATTTCCGAACTCACCGGTGCCGCCCGCCGCACCGGCCGCACGCTGGTGTGCACGCTGCACCAGGTCGAGGTGGCGCGCAAAAGTTTCGAGCGCATCGTGGCGTTGCACCGGGGTGAAATCGTCTACGACGGGCCCGCCGCGGCGTTGACCGATGCGCAGGTAGTGGCGCTGTACGGCGCGAATGGCATCGTCGATGAGCCCAGCGGGGGGGTGCCGCCCGATGCGGTTGCGCAGCCCGCGCCGATGCCGGTGTTGTGCCGATGAGGTGGCCACTGCGGGCACGCGACCACGCGCGATCGACTGCGCGCCATGCAACGCCATCGCCGCGCAGGCGCGAATCCTTCGACATCGTCGACCCACACCACGCCCGTGCGGCGCTGGCATGACGTGATCGCCGCACCCGAGTCCGCAAGCCGCGACCCGGCGCAGCACCACCGATGGGCCACGGTGCTGCTGTTCGCGGTGCTGTTGTGGCCGCTGGCGGTGTGGACCGAGTTCAAGCCGTGGACGCTGTTCGATGCGCGCAGCTTGCGTTCCACCGGCCACTTTCTCGCCAGCTTTGTGCCGCCACGCATCGACGCCGAATTCCTGCAGCTGCTGGCCCGCGAAACCTGGCGCACGGTGGCCATCGCGACCGCCGGCATGACGCTGGCGTGGGCGCTGGCGGTGCCGCTGGCGCTGGGTGCCAGCGCGCGGCTGTCGATCAGCGCACTGGCTCACCGCATGAGCGCGCTTCCGTTCGCGGTGCGCACGGCGCTGCGCTGGACGATGGTGGCGCTGCGCTCGGTGCCCGAGCTGGTATGGGCATTGCTGTTTGTGCGCGTGGTCGGTTTGGGGCCGACCGCCGGTGTGCTGGCCATCGGCATCGCCTACGGCGGCATGCTCGGCAAGGTCTACGCCGAGATTCTGGAGAACGCCGATGCCGCGCCCACCCAAGCGCTGCTGCGCAACGGCAGCGGCCGGTTGCAGGCGTTGTGCTTCGGTGCGTTGCCGCAATCTGCGCCCGAACTCGTCAGCTACACCGTCTACCGCTGGGAATGCGCGATTCGCGCGTCGGTGGTGCTCGGCTTCGTCGGCGCGGGTGGCTTGGGGCAACTGCTCGACAGTGCAGCGAAGATGTTTTCGGGCGGCGAAGTCAGCAGCATCCTGGTCGTGTTCATTGCGCTGGTGGCCGTGTCCGAC
Source organism: Burkholderiales bacterium (assembly GCA_043738425.1). GTDB lineage: Bacteria > Pseudomonadota > Gammaproteobacteria > Burkholderiales > Burkholderiaceae_C > PBB1. The sequence goes on from JAYUGJ010000058.1 coordinate 22,201, forward strand.
CGCATCAGCGCGATGCTGCGAAAGGCGATGGCGTGACCATGCAGCGCACGCGACCCGCCCCCGCCTTGACACCTGACCCCGCACAGCCCGCGGTGCGCCACGCGGCACGCTGGACTGGCATCGGCATCGCGGCGCTGATCGGTTTGAGTTTTGCCACGCTGGAGCTGCGCTGGGCCGATTTTTTGTCGCCCCACGCGCTGCGATCGCTGGGCCATTTCGCCGCCAGCTTTTTTCCGCCCGACCACACCGCGCCGTTCATGCTGCGCGCCTGGAACGCGACGCTGGAAACCATGGCGATGTCGCTGCTGGGTACGCTGCTGGCCGCAATCGGCGGGCTGGCGTTGGCGCTGCCCGCCAGCCGCCACAGCGCCGACGCTGAAAGACCTGGCACGCTGACCACGCTGGTTCGGGGCGTGACCCGCACCGCGTTGAACGCACTGCGCGCCATACCCGAGTTGGTGTGGGCCGCGCTGTTGTTGATCGCCGCGGGCCTCGGACCTTTTTCCGGCACGCTGGCGTTGGCGCTGCACACCACCGGCGTGCTCGGCCGCTTGTTTGCTGAAAGCATTGAAAACGCCCCGCCCGATGCGGCCACCGCGCTGCGCGTGCGCGGCGTCGGGCAACTGCGCATTTTCTTGTTTGCGACCTTGCCGCAAATTTGGCCGCAGGTGATTGCATACACGCTGTACCGCTGGGAGAACAACATCCGCGCCGCCGCGGTGCTGGGCGTGGTCGGCGCAGGCGGCCTGGGCCAAATGCTGTACTACCACCTCGGCCTGTTCCAGATGCAGCAAGCCTGCACCGTGCTCATTGCGATGATGGTGCTGGTGGCGCTGGTCGATGCGTTGTCGTACGTGGCGCGGCGTTGGTTGAATCGCTGATGCATGGGCTGATGTGCGCGCTGACGTATTCGCTGACGTATGTCCTCAAGCAACGCCGAAGCAGCCGCCGCCCATCAAACACTTCACCTGAATTGCCCATCCACACCCAGGAGTTCGCCATGCCCGAAGACCCACGCTGCTGCGGCAGCGGCACCTGCATCATCGACACCGAAGGCCGCTGCTGGTGCGGCCAGCAGTGGGACGGAACCAAGATGGGCCGCGCACCGGCGACGCCGCCGAAGGCACCGCTTGAATCGCAGCCGCAGCCCATCACGACACAGACACCGAAGCCGCTGTGATCACCATGGTGGGCTGATGTGACTTTTGTTCGGCAACGTTCGCGACGCGGTGTCGGCGTGTCGGCGTCGCAGCGCACCGTCAAACCGCGTGCGGCAACAAAAACTCGACGCGCGTGCCGCGGGTGCATTCCGACTGCACGCGCACCGCACTGCCGTGCAAGTCGAGAATGCGTTTGACGATGGCCAAGCCCAGCCCCGAGCTGGGGGTGTCGGCCGCGGTGTGGGTAGTGGTGGCAGCGAGCGCAGCGGCAGCGGGCAGCTGCGCATGTGCGGACAACTGCGCACCACCGGCACGCCAGTAGCGCTCGAAGATGTGCGGCAAATGCTCGGTGGCGATACCGCAACCGGTGTCGCTGACGCTGATTTGCATGAAGGCACCGTGGTTCTCAACGCCCAAAGTGACGCTGCCGCCGGCGGCGGTGTAGCGCAGCGCGTTGTCAATCAGGTTTTGCAGCACCCGCTCGATCATCGCAATGTCGGCCAGCACCTTCGCCTTCATGTGGCTGCCCGCCGCCAGACTGATGGCCACGCCGCGTTGCTGGGCTGGCAGGCGGTAGTTCTGCACCACGTCTTGCAGCAGTTCGGCCAGGCAAAAAACTTCTTGCTGCGGCTCGACGCGGCCGGCGTCGAGTTTCGACAGCTCGAACAAATCGGCAATGCGTTTGCCCAGCAGTTCGACATGGCGCAGCGCGGTGCGCAGGTGCGTGGCGCGTGTGTGTGCATCGATGCCGTCGCCGCGCACCAGCACCGTTTCTACATAGCCCTGAATGCTGGACAGCGGCGTGCGCAGGTCGTGCGAGATATTGCTGACCAGTTCGCGGCGCTGCCGGTCGGCGTCATCGAGCCGCGCAAACTGTTGCGCGATGCGCTGCTGCATCGCGCGCACCGCGCGGCGCAGCACGCCGATTTCGCCGTCGCTTGCGCCAGGTAAATCGGCATCGCCCTCGCCGCGAAATGCGCTCAGCTCGGCGGTGAGTTGGCGCAACGGGCGCGTGAGTTGCTGCCACACCAGCCACATCACACCGGCGGCCAGCAAGGTCGCCAACGCGGCACCCAGCGCCATCGCGCGCAGGGCGTCGGAGTTGGCCAAACTGGCGGCCACGTTTTGCGCCATGCGGCCGTTGAGCACGATGTACAGGTAGCCGATGCGGCCATTGGGTTGCGCCATGGCTGCCACCGAAAAGGTGTTGCCGCGCTGCGTATGGATCGGGTCGGTGCCCAGCACCGGCAGCCGCACTCTGGCATCGTCGGCCGCGCTCAGCAGCCGCCGCACCGCCGCCAAATCGACTTGCGCGCCAATGGGATCGCGGCCCCGTACATCGTCGATGGCGTGGGCGAGCACCCGGCCGTCGACACCCAGCAGGTACACCTCCACCGCCGGATTGATCGCCATCACGTGCATGGCGAGTTCCATCATGCGGCTGGGGTCGGGCTGCCCATCGGCGGCGATCAGGCCCGGCGGCTGGTGCTCCACCACATAACGCGCCAGGCCCAAATTCATGCGTTGACCGGCCTCCAACGCAGCCTGCGCGCTGTAGTGCTGCAGCAGCAAATACGTGGCCACACCCAGCCCCAGCAACAGCGGTATTGCAAGCAGCGCCGCGCGCACGTGCAGCCGCTGCCATACCGGTGCGGTGGCGCGGCTAGGCTTCATGCGGGAGTTGTCGGTTCAAGCCGCCACCTCGAAGCGGTAGCCCACGCCCCACACCGTGTGGATGAAGGCAGCCTCGTCGCGTTCGTCGCCCAGCTTGCTGCGCAGCCGGTTGATGTGGCTGTTGACGGTGTGGTCGTAGCCATCATGGCCGAGGCCCCACACATCGGCCAGCAGTTCGGTGCGGGTGAACACGCGGCCGGGAAACTGCACAAAGTGCCACAGCAGGTCGAATTCGCGCGGCGTCAGCACGATCTCGCTGCCTGCCAGCCAGGCGCGGCGTTGCACCCGGTCGACCTCCAGGCGGCCGCGCGCCAGGCGCATTGGTTTGTGCTCTGCCGCCTCGGCGGTGCGCGCCGCAGTTACCGCCGACCGGCGCAGCAGCGCTTTCACGCGGGCTTGCAACTCGAGCACGCTGAACGGCTTGGTCAGGTAGTCGTCTGCGCCCAGCTCCAGGCCAAGTACCCGGTCGAGCTCGCCGATGCGCGCGGTCAGCATCAAGATCGGCACGTGCGAGGTCTGCGCGCGCACCTCGCGGCACAAATCGAGGCCATTCAAGCCAGGCAGGCGGATGTCGAGCACGATGGCATCCCACGGCCGCTGCAGCGCGAGTTGCAAGCCGCCCGGGCCGTCGTTGGCCAGCGTCACGCGGGCGGGCAGGTCGGACAAATGCAGCGCGATCAGCTCGGCAATATCGCGCTCGTCTTCAATCACCAAGATGTGGCGCGCGACGTGGCCAGGTGGTGCGGCCGGGTGCCGAATGGCGTGTTCGCTGCGGGCGGTGATTTCGATCATGGCGCGACCCCAAGTTGGCTGGACGTGGTGTGGACTCAAGCTGCGCCGGGTTCGCTTTGGATTGGAAACAGCGGGCCAAGTTGGCCGCGGCAAGTGAACGCACCAACTGCCTCGGTCGGTCGGGCTGCGGATTTCTTTCAGCGCTTTTCGCCCGGCAGTTTCAGCGTTACCTGCAGTGACGTTTCGCACTGCCATCGGTTATTTTTGGTGAGGAACAGGTCAGGACTTTGGGGGCAATCGGTCAAAAAGATAGGCGCAGGCACTGTTGCCCAAACACCGGAGCAGCCCATGAACCCGATTGCCATTTGCTTACCAAAACGCACCGCACTGGTCGCCACCTCGCTGTGGATGGCGGTGGGACTCACCGCCTGCGGCGGTGGCAATGATGGTGGCAGTAATGGTGGCAGTAGCGGCGTGGCACACGCCTCGGCCAGCCCGCCTGATGGCGCGCGCGCGACCGCGCTGGCGCGGCGCAGGCCACGACCACCACCACCGCCCCCACCAGCGCCCACCCGCCGCCGATGCCACCCTCGCGCCGGCATCGGCCAGCGCATCCGGGCGGGCCGCGGTGGGCAGCGTGTGCGGTGTGTCGGCCGATGGCGGCGGGGTGCTGTTTTCATCGCCTGCGATCAACCTGGCCAGCGGCGATGTGACCGCCAACCCCAACGGCCTGGCCGCGTTGTTCGTCAAAGATTTCAACGGCAACGGCGTCACCCGTGTGGCGACTGGACTGTCACGAAACGGCTTGCCGTGCCGGGCGTTCACGCCGAATGCCAACGCGATTTTTTTCGTCGATGAGGTACCCGTGGGCACACCCAACGTGCGGGGGTTCGACGCCACCGAGCCGGCCATCATGGTGAAGAACCTGGGCACCGGCGTGCGAACGCGCGTGACGCCGCCGCTGGCCACTTTCAGCAACGTCGACCGCTACGAGTTCGCCGGTGTGTCAGACGACGGGCTGCGCGTGGCCTTCATTGCGCAACCCGCCCGCACCTGCAGCGGCTTCGATTGCACCGCCAACGGCCCGGCGCGCATGTTGCTGCGTGATGTGGCCACCGGCCAGCGCATCAGCCTCGAGCGCCAGGTGCGCTTCACCACCTCACAAGGCGTGGTCGACGGCGATGCGCTGCTGTCGCCCGGTGGCCGCACCTTGGCGTTCACCAGCCGAGTCGATTACCCCGAAGCGGGCGACGCCGTCGTCGGCAGCGATGTGGATGCGGTCAACCTGGCCAGCGGCAATGTGCGGCTGGTCAACACCGATGCAGCGGGCCGCCAGCTCGGTGTGTCGGGGCCGACCAACCCCAACTACGCGGTGCAAGCCTTCCTGTCGAACGGCAGCAAGGTGGTGCTGTTCATCAGCGGCGACACCAGCGCAGGACGTGCGGGCGTGTACCTGAAAGACCTGGCCGGCGGCGCCATCAACCGCGTGCTCGACCCGAACCTCACCTACTCCGTCGGCAGCCGCTCGGCGCTCAGCTTCTCAGACGACGCGCGCAAGGTGGCCTACATCGAATCGACCGGCAACAGCCAAACCGGCACCAGCGTGGCGCGGGTGCGCGATGTGGCCACCGGCGCACTCGTCAACGCCGCCACCTTGGGCAACGACGCGGTCGGCAACGGCCCGGTCATCACCGCCGTGTGGTTGTCACGCGATGGCCGCGCCGCAGCGCTTGCCAACCACGCCACCAACCTGGTGGCAGGAGCGAACAGCGCCGAACAGCGGGTTTATCGCAAGCTGTTTCCACGACGGGTGCGCTGACCGCGGCTACGCGTGGATCTGGTCAACCAGTCTCACACCCGATCCACGCAACAAACCCAATCGCCGAGGAAAAGGCGTCCGGCGGTTGATTGATAACAAATGAAAGACCTGACCCCATTTTCACCCCAAGCTGTTTCCATGACGGGTGCGCTGACCGCGGCTACGCGTGGATCTGGTCAACCAGTCTCACGCCCGATCCACGCAACAAACCCAATCGCCGAGGAAAAGGCGTACGGCGGTTGATTGATAACAAATGAGAGACCTGACCCCCCCCCGCTTTCCTGACCCCCCGCTTTCCGCGCTCAGTGCTACTCACCTTCGGAACTCTGCAATTGCGCAATTTGCGGTGCGAGTGGAATGTAATTCCGCCCTTTCACGCACGCAAAATGGGGTCCTTAATATGGGGTCAGGTCTCTTGTTTTGCAACGCTTAAGCAAATCTTGGTTCGCATTTCGTTCGCTGCGGCGATCACGTGCGGGGTCTTTTATGCGCTTCGCATTTCGCGCACCGCGATGCCCGGTCACGCCGCGGCGGTGCGGCATTGATCTTCCCTAAATGACCACCTCAGGAGGTTTGACGATCTGAATTTGCTCAGCCAGCAACATGCGGCCAATGCCAATGGCAAGGCCGCGGCAGCTCTTGGTGGCCGACGACATGGGTGCGGCATGGAGGGCGCAGCTTCTTGGGCATCTGCTCGATGGAACGGTCCGGCAGCCTTCTTTTGATGCGCGCCCGGTTCACTTGCGATGGATGTCTTCGTTGCAGACATCGGCGTTACGAGCCGTCGACGCACTGCTCGAGGCAGTCACGCAACGCTTTTTCGAGCCCTCGCCAGAGCCATGAAAAGCTCCGGATAACGCAGCTTCGGGCTGGCGGAGAGGGTGGGATTCGAACCCACGGTACCTTGCGGTACGCCTGATTTCGAGTCAGGTACATTCGGCCACTCTGCCACCTCTCCAGCATGTTCGATGCTGCCGGCTGGTCAATTCCGGAGTGCGAAGTTTATCGCAGCAAACTGCGGCGAACGTCGTGAATCTGGCGGTGAGTTGGCTGGCAGATCCAGCGGCTGCCGTTGTGATCACTGCAGCAGTTGATGCCACGGTTAATGCCGCAGTTAATGCCGCAGTTAATGCCGCAAAAAAGGCCGCAAAAAAGGCCGCAACCGAAGCCGCAAACGCCGGCCCCCACGCATCACGTTTTCAGCAACGCCGCTCCGCCCAGGTAGCGCCGCAGTACCTCCGGCACGGTGACGGATCCGTCGGCGTTTTGGTAGTTCTCCAGCACGGCAACCAAGGCGCGGCCGACGGCTACGCCCGATCCGTTCAGGGTGTGCACCAACTCGTTGCGGCCGTTCGCGGCTTTGTAGCGTGACTGCATGCGGCGTGCTTGAAACGCATCGCAGTTCGAGCACGAACTGATTTCTCGGTAGGCGGCTTGCGCGGGCACCCAAACTTCGAGATCGAAAGTTTTGCTTGCCGCAAAACCCATGTCGCCCGCGCACAGCAGCAGCACGCGGTACGGCAGCTGCAGCTGCTGCAACACCGCCTCGGCGTGGCCGACCATGGCATCGAGCGCGGCGTCGCTGTGCTCGGGCTGGGTGATTTGCACCATCTCGACTTTGTCGAATTGGTGTTGGCGGATCAGGCCGCGGGTGTCGCGCCCGGCACTGCCCGCCTCTGAGCGGAAACACGGGCTGTGCGCGGTCAGCTTGATCGGCAATTGATCGGCGCTGAGCACCTGGTCGCGCACCGAGTTGGTCAGCGATATTTCAGAGGTCGATATCAGGTACTGCTCGGGCTGGTTTTCTGCACCGCCGCGCGAGACCCAAAACATGTCGTCTTTGAACTTCGGCAGCTGGCCGGTGCCTTCGAGCACATCGCGGTTGACGATGTACGGCGTGTAGCACTCGGTGTAGCCGTGCTGCTCGGTTTGCAGGTCCAGCATGAACTGGGCAAGTGCGCGGTGCAGCCGCGCGACCGGTCCGCGCATGAAGCTGAAACGCGCACCGGACAACTTCGCGCCGAGGTCGAAATCAAGCCCGAGCGGCGCACCCAGATCGACGTGATCTTTCGGCGTGAAGTCGAACTGGCGCGGGCCCGCATCGTTCGGGCTCCAGCGGCGCACCTCGACATTGGCGTGCTCGTCGGCACCTGGCGGCACGCTGTCGTGCGGCAGGTTGGGCACCGCCATCAGCAAGTCGGCCAACTCGGCCTGGATGGCTTCCAACCGCTTGGCCGATGCGGTGAGCTCATCGGCCAAACCGCCGACTTGCGCCATCACCGCGCGGCTGTCTTCGCCCTTGCTTTTGAGTGCACCGATTTGTTTTGACAGCCCGTTGCGCTGCGCTTGCAATTCCTCGGTGCGGGTTTGCAGTGACTTGCGTTCGGCTTCCAGCGACTGAAACCGGTCGACGTCCAGAAAACGCTGTGGCGACTTGCGTTTTTCAAGCCGGGATACGACCTGTGCCAGGTCTTTACGAAGCAAGCTGATGTCAAGCATGGCGGTGGGCCAACCGCAGTCAGCGCTCATGAAAAAGGAGATGCGAAATTGTAGGCAGCGCCGGCGGCCACGCGCCGGGCGGTGGGCACGACCGCGCGTGCGGCGACGGCAGGGTGGCGATGACAAAGCCGCGATTGCGGTGCGCTGGTTCGGACTACCGCAGTTGTTGCGCAGTTGTTGCGCGGTTGTTGCGCGGTTGTTGCGCAGTCGTTGCGCGGTGTTCAGCGCCGAGCGATCAACGGCGCAGCTTCAGTTGCCGCCGACCTGCATCGACTTGTCGCCCAGCCCCATCGGCAACGGAAAGTGCACGGTTTCCAACACGCCCGGCGTGCTGCGCACCGATACCGCCCCCAGCGCGCGCAGGCGTTCGATCACCTGCGTCACCAAAATTTCGGGCGCGGATGCACCGGCGGTCAGGCCAACACGGCTTTTGCCGATGAACCATTCCGGCTTCAAGTCGCTCGCGCTGTCGACCATGTAGGCGTCGGTGCCCAGCCGCTCGGCCACCTCACGCAGCCGGTTGCTGTTCGAGCTGCTCAGGCTGCCCACCACGACCATCACGTCGACCTCGGGTGTCAATACCTTGACGGCGTCTTGGCGGTTTTGCGTGGCGTAGCAAATGTCTTGCTGCTTTGGTTCACGCACCTGCGGAAAGCGGCGCTTCACCGCGCTCAAAATCTCGGCGGTGTCGTCGACCGACAGCGTGGTTTGCGTCACCACCGCCAGCTTGGTCGATGCGGCCACTTGCACCCGCGCCACATCGGCAACGTCTTCGACCAGATAGATACCGTCGGTCAATTGGCCCACCGTGCCTTCGACTTCGGGGTGGCCCTTGTGGCCGATCATGATGAAGTCATAGCCTTCTTTGCGCAGCTTGGCCATCTCGACGTGCACCTTGGTGACCAGCGGACAGGTGGCGTCGAACACGGTAAATCCACGCACGGTGGCTTCATGGCGAATCGCCTGCGACACGCCGTGGGCGCTGAACACCAGCGTCGCACCGGCGGGCACGTCGGCCAGGTCTTCAATGAAGATCGCGCCTTTGGTTTTCAGGTCGTTGACGACATAAGTGTTGTGGACGATTTCGTGGCGCACATAAATCGGCGCGCCGAATTTGGTCAACGCGCGTTCGACGATTTCGATGGCGCGATCGACCCCGGCGCAAAAACCCCGCGGCTCGGCCAGCAGCACTTCGTGCAGATTGACTTGGGTGCTCGCTTGTGTCGTCTCTTGGGTCGTCTGTTGGGTCAGCGCTTGGGTGCTGGCTTGGGTGCTCTCGTGTACGCCTGCTTGACCGTTCGCCGGCGTACCCACCGCAGGGCTCACCTGGCCGCTCCCCACCGATCGCACCGCAACCGCTGGGTGGTGCAGCACACCGTCGTCGCCTTTTTCCGCAGCCATCACAGCACTCCAATCAAATGCACTTCAAAGGTCACCGGCAAACCGGCCAGCGGGTGATTGAAGTCGAACAACACCCACTCGGTGCCGACCTCGCGCACCACGCCGCCGTAGCCGCTGCGCCCATCGGGCGTGGGGAATTGCACGATGTCGCCGATGGTGTATTTCTCATCGGGGTCGCCCAACTCGTTGAGCAAGCTGCGCTTGACGCGCTGCAACAGGTCGGGGTTGCGCGCACCGAAGGCCTCGCCCGCGGCCAACTCGAACGTGGCGCGCGTGCCCTCGCCGAGGCCCATCAGGCGGGCTTCCATCGCTGGCGCCAATTCACCGGTGCCGAGCGACAGCGTCGCCGCTTTCTCGGCAAAGGTGTTGATCAGGTCGGCCCCGTCGGGCCCGGCAAGGCGGTAATGCAGCGTGAGGAAAGACCCCGGAATAACTGAGTTCAAGGCGGTGACCGGTTGGATAGACTGCATCGAAGTTTACGAGTGCGTGTTGCGCGCATGGCGGGGGCATCGGCAAAAGCCGATCGGCGCTGGCTTCGCCGCCATGGGGCAAACAGCTGGTAAAAAACCGCCGGTAAAAAATAGCCTGCCGCGGCCGCCCGGCAGCCGATGTTCCTTTTGGCTGCCCCACGCTCCCAGCTGTCACCCACCACCCCATCACCGTGCTCAAAGACATTCCTGCTGCGGCACGCCCGCGCGAAAAACTGCTCGCGCTCGGACCGGCCGCGCTGGCCGATGCCGAACTCATCGCGCTGCTGCTGCGCACCGGGTTGCCCGGCACGTCGGTGTTGCTGATGGCGCAGCAACTGCTGAGCGCATTCGGTGGCCTGAACGGCTTGCTGGCGGCCAGCGCAAACGACCTGAAACGCATCAAAGGCCTGGGGCCTGCCAAGCGCGCGGAGTTGTCGGCGGTGATGGAGCTTGCCCGCCGTTCACTGGCGCATCAACTGACACAACGCACCGTGCTGGCGTCGCCGCAGGCGGTCAAAGACTATGTGCGGCTGGCACTGGGTCAGCACCAGCGTGAAGTGTTTGCGGTGATGTTTCTCGATGCCCGTTCGCAGCTGATTGCGCTGGAAGAAATGTTCCACGGCACCTTGACGCACACCAGCGTGTACCCGCGTGAAGTCGTCAAGCGTGCGCTGGGCCTCAACGCCAGCGCGGTGATCCTGGCGCACAACCACCCGTCGGGCGCGGCCGAGCCGTCACGCTGCGATGAGTTGCTGACGCACACGCTGCAAGCCGCGCTGCAGCTGGTCGATGTGCGGGTGCTCGACCATTTGGTGGTCGGGCACACCAGCGTGGTGTCGTTGGCCGAACGGGGGCTCATGTGACGCAAAGCCACCACGACCGGCGCACCGCGCGCAGCCTGCAAGACCTGGCGCTGATCAGAAAAGCGCTGGCCGATTCGGCTGCCGAACGGGCCCGCCGTGTGCTGGAAGCCAAGCGCGCGGCTGAACGTGAAGAGCGCGAGCGGCGGCTGTTCGAACTGACGGTGGGCCAGGTGGCACCCCTGCGCCGCAACGCCGTCACACCGCTTGCCCGCGTGCCGCCCGCGCCGCTGCCGCGCCAGCGTGAACGCGACGAAGCCGCGGTGCTGCGTGAAGCCATATCGGACGAGTTCGACGTCGAGTCGCTGCTAGAGACCGACGATGCGCTGTCGTACCGACGCAGCGGTATCGGGCCCGAAGTGGTGCGCAAACTGCGCCGCGGTGTGTGGTCGATTCAAGCGCAGCTCGACTTGCATGGCCTGCGCCGCGACGAAGCGCGCGAACAGCTGGCGGCTTTTTTACGGGAAGCGGTGGCCCACGGCCTGCGGTGCGTGCGCGTCATTCACGGCAAAGGCAACGGATCGCCGGGACGCGAACCGGTGCTCAAAGCGAAAGTAAAGACCTGGCTCGTGCAAAAAAACGAGGTGCTGGCGTTTGCCCAAGCGCGCGCAGCCGATGGCGGCCATGGTGCGCTGATGGTGCTGTTGCGGCCCAGCGGACCGGGGTTCGATGCACGCGGCGCAACACGTCGAACCCACCCCGCCGAACCGGAACGCAGCTGAGCAGGTGCGCCTGCAAAGCCATCAGGCACCGCGATTGCGCATCCAGTCGGCGGTGTTGAAAAACGATTCGGCCAGGCGCTGCGCCATGGCGTCGTCGACCGCGCATTCACGCATCGCCAGCGCCATGCAGGCGAGCCACTGATCGCGCTCCGCGATGCCTATCGAATACGGCAGGTGCCGTGCGCGCAAGCGCGGATGACCGAACTGCGCGACGTAGTGCTGCGGCCCGCCGAGCCAGCCACATAAAAACCAGAACAACTTGTCGCGCGAGCCGGCCAGATCATCGGGGTGCAGCGCACGCAAGGCGGCGAATGCCGGATCCAACTGCATCAGGTCGTAGAAGCGATCGACCAATGCGCGCACCACCGGCTCACCGCCGAGCGCGGCAAACGCAGTGGCCGGCGTGGCTGCGTCTGACATCAATGAAACAACATCAACAAGCCAACATCAGAGAGCCGACATCACCGGCTTGCCATCACTGCGCCGGACCGCACCGCGTCAGGCCAGCAGCCGGTCGGCCAGGCGACCGATGGCCACCGATGCGGCGCTGCCGGGTGCGGTCTCGAGCAGCAACTGGCGTTTCAAAATCGCTTCACGCACTGCCACGTCGTTTGGCACTTCGCCCACCAGCTCGAGCTTCACGCCACCGGCGGGGGCGGTCAACAACGGCGACACGAAGCGGTCAAGCACCTGCTGCAGCTGGGTGCAAATGCCGCGGCCTGCGCCGACCCGGCCCACCTGATTGACCACCAGCTGAATGGTTCGCCGACCCTGCTGCGTGGCCAGCACTTTGATGGTGGCGTAAGCGTCGGTGATCGAGGTGGGGTCGGGCGTAGCAACCAGCAACACCTCGTCAGCCATGGCCACCGCAAACAGCACCACGTCGGAAATGCCGGCACCGGTGTCGAGCAAGATCACGTCGAAGCGGGGCTTCATTTGCGCAACGATGTCGAGCAGCTGCGCGCGCACGTCGCTGCTCAGGTGTGAATACTCGACCAGGCCCGAGCCGGCCAACAAGACCGAAAAACCGCCGGGCGCGGGCAGCACCGCGGCCTCCAATTCGGCCTGGCCGGTGAACACATCGTGCAAGGTCGTGGTCGGCGGCAGGTTCAACACCACATCCAGATTGGCCAGCCCCAAATCGGCATCGAGCACCAGCACCCGCTGGCCGCGCTCGGCCAATGCGGCCGCGAGATTGGCCGACATGAAGGTTTTGCCCACGCCGCCCTTGCCGCTGGTAACGGCAATCGTGCGTGCGCCGCTGGTGGCGGCATCGCGTGCGCCGCTGGTGGCGGCATTGCGTGCGCCGCGGTCGGTCGAAGGATCGGTCGCAGCCATTCAAGTGCCTTGCGAGTGCGAATGCGGCAACGGATGCGGCGCCGACAGCGGCTGCGGCTGCACAACCGATGGCGCATCGAACTGCGCCGTGCCGAACAACATGCCTTTTTCTTCGGCGCTGACCTGGTACACCGCAGCCGGCTCCAGGCAGGTGCGGTTGCGGCCCTCGGACTTGGCGCGGTACAGCTGCCGGTCAGCGCGCTCGGTCCATAACGCAGCCGACGAGCGCACCCATTGCGGTGCGAACGCGCCGCCGATGCTCACCGTCACCTGCACGTCGGCACTGGTCGGCGCGCCGGGCCCCAGGTTGACGAGCCGCTGCTCGACCTCGGCGCGCAGCCGTTCGGCCACCGCGTGACCAAATGCGGGCGAACAGTTCGGCAACACGATGGCGAATTCTTCGCCGCCGTAACGGGCCACCGTGTCCATCGGCCGCACCCCGTCTTGCAGCACCTGCGCCACCGCTTTGAGTACCTGGTCGCCAGCCGGATGCCCGTGCGCATCGTTGACGGCCTTGAAGTGATCGATGTCGATCATCAACACCAGCGCCGGTTCGCCTGCGCGCGCAACGCGGTCGACTTCGCGTTCGATGGTGACTTCGAATTGACGCCGGTTGGCCAACCCGGTGAGCGCGTCGCGGCTCGACAAATCACACAGCGCGTCGACCACCGCTTGCAGCCACGCACCGGAGCCCGGCACCGCATCGGCGGCGACATCGCGGCCGGCTTGCTTCAACAACTGCAGCGCAGTGTGCAGTTGCAAGTCGTTGAGCGGATCGACGGTGGCCATGAAAGATGTTTGCGTTGCGCGGCGTAAGCGGTCGAGTCTAGCGGTGGGCCCCGCGTGTGTCGCGACACCGCGCCGCGCTGGCAGCGCGCGCGGCATCAGGCGGCCGGTAAGAAAAGCGACTGCAGATCGTTCAAAAAATCGTACCCGCGCGCGGTCGGCGTGATCCAGCCCAGCTCGCGTTGCAGCCAGCCTTTGGCCATTGCCACATCCAGTGGCTGCGCGATGGTGCTGAGCGGCAGGCCGGTGCGCTCGGTGTAGCGCGCCAGCTCGATGCCGTCTTTCAAACGCAGGCCATTGAGCATGAATTCGAACGGCAACTGTTTGCGCGGCACTTCTTCGTCAAGCGCCACCGCCTGGCCGGCCAGCGCGCGCGCCATATAGGTGGCCGGATCGCGAAACCGCGTTTGTCGCACGACGCGGTGCGGGTAGCTGAGCTTGCTGTGCGCACCCGCACCGATGCCGAGGTAGTCGCCGAATTGCCAGTAGTTCAGGTTGTGCGCGCAGCGGTGCGTGGCTTGCGCAAATGCCGACACTTCGTAGCGCGCCAGGCCAGCGGCTTCGGTGTGCGCGGTGAGGTGGTCGAGCATGTCGAACGCGCTGTCGTCGTCGGGCAGCGCCAACGCGCCAGTCGGCGGGTGCTTGGCGAACAGCGTATTCGGCTCCACCGTGAGGTGGTAGATCGACAGGTGCGGCGGCGCAAACGACAACGCGGTGTCCAGGTCTTTAGCCAGCTCGGCCAAGGTTTGGCCGGGCAGCGCGTACATCAGGTCGCAGTTGTAGGTATCGAACGCCTCGCGCGCCTCAGTCAGCGCCGCACGTGCCTGCGCGCCGTCGTGCACACGGCCCAATGCGGCCAGCTTGGCGTCGTCGAAACTTTGCACGCCGACCGACAAACGCGTGACGCCTGCCGCGCGGTAGCCATGGAAACGGTCGCGCTCGAAGGTGCCGGGGTTGGCCTCCAACGTGATCTCGCAACCCGGCTCGAGCGGCAGGCGCGCGCGGATGTCGGCGATCAATTGGTCGATGCTTGCCGGTGCGAACAAGCTCGGCGTGCCGCCACCGATAAACAGGCTGTGGATGCGTCGGCCCCAGATGAACGGCAATGCCGCTTCGAGGTCGCAGCGCAACGCGTCGAGGTAGCGGGATTGGGTCAGCACCACGTCCGCACCGGTTGCCAGCTGATGGGAGTTGAAGTCGCAGTACGGGCACTTTTTCAGGCACCACGGCAGATGCACATACAGCGACAACGGCGGCAGCGCGGCCAGGTTGAGCGTGCCGGGCCGCAGGTAGCGCGCGAGCAGTTGTTGCGCATCGACGTCGACTGCGGCCGATGCGCCCTCGGTGTCGCCGATTGGCACGATCGGCAGGATCGGAATGTCAGCCAAGACGCCAGACCTCACGCATTTGTCGCAGCATGTCGCGTGCTGCCAAACCGCGGTGGCTGCGTGCATTTTTTTCGTCGGCGCTCAATTCGGCGACCGATCGGTTCAGCTCGGCAATGAACAACAGCGGGTCGTAGCCGAAGCCTGCACTGCCGCGCCCTTCGGCCAGGATGACGCCCGACCAGCGGCCGACGGCGACCAGCGGCTGCGGGTCGTCGGCCGAACGAACCGCCACCAGCGCGCACACGAAGCATGCCGATCGGTGGCCTGCGGGCCCGTGTGCGGAACGCGCGCCGGCCAGCTGCTCCAACAACACGCGGTTGTTGGCGGCATCGGTTTTCGGCTGGCCGAAGTCTTCCGCATAACGCGCCGAACGCACGCCCGGCGCGCCGCCCAGCGCGTCGACACACAAACCAGAGTCGTCAGCCATCGCCGCGCACTGCACGTGGCGCGCAGCATGGCGGGCCTTCGCGAGCGCGTTTTCAATGAAAGTCAGGTGCGGTTCGTCCGCCTCGGCGATAGCCAAGTCGCCTTGGCGTGTCAACACCACACCGAGCGGATCGAACAAGGCCTGCAACTCGGCGAGCTTGTGGGCGTTGTTCGACGCAAGCACCAGTTGCATGGCAACGCTCACGCGGCGGCGAGTGCGGCTTTTTGCGCCGTCACCAACTGGCGTATGCCGTGTTCGGCCAACTGCAGCAACTGATTCATCTCATCACGTGTGAACGCTGCGCCCTCGGCGGTGCCCTGCACTTCAACGAACCCGCCGCCGGCTGTCATCACCACATTCATGTCGGTGTCGCAGGCCGAGTCTTCGGTGTATTCGAGGTCGAGCAACGGCGTGCCGTCGACGATTCCCACCGACACGGCCGCCACGAAGTCACGGATCGGCGTGGCTGCGAGCTTGCCTTGCGCGATCAGCCCGCTCACCGCATCGTGCGCCGCAACGAACGCGCCGGTGATGGCCGCGGTGCGGGTGCCGCCGTCGGCTTGGATCACATCGCAGTCGAGCGAGATGGTGCGCTCACCGAGCAACTGCAAATCAAACACACAGCGCAGCGAGCGGCCGATGAGGCGCTGGATTTCTTGCGTGCGGCCGCTTTGTTTGCCTTTGGCGGCTTCGCGGTCGCTGCGGGTGTGGGTGGCGCGCGGCAGCATGCCGTATTCGGCAGTGACCCAGCCGCAGCCCGTGCCGCGTTGGTGCGGCGGCACACGCGCTTCGACCGAGGCGGTGCACAGCACCTTGGTGTCGCCGAACTCCACCAGCACCGAGCCTTCGGCATGTTTGGTGTAGCGGCGGGTGATGCGAATCGGGCGCAACGAATCGACGCTCCGGCTCTGCGTGCGTTGAAAACCCATCGTGGGCTCCTTCAGTTTTCTGATTGGGTAGATCGGGCTTGCTCAGACGAACGCCGAATCGCGTCGTTGATTTCTTTGATCGAGCGTTCGATCTCGGCCTCGTCGAGGTCGTCGGTGCTATCGACCCCGAGCACGCTGGCCTGGATGGTCGAGGCGTACACCTCATCGCCGAGCGACTGGGTCGACACCCGGTCACTGCGGTTGTCGGCCACATAGCTTTCCCACTCGACCGCCATCACCGACACGTTGTCCGACTTCGGCCCGCCGTTGCGCAACGCCAGCTCGACCAGGTCGGGCACGGCTTCGGCAATCGACGAACGCGCGAGCTGCTCGGTGATGATCTCGTCGCTGACGGTGCTCCACAGCCCATCCGAACACAACAGCAGCCGGTCGCCACCTTGCAGCATGAACGGGCCGGCGGTGTCGATGACCGGTTTACCGGGGCTGCCCAAACAGGTGAACAGCACGTTGCGATTGAGCCGCTCACGCACCGGCACCAACGGGTTCAGCGCGTCTTGCAATTCCGAGTACGAATGGTCACGCGTGCGGGCGATCAGCTTGCCGCCGCGCACCAGATACAGCCGCGAATCGCCGCAATGCGCCCAGTAAGCCGAGTCGCCCTGCAAGATACAGGCGATCACGGTGGTGCGCGGTGTGTCGATCAACGCTTTTTGTGCCGAGTAGCGCAGCAGTTGCTGGTGACCGGCGAGGATGGCCTGGTTCAAAAACACCATCGGGTCGCTCAGCGTTGGCTTCGAGTCGCGCTGGAACAGCGCCGACATGGTTTGCAGCGCCAGCTGCGACGCCACTTCGCCTTCTGGGTGACCGCCCATGCCGTCGGCTACTGCAAACAGGCCCGAGTCGCGGGTGTATGAATACCCCATGCGGTCTTCGTTTTTTTCACGGCCACCTTTGCGGCTGACTTGGTAGACGGAAAATCGCATGCGCGGACACCGAAAAGAGAACTAAAAAAACGAACGCAAAAGCGACCGGAGAAACGGTCAAGCTTTGCTGGCCGCTGTCAGATTTTCCAATTGCAATTTCAGCCGTTCGCCGAAACTCAATTTGGTGTATCGGCGCTCGGTCTCACGCGCCAATTCTTTTTGCAATGCAAACACGCTTTGCGGACGCGACAGCGGATCGAGCGACATGCACCATTCGGTGACTTCAAGCAGGTTGTCGGAATACACATTGCGCAGCCGCGACAAGCTGAGCGCGAGCCGGTCTTTTTCAATGCGCTGCGGCGAGTCGTTGGGCGGGTAGCCCTGCATCGATGCATAAATGCAGGCGCCGATCGCGTAGATGTCGGTCCACGGCCCCAGCGTGCCATCGCGGCGGTACATCTCGGGGGCGGCAAAACCAGGGGTGTACATCGGCCGAATGAAGTTGCCCTCTTTGCTCAGCACTTCGCGCGCCGCGCCGAAATCAAGCAGCACCGCTTTGTTGTCGTTGGTGATGAAGATGTTGGCTGGCTTGATGTCGAGGTGCAGCATCTTGTGCTGGTGGACGATGCGCAGGCCGCGCAATATCTCGTCGAACAACGAACGAATCGTCGATTCCCGAAATACTTTGTCACGTTTGAGATCGCGCGCCGTGACGATGAAATCCTGCAGGGTATCGCCCTGCAGGTAATTCATCACCATGTAGACGGTTTCGTTCTCGCGGAAGAAGTTCAGCACGCTGACCACGCTGGGGTGCGAGATTTGCGCCAGCGAACGGCCTTCTTCGAAAAAGCTCTTCAAGCCCAGGCGGTACAGCGGCTGCTTGTCGGGTTTGACGCGCGGCGTCAGTTCGCCCGGTGAGCGTTCGGCCAGCGAAGACGGAAGGTATTCTTTCAGCGCGATCAGGTGGCGATCCGTGTCTTCGGCGAGGTAGACCACACCGAAGCCGCCGGCGGCCAACTTCTTGATGATCTGGTACCCACCCACCACCGTGCCGGA
>JAYUGJ010000059.1:0-42357 GCA_043738425.1 Burkholderiales bacterium
GCCGTCACAGGCCTTGACGATGAAGTCGGGGGTGTATGTCGAGAGGTCGCCGTCGGTTTTCACGTAGTCGAACTTGAAGCCGACCGCGAGGTAGTTCTTGGCGAAGGCGGCGACGCCGGGCGCCTCGTCAAGGAAGCGCGCAAAGCGCAGTTCGAAGCCGCCCGCATTCGCTTCGCCGACGATGCGGTTAATCAGCGACCGTTTCGCAGGCAGCCATTCGCGGTGCTGGGTGCGGAAAGGCCGCACGTCGCGCAGGCGGAAATGGTCTTCAATGCGCGAGCTGCCACTGTCTTGTACGGTGAGCGCGTTGATCGCGGCCTTGAAGGTGTCGAACACGCGCTTGGCGGCAGCGCCTTCGCTCAGGTTGCGCAGCACCACCGGGTTGTCGATGTCGACTGGCTCGCCCTCGAACAAGCGTTCGCGCACGAAGGCCTTGACCTGGCCGTACAGCACCTCATAGCCGCCGACGAGGCGCAACTCTTTCAGCAGCTGGCGCGCGAAGAAGGCGATGACGCTGCGGCCGTCGCCGATGCCGGCACCATCGAGCGCCACGGTGTGATGCTGCTCGCCGTCGAGCATGGTCTTGAAGACGATCTCGCGGGTTTGTTCCGGCGTGAATGGTTTCAGCGGCAGGCGTTCGGCGGTAAGCAGCTTGGCGTCGAGCGCATCGAGGTTCTTGTATTCGCGCTGGAAGCGGCGGCTCAGGCGTGGCAGGGCGATGTCGAGGGCGTCGATGTTCTTCGCCGGGTTGGCGGTCTCGACTTCGACAACCAGCGAGTCTTCGCGCCGCGCGCCGCCGCCCATCGGCACGCGCTCCAGCTCCACGCCTTCGCTGTGGATGCCTTCGACGAATTCCATGAAGGCCGGCGTGCCCATCACCGAGACGGTCTCGGGCGTGTCCGTTCCGAAGTACGTGCGGCGCAGCCCGCGCCCCAGCGTCTGCTCGGGCAGGATGTTGCTGGCCGCCGCATAGGCGCGCAGCCCGACGATGGTGGTGACGTTACGCACGTCCCAGCCTTCTTTGAGCATCAGCACCGAGACGATGGCTTTGTAGGGACTGTCCCAGTGGTCGATCTGGTTGGCCTGGCGGCGCAGGCGTTCGAGTTCTTCTTTGTCTTTCCCGGTGGCCGATTCGGCAATGTCGCCGTTCTTCTTGGTGTGAATGACGAGCACCGCGCCTTGCAGTTCGGGGCAGATGCGCTCGAGGTGCGCGCCACGTCGTCGCAGTTGCGGGTGTCGTCGACCATCACGGACAGCACCGCCTTCTTGCCCAGGCGCTGGTGCTCTTCGAAGCTCTTCTTCCACTCCTCGACGCCGAGTGCCAGGTAGTCGGCGAACTTCTCGTGAAAGATGGCGCTCGGTTGTTCGGTCAAGCGCGCGCGGCTGGCCGCATCGGGCAGCACCGGGTGTTTGACGACGCCTTGGTGGATGGCTTCGACCAGCGGGTAGTCGCTGACGGTCTGCACGAAGATCGCGCCGTTGTCGTGGCGCGGCGTGGCGGTGACGTCGATCTGCAGCGCGAGGCGGCGGTCTTTTTGCAGCATGCGGTGATGGATGTCGCGGATGCTGCCGAACCAGGCTATGCGCTCGTCGTGAATGTGGTGCGCTTCGTCGTTGAAGACGGCCAGCTCGTCAATCTCGCGGATCAGCTCGCCGAGGTCGGTTTTGCTGTCGGTGGTCTTGCCGCTGGGTTTGGGGCCGAAGGGCTGGAAGAAGTAGTCACGCAGGTCGTCGTCTTCCAGCGTGGGCTCGCGCACGTCGCCCAGGTACACGCGGTGGATGTTGGTCAGGAAGATGTTGCCGACCTCGCGCCCGAGGCGCACGTCATCTTGCAGGTGCAGCGTGAGCTGGAAGTCATCGCGCCAGTTGCAGCCGACGAAGCCGTTGTCGGGCAGCACCGGATCTTTGAAGAAGATACGCAGACCATCAAAGTCGGCACGCAGCCGGTCGAGCACGATGATGTTGGGCGCAATGACCAGGAAGTTGCGCGACAGCGCGCAGCCCGGTTCGTAGAGCCGATGAAAGTAGCTCCACGCGATCAGCAGTGACAGCACCTTGGTCTTGCCGGCGCCGGTGGCCATCTTCACCACATAGCGCGGCCAGTCTTCGGGAAACATGCCGGGCGAAATCGCGCCCGAGGCGTCGAAGCGCAGCAGGTCGAACTTGTCTCGAGCCTGCTTCACGTCGTAGAGCCAGATGATGGATTCAACGGCTTCTTGCTGTGCGAAGTACCAGCGGAACGGCTCGGTGCTGCCAGCGGCGGGCTGCGTCACATGGTCGCTGTGGAACCACCATTGCAGCAGTGCGCGTGAGGTGGCCGAAGCACCCGCGTAGCCGCTGTCTCGCCATGCCTGCACCTGCTCGCGCACCCGCGCCACCAGCGGCGGCAGCAGGCGCTCGTATGAGCTGGCGCGCAGCGCTTCGTCGGCCGGGAACCAGCGGTGCGCGGGATCGAATGGCTCGTACGGAGAGCGCGGCAGACTCGGATGCCATGCCATGGCGGTTCAGTTCTGGTTCGTCACCGCCACAGGCTTGCCCAACGCGCGCAGCACTTCGCGGATCAGCTGCGCGCGGTCTTGGGCCTCGGGGGTGGCGCGTTCGATGCGCAGCTTGTCGTTGCCGGCCAGTTTGATGTGGCGGTTTTTTTGTACCAGCTCGATGATCTTGATCGCCTCGACCGGCGGGTTGGGGCGAAAGCTGATGACCATCAAGCCCGGAGCCGCATCGATCTTGCTGACACCGTACGGCTTGGCCAATACGCGCAGGCGGTGCACATCGAACAGGGTTTGACCTTGCGGCGGCAGCTTGCCGAAGCGGTCGGTTATCTCCTCCAGCAGCGCGTCGATTTGTTCTGGTTTGCTGGCCGTGGCCAGGCGCTTGTACAAATTCAGCCGTATGTGCACATCACCGCAGTAGTCGCTGGGCAACAGCGCCGGTGCGTGCAGATTGATTTCGGTGGTGACGCTCAGCGGTGACAGCAAATCAGGCTCGACGCCGGCCTTCAGCGAACGCACCGCTTCGGCGAGCATTTCGTTGTACAGCTGGAAGCCGACTTCCATCATGTTGCCGCTTTGGTTTTCGCCCAGCACCTCACCGGCACCGCGAATTTCGAGGTCGTGCATCGCCAGGTAAAAACCTGACCCCAGCTCTTCCATGTCTTGAATTGCCTGCAACCGTTGCTGCGCTTGTTTGGTCAGGCCTTCGATGTCGGGCACCAACAAATACGCATAAGCCTGGTGGTGCGAGCGACCGACACGGCCGCGCAGTTGGTGCAGTTGCGCCAGGCCGAATTTGTCCGCGCGGCTCATGATGATGGTGTTCGCGCTCGGCACATCGATGCCGGTTTCGATGATCGTCGAGCACAGCAACACGTTGTGGCGCTGTGCCACGAAGTCGCGCATGACTTGCTCGAGCTGCCGCTCAGGCATTTGGCCGTGGGCGATGGCGATGCGTGCTTCGGGCACGAGCTCGGCCAACTTGCTGCGCCGGTTTTCGATGGTGTCGACTTCGTTATGCAAAAAGTAAACCTGCCCGCCGCGCTTGAGCTCGCGCAACACCGCTTCACGGATGGTGCCGCTCGACTCGCTGCGCACGAATGTTTTGATCGACAGGCGGCGTTGCGGCGCGGTGGCAATCACGCTCAGGTCGCGCAGGCCTTCCAGTGCCATGCCCAAGGTGCGCGGTATCGGTGTGGCGGTCAGCGTGAGCACATCGACCTCGGAGCGCAGCGCTTTCATCGCCTCTTTGTGGCGCACACCGAAGCGGTGTTCCTCGTCGATCACCAGCAAGCCCAGCCGCTTGAAGATGGTGTTTTGGCTGAGCAGTTTGTGGGTGCCGACGACTATGTCGATGGTGCCGTCCTCGAGGCCTTCCAGTGCCAGCTTGATTTCCTTGGATGAGCGAAAGCGCGACATCTCGGCGACCTTGATCGGCCATTTGCCGAAGCGATCGGAGATGTTTTGGAAGTGCTGTTCGGCAAGCAAGGTGGTTGGCGCAAGGATGGCGACTTGCTTGCCGCCGGTGACGGCGACAAACGCAGCGCGCAACGCGACCTCGGTCTTGCCGAAGCCGACATCGCCGCAAATCAGCCGGTCCATCGGCTTCGGGCTGACCATGTCTTGGATCACCGCGTGGATAGCGGCCTTCTGGTCGGGTGTTTCCTCGAAGCCGAAGCTGGCGGCGAATGCCTCGTAGTCGTGCGCCGAAAAGCGGAATGCAAAGCCCTCGCGCAGCGCACGGCGGGCGTACAAATTCAGCAGCTCCGCCGCGGTGTCGCGCACCTGTTCGGCGGCTTTGCGTTTGGCTTTTTCCCACTGGCCTGAGCCCAGCCGGTGCAGCGGCGCTTCGTCGGCGCTGACGCCGGTGTAGCGGCTGATGAGATGCAGTTGCGCGACCGGCACATACAGCGTGGCCTGGTCGGCGTATTCGAGGTGCAGAAATTCACTCGCACCTGCCGGGTCGTCGCCATCCAGGTTGATGCTGCGCAAGCCCACATAGCGGCCGATACCGTGGTTCATGTGCACCACCGGGTCGCCGACTTTCAGCTCGGACAAGTCTTTGATCAGCGCGTTGACGTCGCTGACCTGCTCTTGCTTGCGGCGTCTGCGCGCGGTCGGGCTGGTCGCGAAAAGTTCGGTTTCGGTGATGAACTCGATGGCGCTGGCGTCGTCGGCCACGGTCCAGACGAAACCTTCGGCCAATGGCGCAACTGCCATCGCAAAACGCTCGTCGCCGGCCTGGAATTCGGCCAGCGAAGTGACACTGGGCGGCTCGATGCGGCTGTCGCGCAACAACTCGAGCAGGCTCTCGCGGCGGCCCTGGGTTTCGGCCACGATCAGCACGCGGTGGCAGCTTGCGCCGACATGCAGTTGCAGTTTTTTCAGCGGCTCGGGTGCGCCGCGGTCGACGCTGAGGTCGGGCAGGGGGCGCGCCCATGCGTTGCCCTCACCCCGGCCCTCGCCCTCTCCCGCGAGCGGGAGCGGGAGCGGGAGTATCGATACGTCGACAGCCTCCTTGCCCAAAGATGCATGGGCTCCCTCGCCCTCTGGGAGAGGGTGGGGGTGAGGGCGGTCTTGCGCACGCGCACGCGCCCGCACCGACAGCACCCCATGCTTGCCCGTTAACCCGAAAAACTCCTCCTCTTTCAAAAACAAGTCTTCGGGCGGCAGGATCGGCCGCTCGCGGTCGTGCTGCAAGAAGCGATGGCGCTCGCGGGTATCGGCCCAAAAGCGGGCCAGCGCATCGTCCACATTGCCGTGCAGCACCAGTGCGGCGGGCGCGTCTGCACCGCCGTTCGCGCCACCATTCAGGTAATCGAAGATCGTCGCGGTTTGGTCGAAGAACAGCGGCAGGTAGTACTCGATGCCAGCGGTGGCGATGCCTGTGGCGATGTCTTTGTACAGCCGCACTTTGGTCGGGTCGCCCTCGACGCGTTCGCGCCAGCGGGCACGAAATGCGGTGCGCGCGTCTTCGTCCATCGGAAATTCGCGGCCCGGCAGCAACTGCACTTCAGGCACCGGATACAAGCTGCGTTGGCTATCGGGGTCGAAGGTGCGGATCGAATCGACTTCGTCGCCGAACAAGTCGACCCGGTACGGCACCAGCGAGCCCATCGGGAACAAATCGATCAACCCGCCACGCACCGCGTATTCGCCTGGCGACACCACCTGGCTCACATGCTGGTAGCCAGCCAGCGTCAATTGCGATTTCAGCGCCGCCTCATTGAGCTTTTCTTTTTGCTTGAAGTGGAAGGTGTAGGCCGCTAAAAAACTCGGCGGTGCCAACCGCACCAGCGCGGTCGAAGCGGGCATCAGCACCACATCGATCTCACCGGTTTTGCCCGATTGCAGCAACCGCCACAGCGTGGCCAGCCGCTCGGAGATCAAATCCTGGTGCGGCGAAAAGGTGTCGTACGGCAGCGTTTCCCAATCCGGGAACACCGCGATACGCAGCTCCGGTGCAAAAAACGCCAGCTCGCCTTCGAGCCGCTGCGTGTCGGCCGGCTCGGCAGTAATGATCGCGGTCAAGCGCTTTTGTGCAGCTTGCGCTTGTGCATGACGTGCCAGCAGCAGCGCATCGGCGGAACCCGCAGGGCGGGGCAGGGTGTGGCGTTTGCCGGGGGCGATCGAAGGTAGTTGCATCGGAAAAAGCAAAGCGCCCCGAGGGACGATACCCAGGGGGCGTAGCAGCTGCGAATTATAGAATTCGGCTGCCCGTAAAGCCCCGCATGTCACCTGCTCACACCCATCCAAGTGCCGACCACGCACCACCGCTTCTGTACGCGCTGGTGCCATGCGCAGGCCACGGTGAACGTGCCGGTACCGCGGGTCCAAAACAGTACGAAGCGCTGGCCGGCAGCACCGTGGTGGGCCACACCCTGGCGGCTTTGGGCGAGGTCGAACGGTTGCGCCAGGTGCTGGTGGTGCTGAGCCCGACCGACGCATATTTCGAGTCGCGGGTGCCTGCGTTCGACGGCTGGTTGGTGCGCACGGGCGGTGCCACACGCGCCGAATCGGTGGCAGCCGGTTTGCGTGAGCTCGCCGCGCGCGGCGCACGGCCCACCGACTGGGTGCTGGTGCACGACGCCGCACGCTGCTTGCTGCGCGTCGAATCGGTCAATGCGCTGATCGATGCCTGCATCGACGACGCGGTCGGTGGTTTGCTGGCCCTGCCGGTGGCCGACACCTTGAAGCGCGAACATGTTGGGCGAGCCGCTGCCACGCTGGACCGCAGTGCGATCTGGCAAGCGCAAACGCCGCAAATGTTTCGCCTCGGTTTGTTGCGCGACGCGCTGGCATCGGCCGCGCAGCGTGGGCTGGCGATCACCGACGAGTCGAGCGCGATCGAAGCCATGGGCCACACGCCGCGGCTGGTGCGCGGTCAGGCGGAGAACTTCAAAGTGACTTTTCCTTGCGATTTCGAACTTGCCGCGCGCTGGTTGCGCACCCGCTGATGCGGCTTTCGCTGCTGACCCTGAACCCGAAAGCGCCACGATGGAACCACCAATGAACACCACCCCGTTTCGCATCGGCGAAGGCTGGGATACGCATGCACTGGTGGTTGGCCGGGCGCTGGTGTTGGGCGGCGTGCACATCGCGCACAGCCACGGGTTGCAGGGACATTCGGATGCCGATGCGCTGTGCCACGCGATCACCGATGCGCTGTTCGGTGCAGCTGCGTTGGGCGACATCGGGCAGCACTTTCCTGATACCGACGTGCAGTTTCGCGGTGCCGATTCGCTGGCGCTGCTGGCCGAGGCCGCGCGCCGCGTGCGCGCCGCGGGCTGGCACATCGGCAACATCGACAGCACCATCGTGGCCGAAGCGCCAAAAATGGCACCGCACATCCTGGCTATGCGCACACAGCTGTCGGCCACGCTGGCAGTGGCGTTGGATCAGGTCAACGTGAAGGCGAAAACCGCGGAAGGCATGGGCCCGGTCGGGCGCGGCGAATCGATAGAAACGCGCGCGGTTTGTTTGCTGTACCGCGCCGGCTGAGCGCCTTCAAGGCCGTGTGCCGACCTTGAATTACAACGCGCGCTTCAGTCGAATGCGCGCCACCAAACCACCGTCGACCGCGTTGCCCAGCTCGAGCGTGCCGCCCATGCGTTGCAACGCTTTTTCGACGATGGCCAGGCCGAGTCCGGCACCGGTGGCCGCAGTACGTGCCGCGTCGCCGCGGAAAAACGGTGTGGTCAGCTGGGCTAGTTTTTTCGGATCGGCACCCGGCCCGTGGTCGCGGATGCTGAGCGCCACCCACGGGCCTTCGCGCGCATAGGTGATGTCGACCTCGGCCACATCGGTGGCCACGCTGCGGCCGTAGCGGCGGGCGTTTTCGAAAAGGTTTTGCAGCACCCGGCCGAGTTCGGTGTCGTCGGCCAACACCATCGTGTCGATCGCCACCCGCGAAACGATTCTGATACTGGACGGGTCACGAAACGCGGCGATTTCACGGTCCACCACACCGCTCAAATGCACCGACGACAGGCGCACCACGCCGGGCCGCGAGTAGTCCATGAATTTGTCGATGATCGCGTCGAGCTGATCGATATCGAGTGCCATGTTGTTTTTGGCTTCCTCGTCTTGGACGCTCATTTCGGCTTCCAGCCGCAGCCGCGCCAGTGGGGTGCGCAGGTCGTGCGAAATGCCGGCCAACATCACCGCGCGGTCGTCTTCCAGCTTGGCCAACTCGCGTGCCATGCGGTTGAAACCCATGTTGACCTGGCGGATCTCGCTGGTCAGCGTGGTCTCGTCCAGGTGCGAATCGAATTCACCTTCGCGGATGCGGCTGGCAGCAAACGACAAATCGCGCAGAGGTTTGTTGATGGCGCGGGCAATGGCGACCGATGCAAACACCGTCGCAATCAGCGCGATGCCGACCCAAATCACCAACGTGCTGGTGGCCATCGGCCCCAGGCGGGTCGGGTCAGCCTGCAGCCAATACGGGTCTTTGTCGATCATGATGCCGACCCACAAACCCGGTGCGCCGTTGACTTCGCTGGACACCAGCGTGTCGGCCCCCAACCGTGAGCGCAGCTCGGCACCGATGGCGCGCGAGAACCGGTCCACTTCGTACGACTTCCAGCGGTCGCCCGCCTCACGCAGCGCCAATTTGACTGCGGCGTCGCCCGGCGCGCTTTTGATCAACGCCAGGCGCTGTATGCCGTCGGGCCCGCCGAGTGCGGCGCGCGACAAATTCACCAGGCTGGCGATTTGTTGTGCTGCTTGCACCGCGCGCGGCTCGAACTCGAGCGCGCGAAAGGTTTGCGTCCAGGCGAAAACGCCACCAGTCAACAACATCGCCAACAACACGAACGTGCGCCAGAAAAGGCTAAGCGCCCAGCGCTGGCGGCCCATCAGCGAAGCTTCACGTCAGGTGCGGCGTGCAACAGAGTCAAACCGCCTCGTCGGGCACGAACACGTAACCCACGCCCCACACGGTTTGGATATAGCGCGGCTGCGCCGGGTCGGGCTCGATCATCTTGCGCAAACGCGAAATTTGCACATCCAGGCTGCGGTCGAACGGCTCGAATTCACGGCCGCGCGCCAGCTGCGCCAGCTTGTCGCGTGACAGCGGCTGTCGCGGGTGGCGCACTAGCGCTTTGAGCATTGAAAACTCACCGGTGGTCAGCGACATCTGGTCGCCGCCTTTGGACAGCCGGCGCAGCGCCAGGTCGAATTCGAACGGTCCGAAGGTCACCGTCATCGCTTCTTTCGACGGCGCGCCTGGTGCCTCGAGCGACGGCCTGCGGCGCAGCACCGCATGGATGCGTGCCAGCAACTCGCGCGGGTTGAACGGCTTGGGCAGGTAGTCGTCGGCACCGACTTCCAGCCCCACGATGCGGTCCACGTCTTCGACCTTTGCCGTCAACATGATGATCGGCGTCAGGTCGTTGGCAGCCCGCAAACGGCGGCAAATCGACAGGCCGTCTTCGCCCGGCAGCATCAAGTCGAGCACGATCAAATCAATCGTCTCGCGTGTCAGCACGCGGTTCAGCGCTTTGGCGTCTTCGGCCAGCAGCACCTCAAAGCCTTCTTGCGTCAGGTAGCGGCGCAGCAAGTCGCGGATACGGGCGTCGTCGTCAACGACCACCACACGGTCTGCACGGACGGGAGTAGATGCGGTCATGGCGTTCTCCGATTTGTAACAGCCGCGATTCTGCGCAGATTCCTAGCCGATTTTTGGCCGGTTTTTCTATCGGTTACAAATTCCGCTGGCCGGACGATGGGGCGCGGTCGCGGCCCAGCCGGCTGCGCTCGGGTGGGGTGATGCGGGCGCATTCGCGGTAGCCTGAGCGAGCGCAACCTTGCGCGGCCCCACCCACCACGCCATGACAGCGCAAAACGTTTTTCTCACTCTGAACCGTGCCGTGCGATCCGGTCTGCAAGCGGCCGCTTTTATCGCGGTTGCAACCACCACCTGCGGCAGCGCAGTTGCGCAGGCGGCCGAGGCACCGCCCAGCGGCGTGGTGGCGTTGACGAGCACCGCCAGCGTCGATGTCACGCGCGACACGATGGAAGTCACGTTGACGGCTATGCGCGACGGTGCAGACGCCAGCACAGTGCAAATCGCGTTGAAGCAAGCGCTCGACAAAGCGCTGGCCGACGCCAGACCCGCGGTCAAGCCGGGCCAGTTGGATGTGCGTACCGGCAACTTTTCGCTGAGCCCGCGCTACGACAGAAACAGCAAAGTGACGGGTTGGCAAGGTACGGCTGAATTGGTTATCGATGGCCGGGATTTGCCCGCCATCAGCCAGCTCGCCGGGCGCATTCAAAGCATGACGATTGCGCGCGTCAGCCAGGGTTTGTCGCGCGAAAAACGCGAGAGCACCGAAGGCGCAGTCACCGCACAGGCAATTGCGCGCTACCGCGGCCGCGCCGCTGACGTCACCAAACAGTTCGGCTACGCCAGCTATCAAATCCGCGAAGTCAACGTGACCAGCAACGACCAAATCGGCGAGCCGATGCCGGCTGCGGTGTACCGCGGAAAAATGTCGATGGCGGCCGATGAAGCGCTGCCGGTGGCAGCCGGTGTCAGCAGCGTAGCGGTCACCGTCAGCGGTACGGTGCAAATGCTGAAGTGACGCTGACCGCGTACCCGACCCCATTTGTTTCAACCCATGAACGCGCCACGCCTGCACCAGGTCGCCTGCCTTGACGGCGCAGGCTTGCACCGCGTGGCCTATTGGGAATGGGGTGATCCCGGCAACCCGCGCGTGCTCGTGTGCGTGCACGGTTTGACGCGCCAGGGGCGCGACTTCGATGTGCTGGCTCAGGCGATGAGCGACCGCTATCGGGTGGTGTGCCCCGACATGGCCGGGCGCGGTGAGTCGGACCGGCTGGCCGACGCAATGGAGTACGGCCTGGCGCGCTATGTGGCCGACATGGTGACGGTGTTGGCGCGCGTGCATGCCGACTCTGATGCCCATACCAACGTCTCCACCGGCGCCGCCACCGTGCACTGGGTCGGCACCTCGATGGGTGGGTTGATCGGCATGTGCGTTGCAGCCCTGGCGGGCACGCCGGTTCAGCGGCTGGTGCTCAACGACATTGGGCCGGTGCTGCAACCGCAGGCGATTGCGCGCATCGGTGCGTATGTGGGTTTGCCGAAACGCTGGGACACCCTGGACGAAGCGGCCGACTATTTGCTGGGCATTTCCAAAGGCTTCGGCGTACACACCCGCGCGCAATGGCTGGCGCTGTCGCGGCCGATGTTGCGGCCCGCAGGCGCAGCGCAGGGCGGCGGTTTCTGTCTGCACTACGACCCGGCGATTTCGGTGCCGTTTCGCGCTGCCACAGCCGCGACCGCCGCGGCCGGCGAGCAAGCGCTGTGGCGCGCCTATGACGCTATTGCGTGCCCGACGCTGCTGCTGCGCGGCGCCGACTCCGACCTGCTGAGCGCCGACACCGCGCACGCGATGACGCGCCGCGGTCCGCATGCGCAGCTGCGCGAATTTGCGGATGTGGGTCACGCGCCGACGCTGGTGGCCGATGACCAGGTGCAAGCGGTGCGCACATTTTTGTTGGCCGCCGGGTGATGCCGTGAAAACCGGTGCGCCGCAAGCGCTGGATCAGGCCGCGCCCATCGTGCGGCTGACCGAGGTCGGCCCGGCCCACCACACAGCCGACGGCGAATGCGAGTCGCAGGTGCAGCGCGCCCGTGCGTTTGCCGAACCGCTGCTGGCGGCTCAGCCGCTGGATACCGGCGAAGACGCGCTCGAGCACGCCGATGGCGTCGCGCAGATCCTGCAGGCGATTGGTGCCGCGCCGTCGATGCGCGCTGCGGCCTACCTGGTGTATGCGGCTGACTATTTGCACAAACCCGAAGACGTCGTGACCAAGGCGTTCGGCCCCTTGCATGCCAGCCTGGTGATGCACACCCGGCGGCTGGTGCAAATTCAACGCGCTGCGCGCGCTGCGCAATTTGCAGACAACGCGCTGGCCGGCGAGCAGCGGGCAACACAAACCGAGCGGGTGCGCAAGATGCTGTTGGCGTTTTCACGCGACCTGCGCGTGGTGCTGCTGCGACTGGCTTCGCGTTTGCAAACCCTGCGCTTTTATGCGGCCAGCAAAACGCCTTGTCCGCAAACCCTGGCGCACGAATCGATGCAGGTGTTTGCGCCACTTGCCAACCGGTTGGGCATTTGGCAAATCAAGTGGGAAATCGAAGACTTGGCGTTTCGGTTTTTGCAGCCCGCCGCGTACCGACAAGTCGCCGAATGGCTCGATGAAAAACGGGTCGAGCGTGAAGCCCAGATCGACGTGTTTCGGCAGCGCATCGCCGAGCAATTGCAGCTTCACCAAATTGACGCCGAAGTGCATGGCCGACCCAAACATTTGTACAGCATTTGGAAAAAAATGCAGGGCAAAAGTCTGCCGTTTACCCGTGTGCTCGACCTGCGTGCGCTGCGCGTGGTGGTAGCCGATGTGGCGCAGTGTTATGCCGCGCTCAGCTTTGTCCACGAACTGCTGCCGCCACTGAGCGAAGAATTCGACGACTACATAGCGCGCCCCAAAGCCAACGGTTATCAGTCGCTGCACACGGTGGTGTGTGACGACGGCGGCCGGCCCGTCGAGGTGCAAATTCGCACCCGCGCGATGC
Source organism: Burkholderiales bacterium (assembly GCA_043738425.1). GTDB lineage: Bacteria > Pseudomonadota > Gammaproteobacteria > Burkholderiales > Burkholderiaceae_C > PBB1. The sequence continues at coordinate 12,601 of JAYUGJ010000059.1, forward strand.
ATGAACACGCCGAGCATGGCGTGGCCGCGCACTGGGCCTACAAAGAAGCCGGTGCGAAAGGCTACGCAGGCGCCGTCTCAGCGGGCACCGATTTCGATGCGCAAGTCGCTGAAGCCCGCAAAGGCGTACTGCGCCAGTTGTTGGCGTGGGAGCGTGATTTCGCTGGTCAAGACGGTGCGGCCAATGCGGACAGCGCGAACTTCGACGACCGCATCTATGTGTTCACGCCGCAGGCCACCGTGATCGAGCTGGCTGCGGGTGCCACGCCGATCGACTTCGCCTATGCGGTGCACACCGATCTGGGTCACCGCTGCCGAGGGGCCAGGGTCGACGGCGCGATGGTGTCGTTGAACACGCCGCTGGCCAACGGGCAAACCGTCGAAGTCACCGCCAGCAAAGACGGCGGCCCGTCGATGGACTGGCTGAATGCCGAACTGGGCTATTTGCAAAGCGCGCGGTCGAAGGCCAAAGTGCGCGCCTGGTTCAACGCGCGCGCGGAAGCTGAAACCATCGCGCGCGGTCGCGAGGCGGTTGAAAAACTGTTGCAACGCATAGGCAAAACCGCGATCAAGCTGGACGACCTGGCAGCGCAACTCGGCTTCAAACAGGCCGACGCGTTGTTCGATGTGGTGGGCAAAGACGAGTTTTCGCTGCGCACCATCGAGACACTGCTGAAGCCGCCCGAGGTTGCGCCGTCGGCCGACGACGCCATCGCGCAGCGCGTGGCCCTGCCGGAAAGCGACACAGCCAAAGGCGGTGTGCTGGTGGTCGGCGTCGAATCGTTGCTGACCACTTTGTCGCGCTGCTGCCGCCCGGCACCGCCCGATGCCATCGGTGGCTACGTGACGCGCGGTAAAGGCGTCGCGATCCATCGACACCGCTGCGCCAACTTCAAACAAATGGCGCAGCGCGCACCCGAACGCGTCATCAGCGTGGCCTGGGGTGCGCCGCGTGGCGGCAAGGAAGCGTTGTATTCAGTCGAGGTGTTGGTGGAGGCCGTTGAACGCAGCGGCTTGTTGCGCGACATCACCGAAGTTTTTTCGAAAGACCGGATGAACGTCACCAGCGTCAAAACACATTCGGTCAAAGGTACAGGCGAAACCACCGCCGCGATGACTTTCACGGTGCAGCTGACCGATGCGGCGCGCCTGTCTGGTGTGCTGACCTCCGTTGGCCAGATCGCCGGCGTGCGCAACCTGCGGCGCAAGTAAGGCGGCCCGGACCCGCCCGACACACCACCCATGCCACACCAGCGTGAAATCGAAGCCACAGCCAGCGGCCGGCTGATATAGTTCGGCGCTCTTCAGGCGCGTAGCTCAGCTGGTTAGAGCACCACCTTGACATGGTGGGGGTCGATGGTTCGAGTCCATTCGCGCCTACCAAAATTGGTAGGTCAAAAAAGGATTTAGCGGAAACGCTAAGTCCTTTTTTGTTTTCCAGTGCGGAAAAAAAACAGAAATCTCGGCGGCAAACGCAGCCGGTTCCGCCCATCGCTTTCGCCGCGATGCACGGCTCGGCTCTATCGCCTCATCGGGTGGCGCGCCCCGCGGCGCAACACGCCGATCCCGTCAGCCACCTGGGTGCTGCACCATCTGTCGAACTGGCATTGCCGGCCTTTTGCGCCGCGTCGCGGTGGCTGCACGCTCGATTCAGCGACCCAGGTTTTTCAGACGACCTGGTTCCACGATTTCAATCCAGTACCCATCGGGGTCTTTGATGAACGCGACGTCTTTCATCTTGCCCTGCTCGGGTCGCTTGACGTAGGTGATTTGGTTGACGTCGAACCATTGCACTGCGGCCTCGAGATCGGGCACTGAAAAGCAGATGTGGCCGAAACCCTGCGGCTGCGCATTGCCGTCGTGGTACGCGAAATCCGCGTCGGCTTCGGTACCCCAGTTGTGCGTCAGTTCCAAAATGCCGCGCTGCGCGAACGTCCACGCGGTGCGTTCACCGATGTCATCGGGGACGGCTTCACCCGACGAGGCGCGGTGCAAAAAATACAGCGAAAAATTCATCTCTGGAAAGTCGAGCTTGCGCAGCACGCGCATGCCGAACACGCGTGTGTAGAAATCAAGCGAGCGGGCCGGGTCTTTAATCCGCAGCATGCTGTGGTTCAGCACAAAACCGTTCGAGGCGGCGCTCGGCTCGGCGCACACGCCGGGGTGGTGCTCGGTGGTGAAACTCATCAGTCAGGTCCAGTCGAAAAATGCAGTCGGCTCGAGCGGGTTAGCGCGTGTGAAACCGACCATGGGATTCACAAAAAGCGGTTGCCGCAGAAAAATTACAACGCACGCTCGGTCATTTGCTTGGCGATGTACTCAGCCTGCCGGATCGCCAGCGTGACGATGGTCAATGTCGGATTTTCAGCACCACCGCTGGTGAATTGACTGCCATCACTGATGAACAGGTTGGCGATGTCGTGCGTTTGGCCGTAGCCGTTGCACACACTGTCAGTGGCATTCGCGCCCATGCGGCAGGTGCCGAGGTTGTGGGTGGACGGGTAGGGCGGGGTGCGAAATGATTTGATCGCTCCAGCCGCCTCGTAGACCCGCTGACCCTGCGTAAAAGCGTGTTCGCGCATCGCAAGGTCGTTGTCGTGGTCGTCGTAGTGCACGTTGGGTGCGGCGTTGCCGTATTTGTCTTTGAGGTTGCTGTTCAACGTGACGCGGTTGGTTTCGCGCGGCATGTCTTCGCCGACCAGCCACATACCAGCCAGGCGGGTGTAGTTCTCCATGTAGTCGGCGAACTCCGAGCCCCAGCCGCCGGGGTTCAAAAATGCGGCCATGAAGGGAATGCCGAGCGACAGCGTTTCCATCTCGTAGCCACCGGCAAACCCGCGCTTGGTGTTGTGGCCCGACTCATCACGAATGATGCCGGCCATGGTGGTGCCGCGGTACATATGCACCGGCTGCTTGAACATGCCGTAGACCGATCCGGTCATGTGTCGCATGTAGTTGCGGCCGACCTGTCCCGACCGGTTCGCCAAACCGTCTTTGAACAAATTGGATGCCGACAACAACAACACCCGCGGCGTTTCGATTGAGTTACCGGCCACGCAAACAACACGTGCTTTTTGCCGTTGTTCAGCGCCGGTTTTGTCGAAATACACGACGCCGGTTACTTTACCGGTGTCGTCATGCTCGATGCGTGACACATGTGATTCGGGCCGCAAATCCATGTGGCCGGTTTTTTCGGCACGCGGCAGTTCGGTGTACAGCGTGCTCCATTTCGCACCGCTCTTGCAGCCCTGAAAACAAAAGCCGATTTGCACGCACTGCGATCGCTCATCGCGCGCGCGGCTGTTGACCGCCATGTTGCCGGTGTGCACTTCTTTGTAGCCCAGCTTGGTCGCACCGGCGTGCATCACTTTGAAGTTGTTGTTGCCTGGCAGGCCGGGTATGCCGTTGGTGCGCGTGACGCCCATCTTGTCTTCGGCCATCGCGTAGTACGGCTCGAGTTCTTGCAACGTCACCGGCCAGTCCATCAGGTTGGTGCCTTTGATCGCACCATAGGTGGTGCGTACTTTGAACTCGTGTTCTTGCAAACGCAGCGATGCGCCGGCCCAATGGGTGGTGGTGCCGCCTACGGTTTTGCATATCCACGACGGCAAACCGGCGAAATCTTTGGCCACGCGCCAGGTACCCGAGGTGCTGCGTGGGTCGAGCCACGCGAGCTGGCTGAACGACTTCCACTCATCGTTGATGAAGCTGGCGCTGGACTGCAGCGCGCCGGCTTCCAGCACCACTACATCAATGCCTTTTTGGCACAGTTCATTGGCCAGCGTGCCGCCGCCTGCGCCTGAGCCAATGATGACGACTACGCTGTCGTCGTTGAAATCGAACTTCGCCATAACTGTCTCCTGCGAACCGGTTGCTTCGTTAATTTTTTTGTCGCGCCTGCGGCGGATCGAGCCGATTCAAGTGGGGGCCGGCACCGCGTCGAAAGCGGGCGGGCTGGCCTGTGTGTTGGGCGACGGCAGCCATTTCAAATCTTGGAAACCACGGGTGATGTAACCGCCTTTTTCCCACGATGCGCCGGGATAGCCGAACACCGCGAATGCCATGTCGTTGTCGTACAGCGAGGTCACGCACTGGCCACGCACCGCCGTGAAAAACGCGGTGCCCTCGATGTCTTTGACTGCGTCCAGCTTGATCGCAGCAGACGCTTTCGCAAAGCTGCCGTCGCACGCTTCATCGAGCGCCGCGATGCCAGTGCGCAACATAGGCAGCGAGGCCGTTTTGTAATCCAGGTCTTTGGCCAGCAGTGCGTACACCGCATCGGGCAATTTCCGGTGCGGGAACAGAACCCGGCCCATCGCCATCAACGTCTTGCCTTCTTGCTTGGTCAGATTTTTCAACTCGAGTGCCCATACCGGTGACGGTGCCAGCGCCGCCAGCACGCTGCCCGCCGCAATCGTGCCCATCAACACGCCCGAGCCTTTGAGGAACTCGCGGCGCGCCAGCGGCAAATCGAGCTTGGGCACCTCGCCGCTGTCTTCGGCGCAGTCGGCCCCGGCAGGTTGCATCAGCGACAAGGCGTCTGCGGCGGCTGCCGACAGTGCGATGGGAATCACGCGCATGGAATCTCCTTGGGTGTCGGTGGATTGAGCGTCGAGGCTCGATAACGAAAAACGCGATGCGGGGTTTTAACCGAACCGGCAAACCAGGCGCGGCAGTCGACCCGATACGGCACCTGCTTCGCACAGCGCTGCGAACGGCGTCACCGGGTCGGTTCGTCTTTCGCATCGGTGGAGGGCTGGCGTTCGGTATCCATGCCCGGGTCGGCTACCAGCTTGGCCAGTGGCACCGCGCCACGCCGCGATTCGTGTTTATCGACAGCTGTGGTCAACGCGCGTTTGAGTTTGCCGACTGCACCGTTGATAGCCTGGTGGGCGGTGTCGGCATGGTCCTTCACGACCACCGGTTCCATGCCGACCAATCGAGCCTCCAGCGTGCACCGGATGTCGTCCGGGGTGGCCTTGAGCTGGCTGTTGGCATCAGCCAAATGCGCCTCGACGCGGGTGATGTGCCCCGCGAAACGCGACAGCGCGTCTTTCACCACCGCCTCCAGGTGTTCGGCCATCTGGTGGCGTCCATCAACGTGTGGATCGGTGTTCAAGATAACTTGCATGCGGTGCTCCTGAAGTGGATTGGCTGGCCAGGCGCAGCTGCCGCGTGATCGCAGCCCGCCAGCTCGATGATGAACCGTTTACGGCCCGACATCGCAAGCCGCTGGCGTAGCCAGTGGGGTCGGCTGCGGCTCGGGGTTGCGGCCGGGCGGCGCTACAACGCGTCGAGTTGCGCGCCGCGCAGCCCCACCAACAGCGCGCGGCCTGCGGCATCGATTCGAAACTCACCGTACTTCGCTTTGGCCCAGCGGTCGGCTTGACCCTCCTTGAAAAACCAGGCGTCGGTGACGACGATCCAGCGGCCGTCTTTCGGTGTCAACTCGATGCGCAGCTCATCGTCTGGCAGCGATCGGCCTTCGCCCAAGGCCGCGTATTCGGCGTCGGTCATGCCGGGGTTGTCATTGCGAACGTCGACGATTCGCCGATCCGCGGCAGTTGCCAGCCGCTCGATCGTCGCTACCCCGCGCGCGTCGCGGCGGGCAATGACCTGCGGTCGAGTCGCCACGAATGCGCCGTCGAGCTGAGCCAGCACGTCAGCCGGCAGGTTGAAATTCAGTCGCATGAAATCGCCCTGCATCAACGAACGCGGATCAGCGGGTGCGAGTTCAATGAACACCGGTTGGCCATTGGCGATCAAACTTTCTTTTTGCCAGATAGCCACATTGGCGACGGCCAACACCGCAAGCGCGGTCAACGCGATGCCCACCGCTGGCACGAGCGAAGGCGCAGCAGCCGCAGGCGTTCCGAAGCGCGAATCGATCGGCCGGCTGGTTTGCCACACCGCTGCGCGCGACGCCAGCCACGCGAAGCTGCCGAGCACCGCAGCCGCTGCCAGCAGCACCAATGATTTGGTGACCAGCGGCCAGGTGAGCTGGTAGTAGAAGCTGCCGACGATCCACGCTGCGGCCACCGCGGTGGCGGCCGCCAAACGCCAGCGTGCTGCCGTGACACACACCGCCATCGCCAGCAGCACCGCGCCCAACGTCGGCATGCACCACGCCAGGCCGATTGCCACCAACGCGACGCCCGCATACCACGGGCTGCGTGTGGCAACCCATTCGCGCGCCGTCCACAGGGCGGCAATAACGGCCAGCAGCGCAGAGATCGATTGCATCGTGGTCCAGTCGGAGCCACTGCGACTTTGACCACCGATATCGGCCACCAAACCAGCGACACCTGCGGCACTGGTGCCACCACCGCCACCACCGCCACCACCCAACACGCCGGGCACCAAAAACGTCATGCCCGACCACAGCGCCAAGCCAGTGACCGTGGCCAACAGCCAGCCTGCGCAGACCGACTCCACCGCGGCTGCGGCACGCGCTGACGCGCCGTTGTTCAACAGCATGTGTTGTGTGCAGCCCGCCACCAACCACAGCGTGAGACACACATGCCAAGCCGTCCAGTCGCTGCCGCGTGCACTGTTGAAACCGACCGGCGTGCTGGCGACGAACAACAAGGCCGCAGCCGCCGCGCCCAGCAACGCGCGCAACCAGGGCTGCGCAATAAGCACTGCCGTGGTCAGCGCAACGGCCGCCAACAGCGCCGCACCCGCCTCAACGCCGAAGTCGCGCATCAAGCTGAACCCGAGTGCGCCACCGCCGACCAGCAGCGCCACCACGGCCAGCTGTTCAACAAACAACGGCACGCTGCGCGAGCGCATCACCACGATGGCGACCGCGAGCAGCAGCGCGCCGATCAAGTACGGCGCAATCTGGCCCTTCAACAGGTCGCCGAATACGGTGCCGACTACCGCCAAGAGCGGAACGGCTGCGAGCCAGGCGCCCAGCGCAGTCAGCAACACCACCGGCCACGGCCGCGTGTTCGGTGCGGGTGCACTGGCACCTTCAGGCAGCAGGCCCTGCGCAATGGCCGAGCGCACCAGCATGTCGAGGCGGGCGGTGCTCATCGCAGCGCACCGGTCGGTGACGCGGCGCGCGGCGTGGGTGTCGAGTCACTCGCGTAGCGGCGTGACAACCACAGCACGCCCGCCACGCTGGCAGCCAGCAATGCGGCTGCCGACGCGCCGAGCAGCAGCAACTTGCCGACGAATTCACCCGTCCGATCAAACAACAACCAGCGCGCCAGACCCGCCACCAGCAGCGTGTTCAAGCCCAACGCCACCGCGCTCAAGCCGTACACCTCGAAGGTGCGCGGCCACGCCATGGCCGCAGCTGCGATGGCCAGCACCGCCAGCGCCACCGCATAAAGCGGCGCTACACGCGTGCTAAATAACGCCATCAGCGCAGTGGCAGTGATCGAGATGACCGCGAAGGTCAATGCGGTGCGCCAGGCCCACACACCGGCGCCGGTGAAGCCCGCGAACGCGCTGCTCAGCAACACCACCATGGCCAGCATCGCGCCCCAACCCGCGAGGTAGACCGGCAGGTCCTGCGGCTCGACACGCCAGCGGTGTCCCGTATGTGTTTGTACCCACAGCGCCAGCGCGACAACCGCCACCAGCGCCCACGGCACCCACAGCGCGTCGCTGCGCACGCCCAGGCACAGCGGCAACGCCATCGCAGCCCACAGCGCAAACAGCTGCCAGGCATCGGCACCGGTCTGGTAGGTTTGGCCGAAGTAAGCAAACAGCCCGCCGATGCCGAGCAACGCCAGCAACCCGAGTGGCGCGCGCGCGGCGGGCTTCCACCAGGCACCCAGGCACATGGCCACCACCACGGTTTGCAGCAAACCAAACCGGGCCGCGCGACTGAGCAGATCCCAATTGGCAGCAACCCAAAAAATGAGGCCGAGACCACCGAGTGCGGCGGCCAGGCATGCCACGCCGCGCGGCAACTGACGTGCTACGTCAACCGGCGCGTCACGCAGTCCAGCCAGCCGCTCCAACCGCGCGGTGGCAGCGGTGTCCAGCCGGTGGGTTGCAGCAATTTCATACAGCGCCAAGCGCAAATCCATGCAGTTGTTTTCCGTGATGGCGGGTAAGCGCTCATCGTAAAGGTAGGCCGCGTACGCAGCCAGATTGGCGACCGGAACTGCGCGTCGGGTGGTGCCGCGCCACCTACTTATCGGACAGGTCGCGATTCCGGAAGGGCCAGGTGTTTAGGCCGAATTACCCGACGACGCGCCGAAGCTCGCCTGCGCCAATCGACATGCAGCTACTCAAACAGTCAGGAGCCACTGTGGAACATCAGCCCGCACCCACCCGCGTGATGCAGGTTGATCTGAAGAATGGGGTTGCGACCATTAACCAACCCGCGACAAGGCGCTTGTCGACATGGGTGTCGACGCGAGTGTTCATGTGGATGTGGTGGAGAGGATGAGGATCGAACTCACGACCTCCGCATTGCGAACGCGGCGCTCTCCCAACTGAGCTACCCCCCCACTGCGGGGTGGACTTTATCGCACCGCCGCGACATCCGCACCAGGGTTGCACGCATTCAGATACCACCAGCGACCGCCATCGTGGACAAAGCGGCTGCGCTCTTGCAGGCGGTGGGCGCGGCCGGCCAGTTTGCTACGTGCAACGAACTCGACCTGGGCATGGCAGCTATCGATCACCTCATAGCGCAGCACCTGCAAGCCCAGCCAGCGCAGACCGGGCGGATGATCGAACGGCGTTTGCGGGCGCGTTCGAGGGTGCCAGGTGTTTAGCAGGTAGTCGTCGAGTTGCAGCACGTACGCGCTGTAGCGAGACCGCATCAGCGTCCGAGCATCGGGAGCCTGCAAGTGCTGCGGCCCTTCGTGAAAGCGGCCGCAGCACGCGGCATACGGTTGCGCGCTTTGGCAAGGACAGCTCGGAGTGGGTATCGGCATTGGTATTGGTACGGGCATGGGCATGGGCATGGGGTGACGATCATTGGGTGATCAAGCGATTGGCGTGGTGCGGCAAGCGAGCAAGCCACCAAACACACAAGCCCGGCGAACATCCAGCAGCCGCGCTCGCAAGCCGTCGAACTTGTCGCCCAGCGCGATTCGAAGCTACCGCAATTTGACGACACGCGGCCCGGTGCGCGAACGACAGCGGCTGCTGGCCGCCGGCTCGGTGGTCGAGGCCAGCCGGGCGACCGACACCGATTTGTCTCGCACCGCTATCGGCAGCTATGGCTCGCGAAGCGTGGCCAACGAAGTCGAGTTGGACTCGACTGACAACGTGCGCATCGTGTCGGCGCTCTTGCAAAGCCACGGTGGGACCGGCACATGTCGGTCGTAGCCGGGCCGCGGCCGCACAGATTCAAGCGGCGCGGGCAGCGCGCAGCGCCCACGCTCCCACAGCGCGTCGAGGCATCAACCTCACTTTTTTGCTGCTGCAGCGGGCGGTGCCGCTTTGCCTTTGACGTTTTCGCCGCCGGCTGCGGTTGCCGGCCGCGGCTGGTTTGCAGCCACCAGCTCGGGCGTGTACGCCGCGCCGTTGACTACCAAACCGTCGGCAGAAAACTTCGACGCGTTGGCGGGGCCCACGCCTTTGATGCGCGACACCATGTCGGGCCAGTCTTTGAACTTGCCTTTGTTGCGCTCGTCGAGGATCTTGCCCGACATGCTGGGCCCGATGCCCTTCACGGTTTCGAGTTCGGCCTGTGATGCAGTGTTGACATCGGTGGCGGCGTGCGCGGAAAAAGCGAATGCCAATGCGGCTGCGGCGATAAGGGTCGTAGCGAGTTTGCTGAACATGAGGTGCTCCAGGTGGTCGGTGTAGGTTGAGAAGAAACAGGTTCGAAATCAGCGATCTCGCAACCTGCAGACAGATTCTGAAGAGCGGCGTTGGCTTTGGCTCTCCCCGTCGCGAGGGCCCCCAGCCGGGTGCGATTTCTCCGCGTGCCGGGGTCGGGCACAAAATGTCGCTTGCGTTGCACCACCCACTTAAGTGCGCCCGCTCGAAAGTCACGCGACGCGTCTGGCCGGCAACTTCTTCGCCACACCCCACATGAACCGACTTGCCGTAATCCCTACGCCCGAAGCCGTTGCGCGCTGCCGCCTGTTGGTGGTCGGCGATGTGATGCTGGACCGCTACTGGCACGGCTCGGTCGACCGTATTTCACCTGAAGCACCGGTGCCGGTGGTGCGTGTCACGCGCGAAGAAGAACGGCTGGGCGGTGCGGCCAACGTGGCGTTGAACATCAAAACCTTGGGCGCACAAGTCACGTTGTTGACGGTCACCGGTACCGACGAAGCCTCGTCGCGGCTCCATGCCTTGCTGCAGCAGCAAGGCATCGCCAGTCGGCTGGAGGTCGACGCGAGGTTGCGCACCATCGTCAAGCTGCGGGTCATCGGCCGTGCGCAGCAGTTGCTCCGAGTCGACTTTGAAAGCGAGCCCCACCACGACGTACTGAACCAACTGAGCGATGCGTTTGCGTCGGAGGTGGCTCGTCACGACGTGGTGCTTTTTTCTGACTACGGCAAGGGCGGCTTGGCACACATCGCACCAATGATCGACGCCGCCCGCGCCGCAGGCAAGCCGGTGCTGATCGACCCGAAAGGCAGTGACTACGCGCGTTACGTGGGTGCCACCGTGATCACCCCCAACCGCGCCGAATTGATGCAAGTGGTCGGCACATGGAACAGCGAAGCCCAGCTTGCCGAGCGTGCACAAACCCTGCGTGCGCAGCTGCAGGCCGATGCGCTGCTGCTGACCCGATCAGAAGACGGCATGAGCGTGTTCGACGGCGACGGCGCGGCACACGAGCCCGCGCAAACCCGAGAGGTGTTCGATGTCACCGGTGCAGGCGACACCGTTATTGCCACCATGGCGGTGTTGATCGCGTCCGGCATGAGCGCACGCGATGCCATGCCGCACGCCAATCGCGCAGGCGGCATCGTGGTCGGCAAATTCGGCACCGCCAGCGTGAGCTATGCGGAGTTGTTTGACTAGATAAAAGTGCGTGTGCGCGTGGGTGCCTTATCGCGTGCGTGCTTGAGTGAGTGAATGCGGTGGGGCAGCGCAGCTGAACGACGAACTGGCGCAACACCCTCAGCCTGGTGCCTTCGGCGCCTCACGTGCCCGCTCGGCGTATTTATTAAAGCGCCATGAGGTGCCGTCCATCGTGATGCGACGCCAGGTCACGCGCTTTTCACTGGGCGACATCGAGGGCCAGTTTTGTACTTCGTCGAACGTGCGGCCGCAGCCCTTGCACACGTTGTCACCCTGGCTGGTGGAGCAAATCGCGATGCACGGCGCATCGGGGGTGGTGTCGTACCAAGCCAGCCATGCGGCGTGCGATTTGGCGGGCATGGTCGCGTCATCACATTCGCTTTCGTGGTGATACACCAGCAGCGCGTACACCTCGGCCAGCGCACGCACCTCGCTGCACGCGGTAATGCCATCGGGGGAGGGCGAGCGTTCACGCCACCAGTTGATGGCCGCTTCGATGTCGGTGATGTGAATGCCAGCCATGCCGTGGTGATGTCGAATGGCGTTCGAGGATACCGCTGCAGGCGTGTCGCCCGGCCGCGGTGCGGGCTCGGATACTGCGCTGCACGGAAATGAGTGCTTCCACCGGTTGCGCCTTACGGCTAGACTCACGGGCTTCGCTCGCATCGACGGAATCGCGCCAAGTCAACGGCGCTGTTGTTGTGATCGATGTTCGTTCATCCCCTCTGACCTTCTTCGAGTCAGCCCACGCGTTTCGGTGCGGCAGGTCTCGATATCGCTTCAGTCGGTGTCGTGCAACACGACATCTGCAGGCAACGGTTGGCGGCGATGCCGTCGCTTTTGACTGTTCTGCTGCTGATTGATCCCCAAGCGAGAACGCTCTCCCGGCGACCTGTCCTGTCCGGCTCATTGGAGTCGGCTGGTGCTTTTGGGCATGGCGAATTTCGCTGTGTCGGCACCGCATTTGAAAGTACGCAATGACATTTGAAAACCTGGGCCTGCATGCAGCCCTGACCAAAGCCGTGGCCGACGCTGGCTACGAAACCGCCACTGAGGTGCAAATCAAGGCGATCCCGCTCGCGCTGGCTGGCAAGGACTTGATGGTCTCGTCGAGCACCGGCAGCGGCAAAACCGCGTCGTTCATCCTGCCCGCGCTCGAACGCGTGTTGGCCTCGCGCGCCGATACAACCCAAAAGCGCGATCGCTCGATTTGCTACGGCCCCCGCATCTTGGTGCTCACCCCGACCCGCGAACTTGCCATGCAAGTCGCCAAAGCCGCCTCGACCTACGGCCGCCACGTGCAAGGTCTGCGCGTTGCAACCGTCGTCGGTGGTGTGCCCTACCCAGCGCAAATCAAGGCGCTGCGCGGTCCACTGGACATTTTGATTTCAACCCCGGGTCGCTTGCTCGACCATTTGCAAACCGGCAAAGCAGTGCTGGAAAACGTTGAACTGTTGGTGCTCGACGAAGCCGATCGCATGCTCGATATGGGCTTCATCGACGACATCAACACCATCGCTGACCACGTGCCGGCCGCACGCCAAACCGTGATGTTCAGCGCGACTTTCGCTGGCCACGTGGGCCGCTTGGCGCAAAACCTGTTGCGCGATCCGCAGCGCATCGATGTGGCGTCGCATACCGACACCCACGAGAACATCGAACAGCGTTTGCATTGGGCCGACAACCACAACCACAAAAACGCTTTGCTCGACCACATCTTGACCGAGCGTGAGATGGAGCAGGCACTGGTGTTCACCAGCACGCAGCGCGATGCCGATTGGTTGGCCGACCGTTTGGCCGAGTTGGGCCACGCGGTGGCGTCGCTGCACGGTGGTATGCCGCAAGGCCGCCGCAACCGTGTGCTGCAAGGCTTGCGTTCGCGCCAACTGAAGGTGTTGGTGGCCACCGATGTGGCTGCCCGCGGTATCGATGTGCCGAGCATCAGCCACGTCATCAATTACGGGCTGCCGATGAAAGCCGAAGACTACGTGCACCGCATCGGTCGCACCGGCCGCGCCGGCAAAAACGGCCTGGCCATCACCCTGGGCGAACGCATGGACACCGGCATGATTCGCCGCATTCAGCAGTTCACCACACAAAACATTCCAGTGGCCACCATCGCCGGTCTCGAGCCGAAAAGCCCGGAGCCACGCATGTATGCGCCACGTCCCGGCAGTGGCGATTTCGCCAACGGCGGCGAACGCCGCCCTGGTGGGTTCGGTAACCGCTCGGGCGCGCCGTCGAACAACCGCTTCAGCAAGCCGTCATTCACGCCGCGCCGCGATGAGGGTGGTGGTGGCGGTGGTGGCTATGCACCACGCCGTGACGAAGGTGGTGGCGGTGGTGGAAGTTTTGCGCCACGCCGCGATGACAACTTCGCGCCGCGCTCGGCCGGCCCGTTCGACCGCGCGCCCGCCCGCCGCCCCAACGAAGGTGGCGGCGCGCCGAGCAAAGGCGGTGCGTTCAAACCATCGCGACCGCGCACCGGCAGCTACGGCCGCTGATCCGTTCGGCGGCAGCACGTTGGTGAAAAAAGGCCCGCTCAAGCGGGCCTTTTTTATTGCGCCCGTTCTGGTTCGCCAACGCGACCCTGCTGCGCGGACTCGGTGCGCGGCGGTTCAGCCGCGCAGCGCAATCTCGTTCTTCACCGATTTCACGCCTTTCACCGCGCGCGTGATTTCTTCAGCGCGAACCTTCTCGGTGGTGTTTTTCGCAAAGCCCGACAGCATCACCGTGCCGTTCAAGGTCTCCACGCTGATGCTGGTGGCGTCGACGTCTTTGTTGTCGACGAAGCGCGCTTTCACCGAGGTCGTGATGGCGGAATCGTCGATATAGGCACCGACGGTCGACTGGTCGCGCGTGAACACGCTGCAGCCCGACATGGTGACGAGCGCGAAGCAGGTGGCCACGGTGGCAAGGTGGGTACGAACGGACATGGGTTAGCTCCTGAGGTGGATGAAAAATGAAAGGGTTTCAGTGCAGCAACGAACTCTGTTTAACCATCGGCGTCGGCGGGGTTGCCGATTCGAATGCCGGTTCCGGTGTGCGCTTGGTTGCGTCGACCGGAGCCGCTGGCGGGGCGTTCGAGCGCGTGATGAACGACTCGACCACCTCCATCCACTTACCACTGCTGAGCTGCGCCAACATGCCGGAAACCAGCCGTGGCACCAGGCCGGCAACCACCGCGCGCCGCAACAGTTTGAAGCGCCATGGTCGCGCCCACACCAGGAACGCGCCGAATGCCACTGAGGCCAGCACCGTGCCCCACGGATGCTGCCGAGTGACCGGTCTCGCGACACCGCTGATCGACTCGAACAACAAGCCGGCGACTTTTTGCAGCGGATGGTGCGACCACCACGACAACGCCTGGTCGACTGCGCCACCAATAAGTGGCATCGCTATAAGTGCAGACAAGAGCGCACCGTGCGGCACATCGCCGCCGTCGCTGCTTGCCGGTTCGGCAGGGCCTTTGGCCGCGACCAGGTAGGCACGAATTCGCTGGCGCGACCGGTTCATTCGTTGCGCGGCGGCATGCAGTGGCTCTGCCAAGGCGCTTTTGCTGGCGTCGTCCGGTTCGGTGTCGCTGTGGATCGGCGGGGTGGGTGCGCCGGCCGTACTCACGTGCTGGCCTCGCGCACCATGGCGATGTCCTCGCGAACCTGGCTGCGCAGCACACTGAACGCCGCCGGTGCATCGGTTGCGGTTGCGGATATCCAGCACCACCCAGCGGCTATCGCCGGCAGTCCCGGCACCAGCCACAAAACCCACGGTGCGTGCAGTGCCGCAGCAGGCGTCACCGCCCACAACATGGCGGCCACCCCCGCAAACAACAATGCCGCGGTAGCGCAAACCACCGCTGTCACCACCTTGAGTGCCCGCGTGCGCAGCTGCGACACGGTGGCCGACAGCTCCGTCGATGCCAACTCCGCGTAGGCCTCGATGTGGTCGGTGATCGCCGTCGGGTGAGCCACCAACATTTTGAAAAGTGGATGGATCATGGCAATCGACGGCGCGCGGGTCGGTCGGGTCGCAAACGTTCGGTGCAGTGTGTGAGGACGCTCAGTCGCGGTGGCGTGAACGCTGCACCCAACCTATCAACGTGATCAGTGCGGCACCAGCCGCGGCGGCGATCAACATCGCTTTCACCGGTTCGTCTTTGATGTAGTCGACGGTGCTGTCGGAGGTGCGCGCAGCTCGGTCGCGTAATCGGCGCGACGCGTCGCTGGCGGCGTCCATGCTGCGGCGCGCGACCGACTCGGCGTCTTGCGCCCACCGCTGCAACGCGGGCTTCGATTTGTTCACCGCGTCGTGCGCCTTGTCTGCCAGGTCGTCGTGCGCTGCCTGGCTGCGCTGGTCAATCTGGTCGATGGCATGGTCGACCGCTTCTGATGCGCCTTCAACGAACTGGCTGGGCATGGACATTTTCATGGTGAGGCTCCTGGTGTCGATCAATGGAAGGTGGGGGCGATGCGGTGACGAACTCCCGCGGCGCGAGTTACTTCGGTGCTGCTTGCTTGTTGAGCCCGGAGCGGCGCAGCAACGAGGCCAATGTTTTTTGTTCCTCGGCGTTCAGCGGTTGTCCGGCTCGGCTGTCGCTGTTGCCGTCATGCGCGTGCTCGTGATCGCGTTCCTGTTGCTGCTCATGTTCGTCAACGATGTGCTGGTGCACTTCCGAGGACTCGTCTATTTGCTCGAGTGCGTCCTCGACTCCGCTGGCTGCACCTTCAACGAACTGGCTGGGCATGGTGACTCTCATGGGTAGCTCCTGGAATAGTTAAAAAGATGGATGAAAAAATGAAGCAAGAAGCAAGGTGATGCACAGCGCGCAATCGCGCCGCACCGCTACTTCTTCATCTGACCCAGCAGAAAGCTGCCGATGGCCAACACCAGAAATATCACGAACAAAATCTTTGCTATGCCGACTGCGCTGGCAGCAATCCCGCCAAAGCCGAACACTGCGGCGATCAGTGCGATCACGAAAAAAACAACGGCGTAATGAAGCATGGGGTTCTCCTGAAGTACCGGTGGCTGGTTGGGTGAGCAGCGATGCCAATCACGTGTCACAAGTGTTGGTTTGCAGCGGGCTGGTTGCGATAGTCCATGCGCCCTAAAGCGCGTCGGTGAATTCGGCGCGCAAGCGTAGGAGACGGCCCACATGAGGCGCGGTGGTGTGCGTGGCGCGCAGGCCCGCACCCGCCGCGTCAGATCACACTGGCGGCGCTCGACGACATCGGAATGCGGGCCTGCACCAGCGTGCCGTGGCCGGGTTCACTGGTCAACGTCATATGGCCACTTTCGGCTTCGACGCGGTAGCGCATGCCGAGCAGTCCGTGCGCTGCGTGATGCGCCACGCCGGTGTCGAAGCCGCAGCCGTTGTCACGCACACCAACGATGCAGGCGTCGCCCGCGGGCTTCAACTCAACCCACACCTCGGTCGCCGACGCGTACTTGGCGATGTTGGTCAACGCTTCTTGCACCAGCCGGTACGCAGTGAGTTCGCCCGAGCTGCTAAGCGCCACCGGCACCAGCGCGGTGTGAATTTGCAAGCCCGACGCAGCGCCGAACTCACTGGCAATGATCTCCAGCGCAGCCACCAGGCCCAGATTGGTGAGCGACGATGGGCGCAGGTTTTCGATGATCTGCCGCTTCAACGCAATTCCATCGTTGAGCAATTTATTCAGATGCACCAGCCGTTCGGTGATTTCTGCGGTAGTGGCACCTAGCCGTGCTTTCAGGCGCGCCGCATCGAGCTTCGCAGCGGTCAACAACGCACCCAGTTCGTCGTGCAGCTCACGGGCAAGCCGACTGCGTTCATCCTCACGTGCGGTCTGCAAATGCCGGGTCAATTGCACCAGTTGCGCGGTGCGGTTTTGCACCTCCACTTCCAGCCGATCTCGCTCGACTTGCACCGCCAGCTTTTGCTCGCGTTGCAGATCCATCACCGTGCGGGTCTGGCGTCGGTACAACGACAGCGCCAGCAAACTGACCGCCGTCATCGCGCCCACGCCGATGCGATCGAACCACAGCGAGTCGAGCACGCGGGTGCGTTCGGTTTGCAGGCGCTTCGATTCGAGCTCGAGCAACTGCCGCGCGGTGGTTCGAATCGCCTCCATTTTTTCGTGGCCGATGTTGGTCAGCAGCAGCTCGCGCCAGGCCGATGCGTTGTTTTCGTCGTGCATGCGCAGCGTGGTCGCCAGTTCCGACAATTTGTCTTTGCTGGCGGTTGCCAGCTGCGCCATCACAGCGGCACTTTGCGGTTGTGCAGCGTAGTACGCGGTCAGCGTGCGTAGCGCCGTGTCGACCTGGGTCAGCGCTTCACGGTAGGGCTGCAGGTATTCGCTGCGACCAGTCAACAAATAGCCGCGCTGCCCGGTCTCGGCATCGGTCAGATGACGCCACAGCGATTGAATTTCGATGCGGGCTGCGGCCATGTTGCCGACATCGGCCATGGCGTTCGACGCGCGTCGGTACGACACCTCGCTGATCGCCAGCAAGCCCAGCGCGGCGATGCAGGCGAGCGGAAATGCGTACGCACTTCGCCAAAACCGGTGCAGCGTTTTTAATGCCATCGCGTGCCCCTAAACTGAAGCACCGCATTCACCAGATGGGCAACGACACCATGATTCGCATTGCCATCGTCGACGATCACGCCATCGTGCGCACCGGGCTGCGCCAGTTCCTGTCGGAGGAGATCGGCCTGAGCGTCGTGGCTGAAGCCGCCAACGGCCGCGAGGCACTCGACATCGTGCGCGCAGGCGGCGTCGATGTGATGCTGGTTGATTTGTCGATGCCTGATCAAAGTGGGGTGGAAGTGCTGGCTGCCATCAGGGCACGGGCACCCGATTTGCCCGTGCTGATACTCAGCGCGTTCCCCGAACAGCATTACGCAACCACCTTGTTGAAGCAGGGCGCGGCCGGCTATTTGAGCAAGGACTGCGACCCGGAAGAAATCGCCAAAGCCATACGCACCGTCTTTCGTGGTCGCAAGTACATCACCGCCGGTGTGGCGGAGTTGCTGGCTGACGGGCTGGCCGCCGGCGGTGACAAGTTGCCTCATGAACTGCTTTCCGAGCGTGAACTTCAGGTCTTCCTGCGGCTGGCCAAAGGCGAAGCCATCGGCACGATGGCAGTGAGCATGTCATTGAGCGTGAAGACGGTGAGCACCTACCGCACCCGCGTGATGGAAAAAATGAAGCTCGAATCGAACAGCGACTTGACGTACTACGCGTTGAAGGCCGGCTTGATTCAGTAGCGCTGAACGGGTGCCGCCGCGCTGCTGCAGCGGCGCGGGACTAACACCCCACTTGCGACGCGGGAGGCGCTCAAGCCAGTGCGCTGAAGCCGCTGTTGCCCGAGTCGCCGTTAGACAGGCGGGTGCAATACGCCACCAGCGCTTCAATCTCGTTCGATTTATCGAACACCCTGTCGGCACCCAACTCGAGGCACTTGCGGCGCATGTCGGCGGTGGCGTAGTTGCTGAGCACTACCAACTTGGTGGGGTTGGCGTGTTCGCGTGCCGCACGCAACACACCCAACCCGGAGCCCTGCGCCAAAAACACGTCGACGATCATCAAATCGCAGTCGTTCGTGTGCGTCGCAAGCCAGTGCACCGCGGTTGATTCGTCGGTGGCGGTGCCGACCACCTGCACGCTCGCCAACTCTTCCAACGCCGCGATCAGGTTTTCGCGAATCACGACGCTGTCCTCGACGATGTAGGTTTTGAGCTGTCCCATGCGTGGTGCGGTGTGTTGGGTGGATCGGTCGGTGCTAGCCGAAAGACGCCAGCGCGAAAACCTGCGGCGGCAAATTCAGGCTGATTCTGCTGGCCCGACAGGCAGTGGTTTGCCGTCCAACCTGCGGAGCAACCGTCAGAAGTTTCCTACGGTCGCCGGCCAGTCGGCGCTGTTGCACCGTGCGCATACGCCCGCAGAACGTCGCCTACTCGAGCAGCGGCACGACCCGGCGCACGACCACCGACGCGTCCATGCTCAGGTAGGCATCGGCGTCACCGTACCAGCTGCCCGACACCGGTGCGGCCAGGCTGGGATCGCGTGCCACGCCCACACGGATCAGCTGGTTGCCGCCTAGCAGGTTGTTGGTCGGGTCGAACGGCACCCAGCCCGCGCCGGGCAAATAGGCCTGCAGCCACGCGTGCGTACTGCCTGCGCCTTGGGTCAACGCAAGCGCACCCGTCGGCGCGCCCGGTGCCGCCTCATCGAGCGAGGGGTCGTACAAGTAGCCCGACACGAATCGTGTTGCCACACCCAATCGGCGCGCGGCTTCCATCATCAGCAAGGCGAAGTCGCGGCAGGTGCCGCTGCCCAGCTTCAATGTGACCGCTGGCGGTTGCGTGCCTTCTTCTTCGCGACCGCGATAGGCCAGGTGGTTGCGGATGTGCTCGTTCATCGCCACCAGCGCGTCGCGTGTTCGCGTCGGGCCATCGGTGCGTATGAATTGGCGTGCCCACGCCATTACCTCGCCTTGCGGGTCTCCGTGGTGCGGGCGCAGGTACTGTTCGAGGTCGAACCGCTCGTCGGGCGTGTAGGCGAATGGAAAGTATTCGCTGGTGGCCGCGACCGGCAGCTCGAGGTTGTAGGTGTGCGCATGCTCGATGGTGAAGGTAGCGACGATGCGCAGCTCGAGCGCGGCGGACAACGGTTGCACCAACGCCACCGAGTTGGAATGCGGGTCTTGGATCATCCGCACGATGGCGTCGGGGCTGACCAGCAAGTCGGTCGCCAGCACATGCAGGTCGTGGCTGTCGCGCGGCCGAAACATCACCCGATGCTCACCGAACGTCACCGGTTTTTTGTAGCGGTAGACGGTGGTGTGGGTGATGTCGTATTGCGTGGGCATGGGGCCGGTCCGGTAGGCTGGCGTTCGGTCAGACGCCGAGCAGTTCGACCTCGAACATCAGCGTGGCATTCGGTGGAATGACGCCACCTGCGCCGCGTGCGCCGTAGCCCAACTCAGGCGGAATCACCAGCACCCGCGTGCCGCCGACGCGCATGCCTTGGACGCCTTCGTCCCAACCTTTGATGACCTGGCCACCGCCCAGCCCGAAACTGAATGGGTCGCCGCGGTCTTTGCTGCTGTCGAATTTCGCACCTTTGACGCCGTTGCTGTAAAGCCAGCCGGTGTAGTGCACGTCCACATGGTTGCCGGCTTTGGCTTCTTCGCCGGTGCCGAGGGTGGTGTCTTCAAATTGCAGGCCGGAGGCGGTGGTTTGCATGGCGGGTCCTTCAGTGGGTGGATTGGGTGGATTGGGTGGAGTGGGTCGAGTGGCGGGATGCGGTGAGTGGTGCGTGCAAATCAGTGGTGTCGATAGCGTGGAGCGGTTGCGCGCCAGGTGTGGCGACGCGCGCGTGTGCCGGCACCGTCAGTCGCGGTGAATCGTATCGGCTTTGCGCGGACTCGCCAGGTCGCCGCTGCCTGCCGGGCCGTACAGCAGGGCAGAAAACAGCGCAAACAGCAAGCCGGTGTTGGAGCGCCAAAGGTACGACTCGGCCAAGCAGATGGTGAAGAAAAACACCGCCAGCGCAACCCGCAAGGCCGCGAGCCCGTCGGCACGCCGGCGCAGCCACCACGGCGGCACCCACCACACCGCCAGCAGCAGCGCTGCGCCGACCACGCCGGTGGCAGCGGTGGTGAACAGCAGTTGGTTGTGCGGATTGCGCGGCGTGTTCCAGCCCGGCGTGCGACGCGCGCTTACTTCCCGGTACGCGCTCGCAAAGTCGCCGGCACCCACGCCGATGAGCGGGTGCTCGGCAATCAAGTGCAGCGTGTTGGTTGCCATCACATAGCGCAGTGGCAGCGACAGATTGACCGCGCCTTTCAAATTGCCGGCCTCGGCAAAGCCTTCATTGATGCGGCTGCGGGTGGCGCTGTCGCCCAGCGCGTACAGCCCGATGGCGGTGCCGACCAGCACCGCTGCTGCAGCAGCCCACGCCATGGCGCGGTGCCGCTGCAGGTTTTGCAATGTCAACCATCCCATCAGCACCGCATAGCCCACCAGCCCGGTGCGGCTGCCCGAAATGCACAGCGCCGCCACCGCACTGACAGCACACACGCCCCATGCGGCGAGCGCTTTGGGGTGGCGGCTGCGGTTACTAGCGACGCCGCTTTTGCCATCGCTTTTGCCATCGCTAATGCCAATGCTTTTGCCATCGCCATCGCCATCGCCGATGCCATTGTCAGTGCCATCGCCAGCGCCAGTGCTTTTGCCGACGTTCATGCCACCGTTCGTGCGCCGATCCACGAATCGCAACGCCTGCCACAGCGCCACATAGCCGGCGAACGCGACGATCGGGCCGAACATGATGCGGTCGACAAAAGGTGCCGTCTCCATCGCGTCTTTCGCGGCACGCAAGCCCGCGGGCCAGTGCGCAAACCGGTTCATTTGCAGCCAGTTGTAGCCGGCAAGTAATTCGCACAACCACACGCCGAGCGCAAACGCGGCCAGGTAGCGGGTGGTGTGTTCGCGGCGCACTGCGGTGAAGTAAACCGCGGCCAGCAAAAACGCCACGTGGCTCATCACCATGCGGCGACCGGCTTCGAAGTCGGTGGTCCACGCAAGCGAGACCACGTGCCAGAAAAAAAACGCCTGGAAAATCCAGAACACCGGGTTTCCGCGCAGCGCGCACCACTTGTCGCGCCACCGGCCTTCGGCTATCCACAGCAGTAGCACGACACCGCTGGCGGCATAGGCCAGTGAAATTTTGGTCGGCACCAGAAAAAACAGCAGCGCGATGAGCGTCGAGTTGACGTCGGGAATGCGCGCGCGCCAGCCCGTCCCACGCTCGCTCGTACCACGCACGCTCGTCCCACGCATGCCCGTCCCACGCATCCCCATCACTCGCATGCCTGGGTCACGCCGATGCGGTCGAACAGTGAGCGCATGTCGGTGCGCTCGGCGGTTGATTTGAAGCGGGTGCGCTCCCAACCGAACGCCACCACCTCGGCCTCTGGCGCGCACAGCTGGCGCGCAAAAAGCAATGCGGTCGACCGCACACCGACCACCGCGCGGTACGGCGTGTGAGCCAGCCAGGTTTCCAGCGGCTCGGTCAACTCGAGCACGCGGTAGTGGGGCAGGCACAGCTCGCGGTGCGGGTCTTTGGGGTGGCCTTTGTAGTCGACCTCGGCGATGCCGCGCGCCGCCAGCCAACGCCCGATTTGCAGCGCCACTGCGTCACAGTCGGCCGCGCCCATCAACCCGCTACCGACCAGTGGCTGGCCAATGACCAGTGCTCGCGAGGGCAGTGCGGCATCGGCGAGCGCCGTGTGTGCACCGCGCTGCGACAACGGTGCCAGCTCGACCGCCTTGGCCGCGCTGTACTCGTGCGGCCAACCGTGCAGCACATAGACGCGATCACAAAACGGTGCGTCCGAGCCGATGCGGTCGCCCGAGAAAATCGAATACCGCAGTTGCGGCGACACCAGTTGTCGAAACCTGCGCAGCCACATCGCTGCACGTCGCACCGCTGACAGCGGATAGCGCCGCATGCTGATCAAGCCGTCGGGCAGGATGCGTGCGCGCACCGTGGCGGCACCACAGCGCCGCGGCAGCGCGTGCAAAAAATAGTTGATCGCTTCGGCATCGAACACCGCGCTGTGCAGGTGCAACACCTCGCAACGGCCGACCAGCGCAGCAACCGCATCGAGGTTGGCAAGCAGCCGGCGGTGGCCGCCGAACCAGCCGTGCAGTGGATGTTTGCGCGGCCACGGCAGGTAGCCGCTGGCGTCCCACTCGGCCGCGCGTACCTGCGCACCCACACCCGGCTGGTACCACACCAGCACCTGCCGCGCGCCGCGCTCATGGGTGCGCGCGATTTGCTGCGCGGCCAATATTTGCAGCGGCGACGCAACGAAGTAAACACAGGTGGTGGCGGTCATGCTGATGGCCGCAGCGGCACCCGCTGCATCACGCGGTGGGCTTGCTGCAGCACCGCATCGACCTCGATGGCGCGCATGCAGTCGAAGCGGCCGCCGCAGGTCGGATGGCGACGGCACGGTGCGCACGGCAGCGCCTCATACAAGATGGTGGTGCGCGCGGTGCCGGCATCCAGATAAGGCCGGGTCGAACCGAACAGCGCCACCGTCGGTACCTGCAACGCGCTGCCCATGTGCGTGAGGCCGGTGTCGACCCCGATCAGCAAAGCGGCGGTTGCAATCACAGCCGCCGTTTCATCGAGCTTCAATGTGCCGACCAGATTGACCAGCTCGGGCACTGCGGCGGCGATCGCCGGGGCCTGCGTTGCGTCGCCGGGGCCGCCCAGCAAGACCGGTGTCAGGCCTTCGGCCACCAGGGCCTGCGCCAATGCGGCCCAGCGGTCGTTGAACCAGTGTTTTTGTGGCCGCGTGGTGTACGGGCAGAGCACCGCATAACGGCCAGCGACACCGGCAGCCGCCAGCGCTGCGGCGGCCCGTGCGCGTGGCGCGTCACCCACCGCAAGGTCCAGCTGATACGCCGCCGCTGCTGCGCCGAGGTGCTGTGCCAACGCGCGGTATTCGGCACCGATGGGGCGCGGCACAGCCGCCGGTGGCACGGCGACGCGCTCGGTCATCAACCACTGCCCACCTTCGCGGCCGAGCAGGCTGACGCGGCGTGGCGCGCCGGTCCACCACGCGCACAGTGCGCTTTTGAACAAGCCCTGCGCATCGAGCGCCACATTGAAGCGACGCGCGCGCAACTCGCGCCGAAATTGCCGCACGCTGCCGAACAGCGCCAGGTAGCGCCGTTGCTGCCACAGCTGCCGCCAGGCATCTCGGGGCAGCACGATGACTTCGTCCAAGCGCGGGTTGTGGCACAACAACGGCGCGGCGGCGGGCTCGACCAGCCACGCGACGAACGCGTCGGGTTCGAGCTGGCGCAGCGATGCGATCAGCCCCGACGCCATCACCACATCACCCAGTGCCGACAGCCGCACGATCAGTACGCGCCGCAACGCGGGTGCGCCCGTGGTCATCGCGTGGCGTGCGGCGCGGCGCGGTGGTGTGCGGTGCAGCGCCGCACGGCCAGGCGTGCAGCGCTCACCGCGAATGGCCGAATTGCATGCGGTGCAGGCGACAGTAAATGCCGCCCGCGGCCAGCAACTCGGCGTGCGTGCCGACTTCGGCGATGCGGCCGTGCTCCATCACCACCACCCGGTCGGCACCGGCGATCGTCGACAGCCGGTGCGCAATCGTCAGCGTGGTGCGGCCGCGTTTGAGGTTGTCGATGGCGACTTGCACCAGGCGCTCAGACTCGGTGTCGAGCGCCGAGGTGGCTTCGTCGAGCAGCAAGATCGGTGCGTCTTTCAGCAGCGCGCGGGCAATCGAAATACGCTGCCGTTGGCCACCCGACAGCCGCGTGCCGTTTTCGCCGATCGGCGTCGCCAGGCCGAGCGGCAGTTCGCGGATGAATTCCATCGCATGCGCGGCTTCGGCGGCCGCCACGATGTCGGCTTCGGTCGTAGTGGCCGGCGCACCGTAGGCAATGTTGGCCGCCACCGTGTCGTTGAACAGCACCACATGCTGGGTCACCAGCGCGAGGTTGGCGCGCAAGTCGGCCAGGCGCAGCTCGCAGATGTCGATGCCGTCGAGCTGAATCGCGCCGCTGTCCAGTGCCGCAAAGCGCGCGATGGTCGACATCAAAGTCGACTTGCCACTGCCCGACGAACCCACCAACGCGACCGATTCACCCGGCTGGATATCGAGGTCGATGTCGATCAGCGCATCGCGCTCGGCGTGTGGGTACCTGAACGAAGCGTGATGGAACTGCAGGTGGCCGCTGGAGCGGCCCATCGTGCGGGTGCCCGCATCGATCTCATCCGGTGTGTCGATCACCTCGAACACGCTGGCCGCGGCAGCCAAACCACGTTGCAGCACCTCGTTCACATTCGACAGCCGTTTGAGCGGCGCGAGCAACAGCGCCATCGCACTGAAAAACGACACGAAACCGCCGACGCTGAGCTGCTGCGTGCGCGATTGGACCGAGGCGTAATAAATGATGACTGCCAATGCGCACACCGCAATCGTTTGCACGATCGGCCCGTTCGCCGCCGAGGTGGTCACGGCTTTCAAGGTGTAGCGGCGCAGGTTGTTGGCGATCTGAAAAAACCGCGCCGACTCGTACGCCTCGCCGGCGAATATTTTGATTTCGCGGTGGCCACCGATGACCTCATCGACCACATGCGACATCGTGCCCATCGACGATTGCTGGCTTTTGCTCAAGCTGCGCAACCGCCCGCTGACCGAGCGAATCACATACGCAATGACCGGCAGCACGGTAAAAAACGCAAGCGACAACTGCCAGTTCGCATACAGCATGTAGCCGAGCAAGCCGAGCACCACCAGGCTGTCTTTGACGATAGTGATCAGCGACACCGTGATGATCGGGCTGACCTGCTGCGCGTTGTAGGTCAGCTTCGACATCAGCACCGCGCTGGGCTCGCGATCGAAGTGGCTGGCGGGCAGGTGCAGCAGCTTGTCGAACATGTCGGTGCGCAGCTTGAGCACCACCTTGCTGGCCACCGCATTGAGCGTGGCGACATGCACGAAGTCAGTCAGCCCGCGCGCCAAAAACAGCAGCACGATGAGCATCGGCATGGTGCGTATCGACGCCGGATCGCGGCTGACGAAACTGCCGTCGAGCAATTGCTTCAACAAAGCGGGCAGCGCAGTTTCGGTGGCCGCATAGCCGACCATCGCCAAGATGCCGAGTGCGAAGGTGTGCCAGTGCGGTCGTATGCGCTGCAAGATGCGCAGGTACAACGCGGTCGAGGCAGAGCGCGCCATCGGCTACAGCTCTTCCATTCGCTGCGGCGGGTAGGTGTCCCAACCGAGGCAGCCGGGACATTGCCAGTGGTGCTGTTGCGCCTCGAACCCGCAGGCAGCGCACCGGTAGCGCTGGCCCGCTTTGGCAGCACGATCGAGCACGGCACCCAGGGCCGTCAGCTCGGCGTGGTCCAGTGGCTGGCCCGATGCGCGGTGCTCACGCAGCACGGTTTGCGCCGCCGACAAGGTGGGTGACTGCGCCAGCTGGGCGCGGTTGCGCTCGCGCCGCGAGGTAGCGTCGACATCGAGCAGGTTGATCGCGGTCAACAGATCGGTGCTGTTTTTTTTCTGCTGCAGCGCATTCAACTTGTCGCGCGCGGCACCGACGCCATCGCAGGCCATGGCGCTGTGGGCGTATTCGGTGGCGATCAAATTGAAGCTGGCCGGATGTGCAACGAGCAAGCCGTCCCATTGCGCCAGCGCCTCACTGTGGCGCTCTGCCGCTGCCAGGCGCCGGCCCGCCATCACCGCCGGTCGAGCCGCCTGTGGCGCGGCTTCGTGCGCGCGACGCAGCGCAGCATCGGCATCGGCGGGTTGCTGTTTGCCATCGGCCTCCAGCGACAACTCACACCAGTAGTGGGCGATGCGCGAGGCGTAAGAACCAGTGCTGCTGCGTTCGAGCTTCACCGCATCGTCGACCGCGGCGCGCCAGTTGCGCGAACGCTCGTGCAGCGTCAGCAGCGCCAGCCGCGCATCGGTGTCGTAGGCGGTGCCTTCGAGCGCCAGCCAGGCCGCTTCGGCGCGGTCAAACAAGCCCGCCTGCACGAAGTCTTGCGCCAGCCCGTGCTGCGCGCGGTCGCGTTCGGCCGGCGGCAAATCGGCTCGACTGAGCAGGTGTTGGTGCACCCGTACCGCACGCTCATATTCACCGCGTCGGCGAAACAAATTGCCCAGCGCGAAGTGCAGGTCGCTGGTGTCGGGGTCTTGCTGAACCGCTTCAATGAACGCGTCGATGGCTTTGTCGTGCTGTTCGTTGAGCAGCAAGTTCAAGCCTTTGAAAATTGCCTTGGGCGTTTCGCGTTGTTCGCGTTTCAGTTGACGCAGGTCGAATCGCGATGCCAACCAGCCCAGCGCAAATGCAACCGGCAGGCCCAGCAGCAACCACTGCAGGTCAAAGTCCATCGCGCGGCGGGTGTTCCAACACCGCAGGTGCCGTGATGGCCGGCGCGGCTACGTCGGCTGCCGCGTTGGGTGCCGGTGAGCGCCTTGCCACCCGACGATGCCGCCACCAACTCGGCACCATCGCACTGACGCCGAAGGCGCAGCCAAAACCAAAGGCAGCCAGCACGATGAAAACCATCGGTGCGCGCCATTCCAATCCAAAAAACCAATGCACCGCGGCGTCTTGCTGGTTGTTCAACGCAAACGCAAACAGGGCGAAGAAAACGAAGACTCGGAAAACCCAGGTGAACACGCGCATACCGACTCCGCAACAACACAGCCCGAGGTCGGGCGTTCAGCCGTCAGCCTATCGGATCAAGGCCGCAGCGGTGTGCTTGGGTGAAACGTTCAACGACCCGTCCGTGCGCCACACGCTGGCAGCGGTTGCAGGCCACGCCGCGTTTGCACCGCACAGCCACCGGTCAGATGGACGCTGCGCCATCCACCGGCAAATGCAAGTCGACTGCCTCGCGCAAGGCCTTGCCGGGTTTGAAGTGAGGCACCAGTTTTTCTGGCACCTCGACTTGTTCACCCGATCGCGGATTGCGGCCCACGTGTGGCGGGCGGCGGTTGATCGAAAAGCTGCCGAAGCCGCGGATCTCGATGCGGTGCCCGCGTGCCAGCGCATCGGACATCGCATCGAGAACGATCTTGACCGCCGACTCGCTGTCGCCGTGCTTCAACTGGCCGAACCGCTCCGCCAGCTGACCCACCAGGTCCGAGCGCGTCATGCCGTCTTTGGTCGCGTCCTTGGTTGCCTCTGCGGACACATCCATTGCGTTCGGCATGGCGCGCTCGACCGCTGCTTAGGTGTTGCCGTCGCCTTGGCTGTCCAACTTGGCACGCAATAAAGCGCCCAGGCTGGTGGTGCCGGCGTTTTCACGCTCGCTGGTTTGCGACAAGCTTTTCATGGCTTCTTGGTTGTCGGCGTTGTCTTTGGCCTTGACCGACAACTGGATCGACCGTGTTTTGCGGTCGACGTTGATGATCACGGCGTTGACCTCGTCGCCTTCTTTGAGCAAGTTGCGCGCATCTTCCACCCGATCCCGGCTGATCTCAGAAGCCCGCAGGTAGGCGGTCACGTCGTCAGCCAGTTGCACTTCAGCGCCACGGGCGTCGACCGTTTTGACGGTGCCGGTGACGATCATGCCGCGGTCATTGACGGTGGTGTACGCAGTGAACGGGTCGTGATCGAGCTGCTTGATACCGAGCGAAATACGTTCGCGTTCCACATCCACTGCCAACACGATGGCCTCGACTTCCTGGCCCTTCTTGAAGTTGCGCACGGCGGCTTCGCCCGGCTCGTGCCATGACAAATCCGACAGGTGCACCAAGCCGTCGATGCCGGCCGCCAAGCCCACGAACACACCGAAGTCGGTGATCGATTTGACCGGGCCCTTGACGCGGTCACCGCGTTGCACGGTGGTCGAAAACTCTTCCCACGGATTGGCCTTGCACTGCTTCATGCCCAGGCTGATGCGGCGCTTGTCCTCGTCGATCTCGAGGACCATGACTTCGACTTCGTCGCCGAGGGCCACGATCTTGGCCGGCGAGACATTCTTGTTGGTCCAGTCCATCTCGGAAACGTGGACCAGGCCCTCGATGCCCGGCTCGATTTCGACGAAGGCGCCGTAGTCGGCGATATTGGTGACCTTGCCGAACAGGCGCGTGCTCTGCGGGTAGCGCCGCGACACGCCGTGCCAGGGGTCGTCGCCGAGTTGCTTGATGCCCAGCGAGACGCGGTTCTTCTCGGCGTCGATGCTGCTGCCGGAAATGTGCGGAGTCATGCCGTGGTTCGGCATGTGGCGCCAGGGATGATCGGCCGGTGGTGGTTGCGGGAACCAGACGTCGCCAGCATAACCAGCCAACTGGCCGCTTTCCAGCGCGGAGACAATCGCGTCACGATCACACAACTTGCCGCGCGCAGTGTTGATTAGATAAGCACCACGCTTGAAGTTCTTCAGCGTTTTTTCATTAATCATATGTTCCGTTTCTGGATACAGCGGACAGTTTAGCGTCACGACATCACATACCTTGGCCATGCTTTCCAAACTGGTGTGATAGGTAAGGTTGAGTTCCTTCTCGACCGATTCAGGCAGTTGATGGCGATCTGTGTAGTGCAGCTTGACATCAAATGGTTTCAACAGGCGCAGTACGCGCAAACCAATGCGGCCGGCAGCAACGGTACCAACACTCATCGCTTCCAGATCGTAGGAGCGTTCCACGCAATCGGCGATGTTCCAGCCACCCTTGACCACCCGGTTGTACGAAGGAATGTAGTTGCGCACCTGCGACAGGATCATCATTACCACATGCTCGGCGACGCTATTGCTGTTGGAATAAGTCACTTCGGCAACGGTGATGTTGCGTTTGTTGGCAGCTTCCAGATCAGTGTGATCGGACCCGATACCGGCGGTCACGATCATTTTCAGTTGCGGTGCCTTGGCGATGCGCTCGGCGGTCATGTAAGCGGGCCAGAACGGTTGCGAGATGACGATCTCGGCATCGTGCAGTTCGCGGTCGAGCACGCTATCGGCACCATCTTTACTGGAGGTCACGACCAACCGATGGTCATTCGACTCCAGGTATTTTCGCAAGCCCAGATCCCCGGACACACTACCCAGTAAGGTGCCGGGCTTGAAGTCGATGCCTTTCGGTGTTGGCAGCTTCTGCCCATCCGGGTAATGTTCTGGTTGCGCAACGTCGTCGCGCGCATAAGTCTTCGGGTAACCGGATGGGCAGACGCTGCCGACGCCGAAAGGCATCGACTTCAATCCCGGCACCTTGCTGGGCAGCGTGTCCGGGGAACTGGGCCTGCGCAAATATC
>JAYUGJ010000060.1:0-14487 GCA_043738425.1 Burkholderiales bacterium
TGCTTGCGGCTTTGCTGGTTGGACTGATCTACACCCTGCCGAACTTGTTCGGTGAAGCACCCGCTGTGCAGATCAGCAGCGGCAGATCGACCTTAAAGATCGACAACGGCGTCGCAAAGCGCGTTGAACAAGCGCTGACCGAGGCGGGCCTGAAAGCAGATTTCGTTCACTTTGAAGGTAACTCCGTCAAGGCGCGGTTCGCGGACACCGATCTGCAAATCAAAGCCAAAGACGCGATAGGCCGCGCGCTGAATCCCGACGCAGCCAACCCCAGTTATATCGTTGCTCTCAACCTGTTGTCTCGTTCGCCGAACTGGCTCACCGCGTTGCACGCGTTGCCCATGTCGTTGGGTTTGGATCTGCGAGGCGGCGTGCACTTTTTGATGCAGGTCGATATGAAGGCCGCGTTGACAAAAAAGGCGGAATCGTTGACCGGTGATGTGCGGTTGATGCTGCGCGATAAAAACTTGCGCCATGCCGGCATCGTGCGTGAAGGTGATGCGGTAACCATTCGCTTTCGTGACCGCGACACATTTGGCGCAGCGCGAAAGTTGCTGGAAGAAGACCTGCCGGATTTGCAGTGGACCGAAACGGTCGACGACATCGGCATCAAACTAGCCGGTGCGTTGAAGCCTGCGGCGTCGCTCAAAGTGCAGGATGCTGCGGTGAAACAAAACATCACCACGCTGCACAACCGGGTGAATGAACTGGGTGTTTCCGAGCCGGTAATTCAGCAGCAAGGCATCGACCGCGTCGTAGTGCAGTTGCCTGGCGTGCAAGACACTGCCAAGGCGAAAGACATCATTGGGCGCACCGCGACGCTGGAGGTGCGTTTGGTAGACGAAAGCACTGAGGCCGCTGCCGCAGCAGGCGGTAATGGGCCGGTGCCGTTTGGAACTGAACGCTATCTCGAGCGCAATGGCGTGCCGTTGATCTTGAAGCGCCAGGTCGTATTGACCGGAGAAAACCTGACCGATGCGCAAGCGGGATTTGACAGCCGGGACCAGAGACCGACGGTGAACCTGACGCTCGATGCAAAGGGGTCTCGAATCTTCAAAGACGTCACCCGTGAGAACGTCGGCAAACGCATGGCCATCCTCTTGTTTGAAAAAGGCAAGGGTGAAGTCGTCACTGCTCCGAACATCAACGAAGAAATCGGCGGCGGGCGAGTTCAAATTTCAGGAAGCATGACAACGACCGAAGCGGCCGATACCGCTTTGCTGCTGCGCTCGGGGTCGTTGGCCGCTCCGATGGACATCATCGAAGAACGCACCATCGGGCCTAGTCTCGGCGCCGACAACATCGCCAAGGGCTTCAACAGCGTGCTGTACGGTTTTGCCGCCATCGCGGTGTTCATGTGCGCCTACTACATGATGTTCGGCATGATTTCCACTATGGCACTGGCATTCAATCTGCTGCTGCTGGTGTCGGTGTTGTCCATGCTGCAGGCCAGCTTGACGTTGCCTGGCATGGCGGCCATTGCGCTGACCTTGGGCATGGCCATCGATGCCAACGTGTTGATCAACGAGCGGGTGCGCGAGGAACTGCGCTCGGGTGCTTCACCGCAGTCGGCAATCCACAACGGCTACGAACGGGCGTTCACCACCATCCTTGACTCGAACGTCACGACGCTGATCGCTGGGTTGTCCCTGTTGGCTTTTGGTTCGGGACCGGTGCGCGGCTTCGCGGTGGTGCACTGCCTGGGCATCTTGACGTCGATGTTTTCGGCCGTCGTGTTTTCGCGCGGTTTGGTCAACCTGTGGTATGGACGCCAGAAAAAACTCAAGGGCGTGTCGATTGGCCAGGTGTGGAAGCCTGCAGCTGAGACCCAGCTCACTGCCTAGGCCAGCGCCGCGCACTGCGCTCGCGCGGCACCGCAGCCTAACGAACCGCTAAGGAATATCCATGGAATTTTTCAGAATTCGCCGCGACATTCCGTTCATGCGCCACGCGCTCGTGCTCAATGCGATCTCGGCGTTGACGTTTGCGGCGGCGGTGTTTTTTATTGCCACCCGCGGCCTGCACTTTTCGATTGAGTTCACCGGCGGTACGGTGATCGAAGTGGCTTATGCGCACACCGCTGACATCAACCGCGTGCGCGGCACCGTCGAGTCGCTGCGGTTCGGCGAGGTTCAGGTACAAAACTTCGGCACCTCGCGCGACGTATTGATCCGTTTGCCGGCTCGCAGCGATGTCAAGCAGGCGGAAGTGATCGACCGGGTTTTCGGTGCGTTGTGCAAAGCCGAAGGCAGCACGGTGACCTTGCAACAGGTGACGTCCGACAAGGGTGCCGTCAGTACCGCGCCGGTGTGCGGCGAGGCCGCTGCGCCCAAGGTCACGCTGCGCCGCAGCGAGTTCGTTGGGCCGTCGATTGGTTCGGAGTTGGCGCAGGACGGTGCCAAAGCGCTGGCTGCCACCGTCATCGGCATCATGTTGTATCTCGCGTTCCGCTTCGAATGGAAGTTCGCGGTGGCCGGCATCATTGCCAACCTGCACGACGTGATCATCATCATCGGTTTCTTTGCGTTTTTTCAGTGGGAGTTTTCGCTCTCGGTGCTGGCTGCGGTGTTGGCCGTATTAGGGTATTCGGTCAACGAATCGGTGGTGATCTTCGACCGCATACGCGAGTCGTTTCGCAAGTTTCGCAAGATGACCACGCGCGAGGTGATCGACCATGCGATCACCAGCACCATCAGCCGCACCATCATCACGCACGGCTGCACGTTGATGATGGTGGTGTCGATGTTGCTCGTTGGCGGCCCCACCCTGCATTACTTTGCGGTGGCGTTGACGATCGGTATCTTGTTCGGCATCTATTCGTCGGTTTTCGTCGCGGCCGCCATTGCGATGTGGCTGGGCGTCAAGCGCGAGGATCTGATCAAACCCACTGGTCCGGAGCTCGACCCGGATGATCCCAACGCGGGAGCGGTGGCGTAGATTCAATAGCGTTTCCACACTGAAAGCCGACTGACCGATATGGCGTCTACCGCGCAAACCATTGCACAAGCCGCCGCAGCGCGCCGTCTTTATGTAGAAGGGCTGCTCGCTGGCTTGCCCGCGGTGGTGCAGGGCATCGATTACGCCGCGCGGTTGCTGCTGACCCAGGCCGCTGACCCAGCCACCACGATGCGCCGCCGCGAAGCAGTTGAAGACTTGAAACGCGCCAGCGGGCATTGGTTGCAGGGTGCACTGGCGATGTTGCGTGGCGCGTTGCAAAACGGCATCGTTTCAGCCACCCGCCCGAACGACTTGCCGATGGCCGGCGGTCGTCAAAACTTCAGTTTGGTCGACAACGAAACCATCGAAGGCGAAATATTGAGTTCACGCCTGGCGCTGGCGGTGATGGACCGCGCGTCGTGGGAATTCACCGACCTGCGCTCGCGCATGACGCTGCTCGAAGGGCGCGAAGAGCTCGATGCAAACGACATATTGCGACCACACGTGCTGGCGCGCATCGTCATCACCAGCTGGCGCAGCGCGGGCTTGAGCCACGATGCATGGCAAACCCTGCAAGGCGTGCTGCACGAAGAATTCGCGCACTTCAACGAAGAGGCTTACCACGAAGCCAACCGCTCGTTGATTGCGCAGCGGGTGTTGCCCGAAGTCGATCTGCGGCCGCTGGTGCGACGCGCGCGCAATGCGGCGTTCACCAATGCCTACGCAGGCATGCAGCCTGGCGGGGGTGCTGCCGCCGCAGCGACCTCGGGCCAGGTCGGTACGGCCAAAACGCGCGCTGGAGGCAACGATGAGATTCGCCTGCGATCGCGCGCGGGCGGTGTGGGTGAGTCCGGCGGGTTTGCGGGCATCGGACGCGGCAGTGCCGACCACGCCGAAGCGGTGCTGGGTCGGCTGAACCGATTGATCGGTCGCCAGCTGCCGGATTTTGCGAACTCAGCGCAAGCGCGTGCAGCGTCGCCGTCGCTTGCGGCCGCAATTTCCAATGCGCAACAAGGCATCGCGCTGCGCTTGAACCCGGAAGGCGGCGCCCGCGGTGCTGCCGGCCCGGTCAGCACACCGGCCATGCTCGAAGAGCTGCACCAGCGTAAGCAAGCGCTGAAGGCCGCAGCCACATCGCCGGGTGAGCGCGCGACGATTGAAATCGTCGCGTTGCTGTTCCAAAGCATCCTGACCGAAGAGCGCATTCCGGCATCGATTCGGGTGTGGTTCGCGCGGCTGCAAATGCCCGTGCTGCGGGTCGCGGTCGGCGAACCCGATTTTTTTGCCACCACCGACCATCCGGCGCGCCGGTTGATCGACCGCATGGGTGCTTGCGTGATGGGCTTCGACGCCAACAGCACGCGGCTGGCCGGTGGCGCGGTCGAAAAAGAAATCAAACGGGTGGTGCAGGTGGTTGAGGCTTATCCCGACACCGGCCGCCGCGTGTTTCAAACCGTGGCCACCGAGTTCGAGCGCTTCCTCGAACACTATTTCAAAAATGAAAACGAGGCGTCGCGCGTCGGCGTGTCGCTTGCGCAGCAAGTCGAGCAGCGCGAGACGCTGGCGATCCAGTACACGATTGAGCTGCGAAAAATGCTCAATGAGGTGCCGGTGCAAGAAGGCGTGCGTGAATTCTTGTTCCAAGTCTGGGCCGATGTATTGGCCATGACTGCCGTCAAGTCGGGCTTGCACAGCGAAGAGACCAAAACCATGAAGCGCACGGCGGCCGACTTAATCTGGTCGGTCAGTGCCAAGGTATCCCGTGAGGAACGGGCCGATGTGATTCGCCGCCTGCCGCCGTTATTGAAGATTTTGCGTGACGGCATGCAAAACGCTGGCGTCAGTTCGACCGATCAGGAAGAGCACATCCAGCGACTGAACAACTCGTTGGCGGCCGCGTTCACTGCGCGCGCTGCGGCGATTCCCAAAGACCGGCTCGACCAGCTGATGGCACGTCTGGAAACGCTAGAAGAATTGTTACCCGATGCCGACGACATCGAGATTGACGAGTCGCTGGTGCTCGATTTGTCGGGCCACGAGAGCAACGAACTGGAGGTGGTCGCCGCCGGTGGGTCGATGGCTACGCCGGCGATGTTGGCCTGGGCACGCGAGCTGCAAGTCGGCGGTTGGTACATGCTCGACTACCGCAACCGCAACGAAACGGTGCAGCTCGCGTGGCAAGGAATGCGCCGCCAGTTGGCGCTGTTCGTGTCGCCGCAGGGGCGCGGCATCCTGTTCCAGCAGCAGCGGCTGGCGGCGTTCTTGCAAGCCGGTTTGCTGGTGCCGGTGCAAGACGAATCACTGACCGTGCGTGCCACGCGCGACGCGCTGGCCAAGCTCGACGTGGACCCGAGCCGCTTGTTGAATTGACATAAACACGCTGCCGCGGATTTAACTCCAGGCGGCATGGCAAACCACGTTGCAACGGCTGGTGCGCGCGGTGCCGATCAGTGGATCAGGCGGTCTTCCTCATCGACAAACAACTCGTCGAGGATCAGCGCATCGGGTTCTTCGCCAAGGCTCCAAAACACCATCAGCACGATGATCTTCAGGTCTTCCAAGTCGAGTGGGTTGCCGGGAATGGCGCTGGCGCGGTCGATCACCATTTCGCGCATCGGCGCGGGCAGCACGCCGGCCGATTCGAGGAAGCTGATGAAGCCAATCGAGGCGTCGCCCAGATGTTCTTGTTCGGCCGGCGAGTAAACGCGCATGCTGTGGTCGCCTTGCACGCCGATGTACGACTCGGCCGCACCGGCCAGCCCGTCAAGCCAGGAAAGTGCTTCCTGGATTTCGTCGGATTCAAAACCGACCGACGAGAGCTTGCGGGTCAGCTGAGCGTGATCCGGACAGGCGTCGGGACGCCAGTAGTTCTCGTACAAATAAACAAGCACATCGAACATGAATTAATCATAACCCGAGGCATTTTGCGAACCGCGCAGCGTGCGACTCACGCCGCTGTCACGCGCTGGAAAAGCTGCCCTGGGCAGCGAGCCACCTGACCCGCCAGCTCCAGGTCAAGCAGCCGGATGTTGAGCTCATGGGCGGGCCAGCCGGTACGCGCCACCAAGGCGTCGATAGAGACCAGCTCATGGCCCATCGCATCGAGCAGCGGATCGGCGGCCGGCGCATCGCTCGACGCCGCGTCCGCGCGCGGACGCGCCGCTGCCAACGGCTGCAATTCATCCAGCACGTCTTCGGCGCACTCAACCAACTTCGCGCCTTGCTTGATCAACGCATGGCAGCCGCGGGCTTGCGGTGCGTGAATCGAACCGGGAATGGCAAAGACGTCGCGACCGGCTTCGCTGGCCAGCCGTGCGGTGATCAGCGAGCCCGACTTCAGCGCCGCCTCGATGACCAACGTGCCGCGCGTGAGTCCCGCAATCAGCCGATTGCGCAGTGGAAAGTGGGCCGGAACTGGCGGTGTGCCCAGCGCGTATTCGCTAAGCATCAAACCGCGCCGGGAGATGCGGTGCGCCAGCTCGCGGTGCGATTTCGGATACACCCGGTCGAGTCCGGTGCCGACGACTGCAATGGTGCCGGTGCCACCGGCTGCCAGCGCGCCCTCGTGCGCTGCGCCATCGATACCCAGCGCCAAACCGGACACCACCACCCAGCCGGCCTCGGCGAGGCTGGTTGCGAAGGCGCGCGCATTCAGCTCGCCTTGCGGCGTGGGGTTGCGGCTGCCAACGATGGCGATGGCGTCTGCTTGCAGCAGCTCGAGGCGGCCCTGCGCGTACAACAGCAGTGGCGGGTCGGCGGTGTTCAGCAGCAGCGCGGGGTAGCGTGGGTCGCCCAGCGCAATCACTGCGCGGACGTTGTCCGCGGCGTTTTCGTCAACGTGTCGTGAGCTGCTGTTCGCTGGGGTTTCTTCGCGGTCGTTGAGCCAGGCCCAGGTGGCGTCGATCAATGCATCGAGCCCCGCTGGCGGCTCGTTCAGCGCGGCAGCAGCGGCGGCGGTGACCACCGCGCGGCGCGCCGCAGCCGATGCGGCGATGGCGGCCTCCGGTGAGCCGAATGCCGCCAACAATCGCCGTGCGGATTCGCGCCCGACCCGTGGTGTTTCCAGCAACCGCAACCAGGCGGCCAGCTCGCCGAGATCGATCACCTACGGGCGGCGAAAAGCACGGCTGGCAGAGCCAGGGTTGCAAAAATCACGGCTGCGTAAATTTGTCACCCGCCTTGACCGGGTCTTGCACCGTCAATATCAGTGCGTACGACAGGCGCTCGAATACCCGAAAGACGAACAATTCGCCGTGGCGCTCATCGGGCAATTTGAGTCGCGTCAAGCGGTCGTCGGTGCGGTCTACCGCGTCCGCGCCTTTGCGCCACAGCGCAAGCACGTGACCGCGCTCGATGCCGTCTTTGGTGCCGCGGTTCAGCGCGACGATCTGGTTTTGACCGGCGGCTACCGCATCGCCGTAGACCGAAACAATTTGCCCCGCTACGTCGGCTGCGGGTGCGTGCGGCGCGTAGCTGTCGTAGTCGTTCGCGCCGGTGGGGGCCAGGCGGTCACCGACGTTGGCTTCTTGGCGCACGCTGGTGATGAGGAAGCTGTCGGGAACGATCTCGGCCTTGCCGAGCGCGTCGACCCGCGTTTCACCCAGTCGGGTCAATTCAGCGGTGCCGACGAACGGCGCTTCGTAGCCCAAAATTTCGCCGGTCACCGGGTCTTTCAGCGCTTTCGGCTGGCGAAATATGCGGAAAAGCCGGTCTTTGCTGTCGTTGCCGCGCACGTAGGCGGTTTCGCCTTTGGTCATCAGCACGCGGCCTTCCTGGGCCGCAACGATGCGCGGTGCACTCTCGAGCGCGTTGGTCTCGAAAATCACTGCCTCGTTGAGAAACGGCTCGATCAAATTGAACGGAATCGATGCAATGGCGGCAGTTTCCATCGATGAGCTGCGCACCCGCGGCGACAGTTTGACGATGCCGCCACTGCCAAAGGCCTTGCCCATGCGCAATCGGGCGCGGCCGCTGGAGGTGTCGAGGAAAAGCGTTTGTCCTGGATAAATCAGGTGCGGATTGCGAATTTGATCGAGGTTCATGCCCCACAGCTCAGGCCAGCGCCATGGCTGCTTGAGGAACACCTTCGATACGCCCCACAGCGTGTCGCCG
Source organism: Burkholderiales bacterium (assembly GCA_043738425.1). Taxonomy (GTDB): domain Bacteria; phylum Pseudomonadota; class Gammaproteobacteria; order Burkholderiales; family Burkholderiaceae_C; genus PBB1. The sequence continues at coordinate 8,050 of JAYUGJ010000060.1, forward strand.
CGCTTGACCGTGTAGGAATCGGGCGCATTCGCTGCCAGGTCTGACAGTGCCACGCCGGCGTCGGCTACTTTTTGTGCGGTGCCGCGTTGCTGGCCGGTGACCGGCAGGTTGGTTGCCGCGGCCACCGGTGCGACGCAACCAAGCGCCAGGCTGGCGGCCAGCGCGAAGGTCGCCAGGCCGTTGGTGCGCGAGCGCAAATGCAACGCAGTAGAGGCAAAACACGTCATGGTTGAACTTTCCGAACTGGGCACCGCAGCGCCCCGCCGTGGTGGGTTGGGGGGAAGGCAAGAAGTTGCCCTGCTTACGAAGGCGTATCGGCCAGTTGAGCCGAAAATTCAGCGAAAATCTTCAACCGAGGTCAAAGATTTTGCCCGTAAACCCTTGCTGTCGCAACGAAAGTAGCCGCGCTGCGCAGCACGTGCGGCCGCTTGCATCGACCGCGCTGCGGCGTGCCATCCACGGCACGCCGTTTGCAGCAAACCGCCTCGCGGCGGACCACCGCGGCCCAATTTGTTGCCGACGTTGCACCGGTTGTTTTCACCGCCGTCGGTGCCCTTTCATTTCGTTGCATTGATTCGCCATGTCGAAGCTCACCATCCTGCGCTATCCCGACCCCCGCCTGCACATGCGCGCCCGCGCGGTGTTGCAGGTCGACGACCGAATTCGGCGACTGGTCGCCGACATGTTGGAGACGATGTACGCCGCCGAGGGCGTGGGCTTGGCAGCCAGCCAGGTCGATGTGCATGAGCGTGTGGTCGTGATGGATACCTCCGAGGCGCACAACGAACCGCGGGTGCTGATCAATCCGGAGCTGGTGTCGGTGAGTGACGAGCAGGTGCTCGGTGAAGAAGGTTGCTTGTCGGTGCCGGCCGCGTATGGCGACGTCACCCGTGCGGCGCGCGTGCGCGTGCGCGCGCTTGACGCCGATGGCCATACCGTCGAATTCGATGCCGACGGCTTGCTCGCCAAGTGCGTGCAACACGAGATGGACCATCTGATCGGCAAAGTGTTCGTCGACCACCTGAGCCCGCTCAAACGTAACCGCATCAAGGCCAAATTGCTCAAGCAATTGCGCGATGAGGCAAGGTAGGCCGCGACGCGGCTGCGGCCGGGCGGTGGTTTGCTTCGCGGGCGACGCACCATGAGGCTGGCCTTCGCCGGCACGCCAGCCTTTGCACAAACCGCGCTGGCCGCGCTGCACCATGCCGGCTTCGAGATCGCGTTGGTGCTGACGCAGCCCGACCGACCGGCCGGTCGCGGCTTGCAGCTGCAACCGTCGGCGGTCAAAACCTGGGCGGCGGCGCATGGCTTGACGGTGATCCAGCCGCTCGGTCTGCGGCTCGACGGTCGCCATGCGGCGGATGCAAACGCGGCGCAGGCGGTGCTTGCAGCGGTGCAGGTCGATGCCATGGTCGTCGCCGCCTATGGCTTGATCCTGCCTGAGTGGGCGCTCACCTTGCCACGGCTGGGCTGCATCAATATCCATGCATCGCTGCTGCCGCGCTGGCGCGGTGCCGCACCTATCCACCGAGCGATCGAGGCAGGCGACACGCGCACCGGCATCACCGTGATGCAAATGGACGCGGGCCTCGATACCGGCGCCATGCTGCTGACTGAATCGATAGACATCGCACCCACCGACACCACCGCCGCGTTGCACGACCGGCTGGCCGCGTTGGGCGCCCGCTTGATCGTCGACACACTGTGGCTCGCCGCACAGGGCGCACTGTGTGTCACGCCGCAACCGAACGCCGGCATCACCTACGCCCAAAAAATCGGCAAAGCCGAAGCGCCGGTGGACTGGCGCGGCGCGGCAGTCGACATCGCGCGGCGCATTCGGGCGTTCAACCCGGCACCGGGAGCCACCGCGCGTTGGCACGGTGACGCCGTCAAGCTGTGGAACGCCCATGCGCTTGCCGATGCGGCACCGGTGCACGCGGCGCACACGCCCGGTGTGGTGGTCGCCGCAGCGGCAGACGGCATCGTGGTGGCCTGCGGACGCGGGGCGGTGGTGCTGACCGAATTGCAGCGCGCGGGTGGCAAACGGCTGAGTGCGGCGCAGTTCGCGCACGGGCAGCCCGCGCTGATCGGTTCGCGCTTCGAGGTGGCGGCTGTGTGATGGGTTACCCGCCCAGCCGCGCTGCCGGACTGGGTTGATTCAAGCGCGGGCGCGTTTCGCCGATACCTCTGGCAACCTAAAACCATGCGCTGCTTGCCAGCGCTGCCCCGACCTGTGATGCGCCTTTTCGCTGTTGTTGTGTTGATCGCCAGTGCGGCAGCCGGGTTGTCTGGTTGCGACTGGCTAGGTATCGACTCGCCTGAAAAAGTGGTGGCCGCGCGGGTTGCCGAAGGCAATGCGGTCGGCAGCGCCTGCCGCCATGCGGGGCACGCGATTGAAGACTGTTTCGCGCTGAACAAAAAAACCGACAAAGCCGCCATCTTTGCGGGCTGGCGCGAGATGAACGATTACATGCGCGAACACCAGATCGGCGCGGTGGCACCGCAGCTCGATGCCCGCGTAACCAGCGGCGCAATCGGCAGCCTGACCAACCGCAGCGACGGCAACGCGGCCGATCACATCGCGACCGACGCCGACCGCCGCGTGGTCGCGGCCCGCTCGCAAGCCGACGCACCGACCAACCCAAGCGCCGTTGCGCCATCGAAGTAAAACGCAGCGTGGGCGACCGCGGCGCCGCCGTGCAAACCACCGCGATGGCGGTCCCTTTAAACTCAAAAAAAGGGGCACCACACCATGCGCGCGATCCAATTCACTGACTTGATTGCCGACCACCAAGTCGCCGGCAAACGGGTTTTCATCCGCGTTGATTTCAACGTGCCGCAAGACGCCAGCGGGCGCATCACCGACGACACCCGCATCCGCGCTTCGTTGCCGTGTATCGAAGCTGCGCTGCAAGCCGGTGCGGCAGTGATGGTGACTTCGCACCTGGGTCGGCCTACCGAAGGCCATATGACGCCGGCCGATTCGCTGGCACCGATTGCCGAACACGTCAGCCAGTTGTTGGGCCGCCCGGTGCCGCTGATCAGCGGCTGGGTCGATGGATTCACCGTCGATGGCCGCGCGCTGGCGGCGGGCCAATTGGTGATGCTCGAAAACTGCCGCGGCAACATCGGCGAATTGAAAAACGATGAAGCGCTCAGCCGCAAGATGGCCGCGCTGTGCGATATCTACGTCAACGACGCATTCGGCGCGGCGCACCGCGCACAGGCCTCGACCTACGGCATCGCGCAGTTCGCGCCGGTTGCCTGCGCCGGCCCGCTGCTGGCCGCCGAGGCCGATGCCATCACGCGCGTGTTGGCGGCACCGAAAGCGCCGCTGGTGGCCATCGTGGCAGGCAGCAAGGTCAGCACCAAGTTGACGATTCTGGAAGCGCTGTCGGCCAAGGTCGACCGCCTCATCGTGGGCGGTGGCATCGCCAACACCTTCATGTTGGCGGCCGGTTTGCCGATCGGTAAGTCGCTCGCCGAAGCCGACTTGGTCGACCAGGCGCGCGCGGTCATTGCGTCGATGAAAGCGCGTGGTGCCGAGGTGCCGATTCCGGTCGATGTGGTGACCGCCAAAACCTTTGCCGCCGATGCGCCTGCGACGATCAAAGCCGCCGCCGATGTGGCCGCCGACGATTTGATTTTGGACATCGGCCCGAAGACCGCGGCCTTGCTGGCTGAGCAGCTGAAGTCGGCCGGCACCATCGTGTGGAACGGGCCGGTGGGGGTGTTCGAGTTCGAGGCGTTCTCGCACGGCACCGAAGTCATCGCGCACGCGATCGCCGCATCGAGCGCATTCAGCATCGCCGGTGGCGGCGACACATTGGCTGCCATCGCCAAGTTCGGCGTCGGCTCGGGTGTCAGGTACATCTGCACCGGCGGTGGGGCGTTCTTGGAAATGCTCGAGGGCAAGGTGCTGCCGGCGATTGCGATATTGGAACGCCGCGCGGCGGCGTGACACTACGGCGGTGATCAGCGCTGAGCGCGTTGGTCAGGTTGCTGAAGTCAGACTGTCAAAAATTCCACCGGAGACCGTTCCCATGTCGCGTGCCACCAAAATCGTCGCCACCCTCGGCCCGGCATCGAGCTCACCCGAGGTGTTGGAACGCATGATGCGCGCCGGTGTCGACGTGATGCGGCTGAACTTTTCGCACGGCACCGCGCAAGACCACATCGACCGCGCGGCGTTGATACGCGAGGTGTCGCGCAAGGTCGGCAAAGAGGTCGCGATCATGGCCGACCTGCAGGGCCCAAAAATCCGCGTCGGCAAATTCGAGGGCGGGAGGATCATGCTTGAAGCCGGGCAAAAATTCGTGCTCGACGGCGTGACCTCGGCCCTCGGTACGCAAGACCGCGTCGGCCTCGACTACAAGGAACTGCCGCGCGATGTGCGGCCTGGCGACACGCTGCTGTTGAACGACGGGTTGCTCAAGCTCACGGTCGATGCGGTGCGCGGTGCCGAGGTGCACACCACGGTGGTCATTGGCGGTGAGTTGTCGAACAACAAAGGCATCAACAAAGCCGGCGGCGGCTTGACCGCACCGGCGTTGACCGCCAAAGACATGGAGGACATCAAGACCGCGATGGGCTTCCAGTGCGAATACCTGGCGGTGAGTTTTCCGAAAAATGCGACCGACATGGAAATGGCGCGCCAGCTCGCCAACGTGGCCGGTGAGCCCTACAAACACAAGGCCGCGTTGATCGCCAAGATCGAGCGCAGCGAAGCCATCCCGGTGCTGGAAAGCATTCTGAAAGCCAGCGACGGCATCATGGTGGCGCGCGGCGACTTGGCAGTCGAAGTCGGCAACGCGGCGGTGCCTGCGCTGCAAAAAAAGATGATCAAGATGGCGCGCGAACTCGACCGCATCGTCATCACCGCCACCCAAATGATGGAGTCGATGATCGTCAACCCGGTGCCCACGCGGGCCGAGGTCAGCGACGTGGCCAATGCGGTGCTCGACGGCACCGACGCGGTGATGCTGAGCGCCGAAACAGCGGCCGGCAAATACCCGGTCGAAACCGTCGAAATGATGTCGTCGATTTGCATCGAAGCCGAGCGTGCCGAAGAGATTTCGCTCGACGCCGGCTTCACCAACAAACAGTTCGGCCGCATCGACCAATCGATTGCGATGGCGGCGTTGTTCACCGCGTACCACCTCGGTTGTAAAGCGATTCTTGCGTTGACCGAATCGGGTTCGACCGCGCTGTGGATGAGCCGACACAAAATTCACGTGCCGATTTTTGGCCTGACCTCGCAGCTCAACAGCCAGCGCAAGATGGCGCTGTACCGCAACGTGCGGCCCATATTGATCCCCAGCTTTACCGACCGTGACCAGGCGCTCGCGCGCGCCGAGACGTTGTTGGTGGAAAACGGGGTGCTCAAGCCCGGCGACACCTATGCGATCACGATCGGCGAGCCGATGGGTTACCCCGGTGGCACCAACATGCTGAAGGTGTGCCGCGTCGGTTGACGCGACACCGCGGGCGCGTGATGCGAGTCACAACCTGGTGGGCACGGCGGTAATTTGCCGCGCTTTTCGACCCACGGCTGAGGGGTGGTGATCACCCGGTCGCGACCCGATAATTTCCGGCTGTCGGTGCGCTGCACGCGACCCCAGTTTTCGAATTTTTTACGGCCGCGTTGCTGACGATTCGCCCGGCCGCTCGCAGATTCAACACCCCCACGGAGCACACCATGCCACTTGTTTCCATGCGCCAATTGCTCGACCACGCGGCCGAGCATCGATACGGTATTCCGGCTTTCAATGTGAACAACCTCGAACAGGTGCAGGCGGTGATGACCGCGGCCGATGAGGTCGGCGCACCGGTCATCTTGCAAGCCAGCGCCGGTGCGCGCAAATATGCCGGTGAGCCGTTCATCAAACACCTGATTCAAGCCGCGGTAGAGAGCTGGCCGCACATTCCGCTGGTCATGCACCAAGACCACGGCCAAAGCACCGAGGTGTGCCAAGGCGCGATCGATTTGGGCTTCAGCTCGGTGATGATGGACGGCTCACTGCAGGCCGACGGCAAAACCATCGCCAGCTACGACTACAACGTCGAAGTTACCCGCAAGGTGGTCGACATGGCGCACAAATTGGGCGTCACCGTCGAAGGCGAACTGGGTTGTTTGGGCTCGCTCGAGACCATGAAAGGCGACAAGGAAGACGGCCACGGCACTGAAGCCACGATGACCATGGAGCAGTTGTTGACCGACCCAGAGCAAGCGGCGGATTTTGTGAAAAAAACGCAGCTTGACGCGCTCGCCATCGCCATCGGCACCAGCCACGGCGCCTACAAATTCACCCGAAAACCCACCGGCGACATCCTGGCGATCGAGCGCATCAAAGAGATCAATAAACGCATCCCAAACACGCACCTGGTGATGCATGGCTCCAGCAGCGTGCCGCAAGACCTGCTGGCGATCATCAACGA